>NZ_JBEZDY010000011.1:0-55364 GCF_040648555.1 Actinoplanes sp. NPDC049118
ACCCGCCGGTGGTTTCGTTGGTCTCCAACGTGACCGGCCGGGTCGAGTCGGAGTTGTTCACCGATCCGGCGTACTGGGTGCGGCACGTCCGCGAGGCCGTGCGGTTCGCCGACGGGGTCGCCGCCGCAACGGCCGACCGGTTCCTGGAGGTGGGTCCGGACGCCGTGCTTTCGGCGATGGTCGACGACGGTGTACCGGCGATGCGCCGCGACCGGGACGAGGTCGCCACGCTGCTCACCGCGGTCGGGCGGCTCTGGGTTTCCGGTCAGCACGTCGACTGGACCGCCATCGTCAGCGGCGACCGGGTCGACCTGCCCACCTACCCGTTCCAGCACCAGCGGTTCTGGCCGCACGGCTCGGCGCTGCCCGGCGGCGACATGCGCCGGGCCGGACTCACCGACGCCGGACACCCCATGCTCGGCGCCGCCCTCGAACTGGTCACCACCGACGGGTACCTGTTCACCGGCCTGCTCAGCGCGCAGGACCAGCCGTGGATCACCGACCACGAGGTCTTCGGCAGCGTGCTCGTGCCCGGCACCGCCCTGGTCGAGCTGGCCCTGCACGCCGGCGCCGAGGCCGGCACCCCCGGCCTGGAGGAGCTCACCCTCGCCGCGCCGCTGGTGCTGCCCGAACGCGGCGCGGTGCAGGTCCGGGTCAGCGTCGGCGCGCCCGACGACACCGGCCGCCGCCCGGTGGCGGTGCACTCCCGGCCGGAGAACGAACCGGACGGCGACTGGGCCGCGCACGCGAGCGGCACCCTCGGCGCGGCGGGCACGCCGGAGACGTTCACCGTCACCGGCGAGGAGATCGACCTCGCCGGCGCCTACGAACGCATGGCGGACGCCGGATTCGTGTACGGCCCGGTCTTCCAAGGCCTGCGCGCCGCCTGGCGCGACGGCGACGACCTGTACGCCGAGGTGGCCCTGCCCGAGGACGCGGGCGCGGACCGGTACGGCCTGCACCCGGCCCTCTTCGACGCCGCCCTGCACGCGATCATGGCGGCCGGCGGGGACGGCCCGGCGGGTGTCCCGTTCGCCTGGGAGGGCGTCACCCTGCACGCCCGGGGCGCGTCCACGGTCCGGGTCCGGCTGCGCCGCACCGGCGACGGCATCGCCCTGGCCTTCGCCGACACCGCCGGAAACCCGGTCGCCACCGTGGACTCCCTGGTCACCCGGCCGCTGGACCCGGGCGCGCTGACCGCCCGCGACCTCTACGCCGTGAACCGGGTGCCGGTGGCGCTACCGGAGACCGGCGTGGAATCCGTCGCGGTCCTCGGCGCAGGCTGGGAGACGTTCGCCGGCCTGCACGCCAAGTCGTTCCCCGACCTGGACACCCTCGCCGGCTCCGGCGTACCGCAGGCCGTCGTCGTGCCCGTCGCCGCCGCGCCCGGGGCGGACACCGCCGACGCGGCCCACGCCGAGACCGCCCGCGTGCTGGCCCTGCTCCAGGACTGGCTCGCCGACGACCGGTTCGCGGCCGCCCGGCTCGTCCTGGCCACCCGCGCCGGTGACCTGGCCGGCGCGGCGGTCCGCGGCCTGGTCCGCAGCGCACAGGCGGAGAACCCGGGCCGGCTCGGCCTGATCGAACTGGACGGCGGGGACCTCACCGGGCCCGCGCTCGCCGCGGACGAACCACACCTGATCCTCGCCGCCGACGGCCCGTACGCGCCGCGGCTGGCCCGGATCGGCGCCGGCGGGGAACCGGCGCGGTGGCGCGGCACCGTGCTCGTCACCGGCGGCACCGGCGGCCTGGGCGCGCTCGTCGCCCGGCACCTCGCCGCGCAGGGCGTCACCGACCTGCTGCTGGTCAGCCGCCGTGGCCCGGAGGCGCCCGGCGCCGACGAGCTGCCCGGCCGGGCGGTCGCCTGCGACGTGACCGACCGCGCCGCGGTCGACGCGCTGATCGCCGGCATCCCGGACCTGCGCGCGGTCGTGCACTGCGCCGGGGTCATCGACGACGGCGTGATCGGCTCGCTCACCCCCGAGCGGCTGGCCGCCGTGCTCCGGCCCAAGGTGGACGCCGCGTGGCAGCTGCACCGGGCCACCGCGGGACTGGACCTGGACGCCTTCGTCCTGTTCTCCTCCCTGGCGGGCCAGCTCGGCAACCCCGGGCAGGGCAGCTACGCGGCGGCCAACGCGTTCCTGGACGCGCTGGCCGCGCACCGCGTCGCGGACGGCCTGCCGGGCACCTCCCTGGCCTGGGGGCCGTGGGTGCGCTCCGGTGGCATGACCGCGACGCTGAACGCCGCCGACATCGACCGGATGACCCGGGCCGGCATGCCGCCCCTCACCGTCGAACAGGGCCTCGACCTGTTCGACGCGGCCCTGACCGCGGGCACGCCCGTGGTCGCGCCGGTGCGGCTGGACCCGGCCGCGCTGCGGGCCCGCGGCGACCTGCCCGCGGTGCTCGGCGGACTGGTCCGCACGCCGGCCAAGCGGGCCGCCGCGGCCGGCGACGGCGGCGCCGAACTGGCGCGCCGGCTGGCCGGCGCCTCGGTGCCGGAGCGGCGGGAGATCCTGCTGGACCTGGTCCGGGCGCAGGTCACCCAGGTGCTGGGCCACTCGGACAGCGGCCGGATCGGGACCGCCACGGCGTTCAAGGACCTCGGCTTCGACTCGCTCACCTCGGTCGAACTGCGCAACCGCCTCACCGCCCTCACCGGCGTGCGGCTGCCGGCCACCCTGCTCTTCGACCACCCGACGCCGGACGAACTGGTCACCCACCTGTACGCGCAGGTGGCGCCCGCCCCGGTGTCCGGCGCCGAGGCGCTGCTGGCCGAGCTGGAGCGCATGGAACAGGTCCTCGGCGAGCTGGAGGTCTCCGAGGACCGGCACGAGCAGATCGCCGGGCGGCTCGAGGTGCTGCGCACCAGGTGGAGCAAGCGGCGCGGGGGAGCGGACGCCGGGAACGGGCCGGAGTTCGACTTCGACTCCGCGTCCGACGACGACGTCTTCGACCTGCTGGACAACGAACTGGGCCTTTCCTGACTGGAGTGTCACATGACGATCGGCAAACTCATCGACGCCGCGGTCGGCCCGATAGCGCACGGGATGAGCGCCACCCCGCACCGGGACGCCGAGGAGCTGTACGCCCTGGCCGCCGGGATCGGCGCCGCGGACATCGACCGCGACGCCGAACCGGACGACACGGTCGCCGAGGAGTTCCAGCGCCTGACGAAGCGCCGGATCTCCGGCGTGCCGATGGCGTACCTGACCGGGGTGGCCCCGTTCGCCGGGCTGGAGCTGCGGGTCGGCGCGGGCGTGTTCGTACCGCGGCGCGACTTCAGCGACCCGGTCGAGCCGGCGCTCGAGCACGTACGGGCGACCACCGCCCCGCTGATCGTCGACCTGTGCGCCGGCGCCGGCGCGATCGCCCTCGCGATCGCCCACCGCCGCCCCGACGCCGAGGTGCACGCGGTGGAGATCGCCGAGCAGGCGTACGGGTTCGCCGAGCTGAACGCCGCCGACCGGGTCGCGGCGGGAGACACCGCGATCCACCTGCACCGCGGCGACGTCACCGCGCCGGACGTGCTCGCCGAGCTGAACGGCAGGGTGGACGTCGTGGTGACGAACCCGCCGTTCGTGCCCGAGCAGGCCCAGCTGCCGCCGGAGTTCGCGGTGCACCAGCCGCGCATCGCGATCTACGCCGGACCGGACGGCCTGGACGTCATCCGTGGCGCGGTTGACACCGCGGCCCGGCTGCTTCGGCCCGGCGGCGCGCTGGTCCTGGAGCACGGACACCTGCACGGCGAGACGATGCCGGCGCTGTTCGCCGCCGACACCCGGTTCACCGGGGTGACGCTGCACCCCGACCGGTTCGGCTACCCGCTCTACCTGCTCGCGCTGCGTGCTGGCTGAGCCTAGGGCCGCGTTCCCGGCCTGTCGAGGTGGACGCTCCCGCCCGTCAGGACACCACCCGGTCGCGGCCCTGCCGCTTGGCCCGGTACAGGTTCTCGTCGGCCGCGGCGAACAATCCGTCGGCCGGCACGCCGCCGCCGACCGCGGCCATGCCCATGCTGATCGTGACCTTCAGGCCCGGTGCGAGCGCGTCCCAGTCGCGGTTGGACACCGCCTGGCGGATCCGTTCGCCGATATCCGCGGCGCTGGCCCGGTCGGCGTACAGGAACACCGCGAACTCGTCGCCGCCGAAGCGGGTGACGACATCGCGGTCCCCTCGGCAGCCGGTACGCAACGCGGTCGCGATCTCGACAAGCACCTGGTCGCCGACGGCGTGTGAGTACGTGTCGTTGATGGGTTTGAACTCGTCGACGTCGATCAGCAGCAGGTACCGCGGCTCGTCACAGGACTCGCGGAAGGTGGCCATCAGGCGCTCGAACAGGCGGCGATTGCCGACGCCCGTCAACTCGTCGCGGAGCAGCTCCGCGTCGGTGCGGCGACGCTCCTTCTCGAAGTCGATGCGCTCGGTCGCCTGGCGGAGCATCGCCACCCGCTCCAGGCGCAGCTCCCACAGGCATCTCGCCTGCTCGTGCACGGCGTTCATGAGGTCGCGGGCATGCGCCGGGGCCACCTGGGCTGCGGCCAACCGGGCCAGCTCGTACTGCACCTGCAGCCGTTCCATCCGGGTGCTGCCGTACTCGCAGAGCTGCTGCGCCGCCAGCAGCTCCCGATGGGCGCCCTCGACATCGCCCGCCGCGTGGATCGCCAGTCCGGCGGCGAGATGCGCAAGCCGGGCGTCCATGTACTGCTGCTCCTCCCGCAGCGGCCCGATGATCTCCCGCGCCAGGGCGAGCGCGGCGGTGAACTCGCCGAGTTTGGCAAGCGTCAACGCGTACGCGCCCTTCATCACGAGGGTGGGTGTGGATTCCCGGAGCTCCAGGTCGGTGATGATCTCGACGGCGATCGCCCGGCATCGGCGCAGGCGCGCCCGGGCCTCGTCCGGCCGGCCGATCTGCTCCAGCCGCAGGCCCCACTCGAGCAGAAGCATGACGTACGTCTCGTGGATCGGACAGGCGAAGTTCATCCTGGTGCCGACGCGGTGCATGACCCGTCGGCACGCCTGCTCGCCCAGCTCGTACAGCTCGACCCCGTGTGCGGCGTTGGCGAGCGAGTTCACCGCCGCGAGGTACCGCAGGTCGTTGCTGTCGATGGGCGCCAGCGTCGCGCTTGCCCGCGCCAGACCCTCAAGCCCCTCGTCGAGCCGCCCGAGCCGGAACTGCATCTCGACGAGATCCGCACGGGTCTTCGCCTCGGCCACCCGGTTGCCGAGCCGCTCGCGCAGGCGCAGGAGCTCCTGGCCCACCGTCACCGCTTCGCGGTCACGGCCCATCCACATGAGTGCGAACATCCGGCACTGCTGCAGGTAACCGAGCGTGATCTCGTCGCCGGCTAGCCGGATCAAGGCCTCGTAGTGGTCGGCGGCCTCGATCGCGCGGCGGAACTCACCCTTGACGATCATCTTGTGTACCCGGAAGGCGAACGCCGTGAACGGACCGTCACTGGAGAGGGGCACGGGGAGGGGCGCGCGACCCGGATCCATCCGTTCCATGATCAACTCCCGGGCGGCCGCAGGCAACTCACCATCACTGATCGGCTTCCCGCGCGACGTCCTGAGCGAATGTCCGATTATTGTATTTTGGGTGGTCTCGGGGCGAAGTCGGGCCGCCATCAGGCGAGTTGCCCGTCGTTCGCGCCCGCGAGGCGTCGCGAGGGGGACACGGTGCCGATCGGCTAGGCGTTGTCCAGGAGACGGAACAGCTCGTCGTCGCCGGCGGCGTCGAGATCCAGCCGCGCGCCGGCCAGGGCGCGCAGCCGGGCCGCCGCGGCGGCGTCCAGGGTGGTCCCGTCGGCCAGCAACCGCTCCAGCCGGGTGATCAGCTCGTCCGGGGTGTCGGCCGACGGCGCGAGGGACGCGCGGATCAGCCGCACGATCGCGTGCGGCGTCGGGTGGTCGAAGACCAGCGTCGCGGGCATCGTCACCCCGGTACGCGCCATCAGCCGGTTGCGCAGCTCGATGGCGTTCACCGAGGTGATGCCCAGCTCGGTCAGCGGCCGGGCCGGGTCGATCGGCCTCGACGGCGCGCCGCCAAGCACCGCGGCCAGCTCGGCCACCACGACGCCGAGGACGACCTCGTCCCGCTCGAACGCGCCGGGCCCGGCCGCAACCGGCTCGACCACGTCGTCGATCTCCGGCGTCCGCGGCGGCGCGGACGGGGTCACCGACACCCAGTACCGCCGGTGCTGGAACGCGTACGTCGGCAGCGGTGTCCGCCGCGCGCCGGGCAGCACCGCGGACCAGTCCACGGCCACGCCCGCGCCGTGCAGGCGGGCCACCGCCTCCAGCAGCGCGGCGTCCTCGTCGCGGTCGCGGCGGCCGGCCGGTACCACCGTCGCCCCGGTGATCGCGGGCGTCAGCACGGCGTCCGGGCCGATCTCGACGTACGTGGTGATCCGCGCCTCCCGCAGGGTCGCCACGGCGTCGGCGAACCGGACCGTCTCCCGCACGTGCCGGACCCAGTGGCCGGGGCCGGCCTCGGTGACGCGCGCCCCGGTGGTGTCGCAGATCCACGTGATCGACGGCGGGTGGAACGTCAGCCCCCGCAGCACCTCGGCGAACTCGTCCAGCATCGGCTCCATCAGCGCCGAGTGGAACGCGTGGCTGACGGCGAGCCGCCTGGTCCGCGCGAACCGTGCCGCGTAGGCGAGCACCGGCTCCTCCGGTCCGGACAGGACGATAGCGTCGGGCGCGTTGATCGCCGCGATCGAGACGCCCTCGGGCAACTCCAGCCCGTCGGGCGAGGCCTGCACGGCGACCATCGCGCCGCCGGCCGGCAGGTCCTGCATGAGGCGGGACCGGGCGGACACCAGCGTGCAGGCGTCCGCCAGCGACAGCACCCCGGCGACGTGCGCCGCGGCGATCCCGCCGATCGAGTGCCCGGCGACCGCGTCGGGCGTGACGCCCCAGGACTCGAGGAGCCGGTACTGCGCGACCTCGAAGGCGAAGATGGCCCGCTGCGCGTTGCCGGTGCGGTCGAGGCGGTCCGGGTCGAAGCCGCCGAGCAGCGCGCGGGCCTCGTCGAAGGCGGCCGCGAAGACCGGGTAGCGCCCGGACAGCGCCCGCCCCATGCCGGGACGCTGGCTGCCCTGCCCGGAGAAGACGAAGGCGAGCCCGCCGTGCTCGGCCGTCCGGCGGGTGATCTGCGGTCCGCCGCCCGCGGCGAGCGCCTCCAGCTGGTCGGTGCCGGTCGCCACGGCCTGGTGGTCGTGCACGGCCCGGCCGGTGAGCAGCGAGTACGCCACGTCCGCCGGTGCCGCGGGCGCGGCCGCGAGGTGGTCGGCGAGCCGGCGCGCCTGCGCGCGCAGCGCGGGTTCGTCGCGCGCGGTCAGCAGCCACGGTGCGTCGCCGGCGGCGGCCGGCCCGGCGTCCGGCTCGGGCACGTCCTCGAGCACCACGTGCGCGTTGGTGCCGCTGATCCCGAACGACGACACGGCGGCCCGGCGGCGGTCCGCGGCCGGCCACGGCCGGGCCTCGGTGAGCAGCCGCACCGACCCGCGGGACCAGTCGACGTTGCCGGACGGCCGGTCCGCGTGCAGGGTGCGGGGCAGCACGCCGTGCCGCATCGCCAGCACCGCCTTGATCACCCCGGCGACCCCGGCGGCGGCCTGGGTGTGGCCGATGTTGGACTTCACCGAGCCGAGCCACAGCGGCCGGCCGTCCGGCCGGCCCTCGCCGTACGTGGCCAGGATGGCCTGCGCCTCGATCGGGTCGCCCAGCGACGTGCCGGTGCCGTGCGCCTCGACCAGATCCACATCGGCGGGCGAGACGCCGGCGTTGGCCAGCGCCTGACGGATGACGCGCTGCTGCGCCGGGCCGTTCGGTGCGGTCAGGCCGTTGGACGCGCCGTCGGAGTTCACCGCGGAGCCGCGGATCACGGCGAGCACCGGATGGCCGTTGCGGCGGGCGTCGCCGAGGCGTTCCAGCAGCAGCAGGCCGGCGCCCTCGGACCAGGCGGCGCCGTCGGCGCCGTCGCCGAACGACTTGCACCGCCCGTCCGGTGCGAGGCCGCGGAGCCGGGAGAACTCGACGAACGAGTCCGGGGTGGCCATCACCGCCGCGCCGCCGGCCAGCGCCATCGAGGACTCGCCGGAACGTAGCGACTGGCCGGCCAGGTGCAGCGCGACCAGCGACGAGGAGCAGGCGGTGTCCACCGTGACGGCCGGGCCGTGCAGGCCGAACTGGTACGCGATCCGGCCCGACATGGCGCTGGCGGCGCGCCCGACGGCGCGCAGGCCCTCGAGGTCGCCGGCCGCCCCCGTGGCGTAGTCCTGGTACATCGCGCCGAGGAAGACGCCGGTGCGCGAGCCGCGTACCGAGTCCGGGTCGATGCCGGCGCGCTCGAACGCCTCCCAGGCGGCCTCCAGCATCATCCGGTGCTGCGGGTCGGTCGCCAGGGCCTCGCGCGCGGAGAAGCCGAAGAACCCGGCGTCGAAGCCGGCGGCATCGTGCAGGAAGCCGCCCTCCCGCGCGTACGTGGTGCCGGGGTGGTCCGGGTCGTCGTCGAACAGCGTGTCGAGGTCCCAGCCGCGGTCCCGCGGGAAGCCGGTGATCGCGTCCACGCCGCCGGCGACCAGTTCCCAGAGCTCGTCCGGGGAGGTCACGCCGCCGGGCAGCCGGCAGGCCATGCCGACGATCGCGATCGGTTCGTCCGGGCCGGCGGCCCGCACCGGCAGCGGGTCGTCGTCGTCCTGCCCGACCAGGTGCCGCGCGACGGCGAGCGGGGTCGGATGGTCGAAGGCGAGCGTCGCGGGCAGGCTCATCCCGATCGCCTCGGCGATGGCGTTGCGCAGCCGGATGGTGCGGATCGAGTCGAGGCCGCGGCTGCGGAAGCTGTCCCGCGGGCCGATGTCGGCGCCCTCGCCGACCTGGGCGACGCAGGCGCGGACCAGGTCGAGCGCGTCCTGCAGGGTGCCGGCGTACGCGACCGGCCGGTGCGGGCGTTCCCGCAGCAGGTCCTCCAGCGCGCGGCGGTGCAGCTTGCCGGCCGGGGTGCGCGGCAGGTCCGGCAGGAAGACCAGATCCAACGGGATCTTGTAGTCGGCCAGGCCGAGCCCGCGCAGAAAGCCGGTGACCTTGGCGAGGTCGATCCGGCCGCGGGCCGCCTCGGTGACCACCAGGACGGGGAACTCGCCGAGCCGCGGGTCGGCCTGGCCGACCACCGCCTGCGGGCCGATGCCCGGCAGGTCGGCGAGCAGGCTCTGCACCTCGACCGCGCTGACCTTGCGGCCGCCCACGTTGATGATCTCGGCGGCCCGGCCGTGGAAGACGATCCGGCCGTCGGCGTCGACCGCGGCCGTGTCGCCGGTGCGCAGCCAGCCGTCGTCGGTGATCGCGGCGGCGGTGAGCCCGGGATCGCCGTAGTAACCGCGGAACAGGTTCGGCCCCCGGTACTGCAGCTCACCCGCCACGCCGACGCCGACCGGGTTGCCGCCCGCGTCGCGGATGCGCAGCTCGGAGCCGGTGCCGGGCCGGCCGATCGTCCGGGCCGCGACCATCGGGTCGTCGCCGGCGTGGGTACGGGTGCCGGTGCCCAGCTCCGACATCCCCCAGACGATCACCACGGGCGCGCCCAGCGCCGCACGGGCGTCGGTCACCGCCGCGGGCGGCAGCGCGCTGCCCGCGGTGCGCACCTCCCGCGGCGCGAACCCGGCCGGCTCGCCGAGCTCGGCGAGCCGGGCGACCACGTCGTAGATCTGGGTGGGCACCAGGAACACCACGCCCGGCCGCGCCCGCCGGCACAGCTCGAGGAACCGGTCCGGGTCCCAGGCGTCCAGGATGGTCTGCCTGCTGCGCGCGAACAGCGCGTGGTGCATCGACTGCAGGCCGAAGAGGTGGCTCAGCGGGCAGGCGGTGACGATGCCGGGCGCGAACGACCCGGCGGCCTCGGCGGTGACGTGGGAGATGTTGGACAGCAGGCCGTCGTGGTGGTGCACGCAGATCTTCGGCCGCTGCGACGTGGTGCCCGAGGACGGCATCAGCACCAGGGGAGAGTCCGGCAGCACCTCGACCGGGGCCGGCCGGTGCCCGCGCCAGTGCGCGGCGGCGGCCAGCAGCGCCTCCAGCGTGAGCACCGCCCGCAGCGACGGCACCGCGGCACGCAGCTCGTTCGTCGAACCGCCGGTGGCCAGCACGAACGCGACCGGATCCACCCGGCGCAGCAGGGCCAGCACGTCGCGGGCGCCGCTGCCGGCGTGTATCGGCATCATCACCGCGCCGGCCTCGGCGACGGCCAGGTGCACGGTCTGGAACTCGAAGCCGTTGGGCAGCTGCACCGCTACGACGTCACCGGGCCTGACGCCCGCCTCCTGCAGGCCCCGGGCCACCGCGTCCACCTCGGTGCGCCACCGTCGCCAGGTGTAGGACCGGTCGCCGTCCACGATCGCGACGGCGTCCGGGTCGGCGGCCACCGCGGCGGCGAACACCGACGGCAGCGTGTACCCGCCGAGGTGGTGCACGAGATCCGCGGGCGGGTCGAGCTGATAGTCCGCGGCGGTGATCGCCATGGTGCCTCCAGAGGGTCAGGCCTGCGCGAGCAGCGGCGCGGCGTCGCGCTCGGGGAAGTCCGCGCCGAGCAGGGTCAGCAGGGGACGCGCCTTGACGGCGGTCTCCTCGTACTCCGCCGCCGGATCGGACAACGCGATGATCGCGCCGCCGACGCCGTAGCGCAGCCGGCCGCCGTTGAGCACCACGGTGCGGATGACGATGCTCAGATCGGCGGCCCCGGTCAGCGAGAAGTAGCCGATGACGCCGGAGTAGATGCCGCGCGGACCGGCCTCCAGCCGGTCGATGATCTGCATGGTGCGGATCTTCGGGGCGCCGGTCATCGAGCCGCCCGGGAACGCGCAGCGCACCCCGACGGCCGGGCTGCGGTCCGCGGCGAGCTGGGCCCGTACGGTGCTGACCAGCTGGTGCACGGTGGCGTACGACTCGACGTCGAACATCTTGTCCGCGTGCACCGAGCCGACCTCGGCGCAGCGGCCCAGGTCGTGCCGGACCAGGTCGACGATCATCAGGTTCTCGGCGCGGTCCTTCTCGCTCGAGGTGAGGTCGTCGACCAGCAGCGCGTCCTCCTCCAGGGTGCGCCCGCGCGGCCGGGTGCCCTTGATCGGCTTGGACTCCATGTCGCCGTACCGGTCGATCTGCAGGAAGCGTTCCGGCGAGGTGCTCAGCACGGCGACGTCGCCGAAGCCGAGGAACGCGGCGAACGGCGCCGGGCTGTACCGGCGCAGGAAGCGGTACGCCTGCCAGGGGTCGATGTCGGAGTCCGCCTCGATCATGTTGGTCAGGCAGACCTCGTACGTCTCTCCGTTGCGGATCTCCCGCTGGCACTCCTCGATCAGAGCCAGGTACGCCTCCCGGTCGTGGCGCAGGCGCAGCGGCGAGGTCGTCGAGGCGGGCGGCCCGTCGCACGGTGCGGGCTCGCGGCCGCCGAGCGCCTTGATCGCGGCGGTGGTGTCGGCCAGCCAGGCGCGGGCGGCGTCCTCGTCGCCGTCCTCGGCCAGCGCCAGCAGGTAGGTGCAGCGGGTGCGGTGGTCCAGCACGATCGCCCGGTCGGCGAAGACCATCACCGCGTCCGGCTCGTGCGACGGGTGCGCGGCGTCGCCGTCGCACTCGGCCTTCAGCTCGTAGCCGAGCGCGCCGACCCAGCCGAGGGCGAAGTCGAACGGCAGGAACGGCACGCGGGTGTCCAGCGAGCGCATGTCCGCGTCCAGCCAGTCCAGGAACGTGCCGGAGGTGATCTCGACGCCGTCCGCCGAAACGACCGTGACGGTGCCGGCGGTGACGTCCGCGGTTGCGATCCGGGCCAGCGGTCCGGCGGCGTTGCCCATCACGGAGACCTCGCCCGAGGCGCCGGTCTGGCTGCTGTCCAGCCAGTACGGGTGCCTGCCGGCACGGATCAGCGTGTCGAACGCGACCTCGGCGTCCCAGCGGGTGTCCATCGCCTCGACCAGCACCTCGAGCCGGCGGGTCCGCTCCGGCGCGGTGACGGCCGCGGCCGCCGGTGCGGGCGGGGCCACGTCGATGACCTCGCGGGCGCCGCGGTGCCGCTCGGTCAGCCGGCCGAAGTTGGCCAGCAGCTGGTGCCCGCCCTCCGTGCCGATCGATTCGGGGTGGAACTGCACGCCCCAGAGCGGCAGCGTGCGGTGCCGCAGCGCCATCACCACGTCGTCGTCGGCCCACGCGGTGGCCTCCAGGTCGCCGGTGATCCCGGTGACGGCCAGCGAGTGGTAGCGGACCACCTCGAGCGGCGACGGAAGGCCCTCGAACAGCTCGGTGCCGTCGTGGCGGATCAGCGAGGTGCGGCCGTGCCGCGGTTCCGGGGCGTGGCCGACGTGCGCGCCGTGTGCCAGGCCGATGCCCTGGTGACCCAGGCAGACGCCGAGCACCGGCAGCCGCCCCTCGGCGGCGATCGCGGCGCACAGGCCGAAGTCGGCCGGCCGGTGCGGGGTACCCGGGCCGGGGGACAGGACCACGTTGTCGAACTCGGCGAGCCGCTCGGGCCGCCACGCCGGGTCGTCGTTGCGGATCACCTCGGGCTGTCGCCCGTTCACCTCGGCGAGATAGTGGAAGAGGTTGTATGTGAACGAGTCGTAGTTGTCGACCAGCAGCGTGCGCATGTGCGGTCCTTGTCCTGGTCCTCGAGGTGACAGGGGAATTACCGGACGGCCTCGACACCGGGCCGGCGGGCGGCCGCCAGGTCCGCGGCGATCTCGGCGTTCACCGCGTGCTGCTGGGCGGCGATGAAGAAGTGGCCGCCCGGGAAGCCGGTCAGCCGGAACGGGCCCTCGGTGTGCCGCTCCCACGCGGCTGCCTCGTCGGCGGTGGTGAGCGGATCCGCGTACCCGGTGAGCACGGTGATGCCGGCACGCAGCCGGGCGTCCGGCAGGCCGCGGTAGGTCTCGATGGCCTCGTAGTCGGCGCGGATCGCGGGCAGCGCCATGCGCAGGATCTCGTCGTTGCCGAGCAGATCCGGCACGGTGCCGTTGAGGCGCTTCAGTTCGGTGATCACGCCGTCGTCGTCGCGGTTGTGCACGGTCTCGGTGCGTGAGGTCGACGGCGCCCGCCGCCCGGAGGCGATCACCGTGCGCGGCCCCGCGCCGTCGCGTTCGAGCCGCAGCGCGGTCTCGAACGCCAGGACCGCGCCCATGCTGTGCCCGAAGAACACGGTGGGCTTCTCGTCGAGCGTGCGCAGTTCGGCGACGATCGCGTCGGCCAGCGAGGCGACGGAGGTGTGGCAGGGCTCCCGGCGGCGGTCCTGCCGCCCCGGGTACTGCAGGCAGATCACGTCGGCGACGGCGCCGTGCGCCGCCGAGACCGGGTGGTAGAAGCTGGCCGAGCCGCCCGCGTGCGGGAAGCAGACGAGCCGCACCGCCCGGCCCGGGCCGGGGTGGTAGCGCCGCATCCACCTGGTCGCGTCGTCGGCGATCGTCACGGCAGGGCTCCTTCTCGCTGGGTGTCGCTCATCAAATCGGACCGGGGTGCCGGAATTTGCTAGTCCTGGACGGCGATGGCGCCCGACGGGCACAACTCCTGCGCCAGGTGCACCGCCCCGCTCTGCCCGGCGTCCGGCTCGGCGGCCAGCACCTCGACCACCCCGTCGTCGTCCTGGTCGAAGACGTCGGGCGCGGACAGCACGCACTGTCCCGCGCCGACGCAGGCCTCGGTCGACACCGTGATACGCATCTCGTCCTCCGTGGTCGTTCGGCGTCGCTACCAGCGGACCGGCAGCGCGTGCAGGCCGTGCAGGACACCGTCGTATTTGTAGGGCAGGCCTTCCGCGCCGACCGCGGGCGAGAGGCCCGGGATCCGCTCGAACAGGGTCCGGTACGCCAGCTCCATCTCCACCCGGACGAGGTTCTGGCCGAGGCACTGGTGCACCCCGTAGCCGAACGCGACGTGCTGGCGGGCGCTGCGCCCGGGGTCGAACAGGTGCGGGCAGGCGAACACCTCCTCGTCGTGGTTGGCCGCCGCGACCAGCGGCACGATGCCCTCGCCGGCCTTGATCAGCTGGCCGCAGATCTCCACGTCCTCCACCGCCACCCGCAGCGACACCAGGTCGGCGACCGAGTGCAGGCGCAGCAGCTCCTCGACGATCCGGTCGTCGCCGATCCACTGCGGGTTCTCCATCAGCGTGACGATGCCGAGGCCGATGTTGTTCGCCGTGGTCTCGTGCCCGGCGATCAGCAGCAGGAGCAGCACGCCGGGCAGTTCCCGCGCCTGCAGCACGCCGCCGGCGAGCAGCCGGCTGGGCAGGTCGTCGCCGGGCCACTTCGACTTGATCTCGATGAGCCGGTTGATGTAGCGCAGCAGCTCCCGGCTGGCGAGGTCGCGTTGCGCGTCGGTGGACTGCCGGATGTTGACAAGCGTCCGGGTGCGCGACTCGAAGAACTCCCGGTCCGCGGCCGGCACGCCCAGCAGCGCCGAGATCACCAGCGACGGGATCGGCAGCGCGAAGTCGTTGATCAGGTCGGCCTCGTCGCCGGCCGCCAGCAGGTCGTCGATCACCTTGTCGATGACGCCCTGGATGGCCGGGCGCATCTCCCGGATCCGGCGCACGGTGAACTCCGGGATCAGGGCCTTGCGGAACCGGTCGTGCTCGGGCGGGTCCAGGCCGACGAACCAGCCGGGGATCTGGTCCTGCCGCGGCACGCCCATCGTCTCGCCGATGTTCGGGAAACCCTCGCGGTCCGGGTTGGAGCTGATCTTCCTGCTGGTCAGGATCTCCCGTACGGCGGCGTGCCGGGTGACCAGCCAGACCGGTCTGCCGTCCGGAAGGTACGACAGGACGAGCCCGTCGCGCCGCCGGTACTCGCAGTAGCGCGGCGGCGGGAACGGCTCGCCCTCCTTGCGCAGCGGGAAGTCGACGACCAGCTGTTCCCCGGTCTCGCTCATGACGGCCTCTCGTAGAACTCGCCGACCCGGGCGACGATGATGTCGATGTCGGCGTCGGTGAGGGACGTGTGTGTGGGCAGGTAGAAGCCGTCCTCGCTGAACCTGGTCGCGTTCAGCGACGGCCAGCGCTCATCCAGATAACCGGGCTGGCGGCTCATCGCCTTGAAGAACAGCCGGGTCTCGATGCCGTGCCCGGCCAGGTGGGCCCGCAGCTCCTCGCGGCGCTCGGCGCGCAGGTCGTACATCCAGAGGACGTCGCGCGGCGGCATCAGGGTGATGCCGGGGATGTCGCGTAGACCCTCGTCGTACCGCTTCTCGATCTGCGCGCGGCGGGCCAGGATCTCGTCCAGCCGCTCGGTCTGCGCCAGCGCGACGGCGGCCTGCATGGCCGTCATCCGGTAGTTGTAGGCCAGCTTCTTGTGCAGGAAGCTGTGATCCCTCGTGAACGCCATCGCGCGCAGGTGCGCCATCTGCCCGGCCAGGCCCGGGTCGTTGGTGAGGCAGACGCCGCCCTCGCCGGAGGTGATGATCTTGTTGGCGAACAGGGAGAAGCAGGCGATGTCGCCGACCGGCCGCACCCCGTGCGCCTCGGCCGAGTCCTCCACCACGCGCAGGTTGTACTGGAACGCCAGATCCATGATCGGGTCCATGTCGCAGCGCCGGCCGTAGATGTGCACCGGCATGATCACCCTGGTCCGCGGGGTGATCGCCGCCTCGATCTTCGTGACGTCGATGTTCAGGTCGTCGCCGCAGTCCACGAAGACCGGTGTCGCGCCGGTGTAGGTGACCGCCCAGGCGGACGCGATCATCGTGAACTCGGGGACGATCACCTCGTCGCCGGGGCCGACGCCGAGGGCCCGCAGCGCGAGCGTCAGGGCGGCGGTGCCGGACGAGCAGGCCACCCCGTGCGCGACGCCGTTGTAGCCGGCGAAGGCCCGCTCGAAGCGGGCGACGAACGGGCCCTGTGAAGAGATCCAGCCGTCGCTGATGGTGCTGGTCACGTACTCCAGCTCGCGGCCGTCGAGGGACGGCATGGACACCGGGTACCGGTAGTTCATCGGGCCACCTGTGTGATCAGGTCGGCCGCGGCGCGTGCGCCGCCGGCCGCGCGCTGGCGGGCGCCGAGCTCCTCGGCGCGCCGGGTGAACGAGGGGTCGGTCAGCACCCGGGTCAACTTGTCGATCACGTCCTCCGGGTCGATGGTCATGGGCCGGTCCAGGGTCAGGCTGACGCCGGCGTCACGGCCGCGGACGGCCTGGTCGAAGCAGTCCACCCAGAGCGGCCGGACGACCAGCGGCTTGCCGAAGTAGATGCCCTCGTGGAAGCCGTTGCCGCCGCCGTGGGTGAAGAAGACCTTCACCGACGGGTGTGCCAGCACGTCCAGTTGCGACGGCAGCCAGCTCTCGATGCGCAGGTTGCCCGGCAACTCGCCGGGCGGCGGCAGCAGGTGCTGCTGCTCGGCCGGCAGCTTCCACAGCACGCTGTGGCGGCCGTCGAGCCGGCGGGCCACCTCGACCAGCGCGCCCGCCTGCTCGGCGGTGAGCCGGGTGATGGTCCCGAAACCCATGTAGACGACGGACTCCCGGGCATCCAGCCAGCGCGTCACGTCGTTGTCCGCGGAGGCCTCGGGCAGCGGCGGCAGCACCGCGCCGACCAGCTTCAGCTTCTCCGGCACCTCGAACGGGTAGTCCAGCTCCGGTATCGAGGCGCACAGGATCATCCGCGCCTCGTCCACCCGGGTCATCGGGCTCGGCGCGGTCAGCCCCAGCTCCTTGCGGATCCGGGCGTCCTCGGAGAGCACCCGGCCCATCGCCGGGTTGAAGAACATGGCGAGGGTGCGCAGCTTGAACAGCCGGTTCCGGAGCCGCTGCCCGGGCGTCATCCGCGCGGGCAGGCCGGAGTGCGGTACCGGAAAGCCCTTGGGGGTGTACGACTTTCCGAACGGGTTGTGCGCGGTGAGGATGTTGCTGGGCAGGAACGGCACGCTGAGCACGAACGGGATACCGCGGGTCAGCGCCAGATCGACGGCGAAGCCGCACAGCGACTCGATGACCATCAGCGAGGGCTGCACCTTGTCGACCACCTCGGCCAGCGCCCGGAACTTCACCGCCTGCAGATCCGGGCGGTAGGTGTGCCGGATGACCGCCCGGTGCGCCTTGAACCGGCTCCGCTGGGTGACCTCGCGGTAGACGTCGTCGTCCCACGTCACCGCGGACAGCTCGGGCGTCACCGGGCCGAGCGACGCGAACTGCACCGGCGCCGCACCGGCGATCCGCTCCACGTCGTCCCGGCGCGGCTCGTCGGTGGCGAACCAGAGGTCCGGCACGCCGCGGCGGGCCAGCTCGGACGCGAGCACCAGCATCGGGTTCAGCAGCCCGCTCTCCGGCAGGCTGACGAACAACACGGGACGCGCGTCAGGCGCGGTCGATGGCTTCACTCCATGTTGATCCCATGCCGGGCACCGGGGATTTCCTTAGACCTCGGCAAGCGACGCCTCCACTACCATCCGTGGCCCCGGCGTGACAACCCGGTGTGAGAAGAAGAGAAGCGGATACGGCTGAAAGCGCAACCATTGATAGGCTTGATCGCGGCTTCCGGGTGGCGGGAATGGTCCTTCGCTCGCCCCCGACCAGGGTCATATCTCATTGTCGGTGCAATTAACCGGTTGAGTCGACGTGGAGAAAAGGAAACGGTGACGAGGGCTCTGCCGCGCGTCTGCAATTGCGATCCCGATGCGCCCGATCTTCACGCACACCGTGCCCGGCATCTCGAGGCGGCCGGTGCGCTGCTCGCCGCGGGCGAGTCCGTACACATCGCCGCGCTCCACCTGGCCGCGGCCGGCGGCAGCGACGAGCCCTGGGCCGTGGCGGCGCTGCGCGAGGCAGCGGCCGAGTCGGTCGCCCTCGGCCGCGACGAGGAGGCCCGGGAGTTCCTCGGACTGGCCGTGCGCGCCGACCCCGGCGGCCCCGCCGAGGCGGAGCTGGCGGACGTCGAGTGGTGGCTCCGCCCGGCCGGCTCCGTGCGCGCCCTCGTCGAACTCGGCCACACCGCGGCGGCGCGCCGGTCCGGCACCGCCGTGCTGGCCCGCCGCCTCGCCTGGCACGGCCTGATCGACGAGGCCGCCACCATGCTGGCCGGCCGGCCGGAACCCGGCATCGAGGGCGCCGTGACCGACGTCTGGCTCAGCCGCCTCTACCCCGGCGCGTTCACACCGCGCGCCGCGGCGCCGCCGGTCGACACCGTCGCCGCCACCCGCCCGTGGCTGCGCGGATCCGCCACCCCCGAGGCCGTGCTGCAGGGCCTGGTCCCGAACCGCGCCGCCCTGGAGCCGTTGCAGATGGCCCTGCTCGCCCTCGACGACACGGAGACCCTCGACCCCGGCGCACCATGGTTCGCCGACCTGCTGGCCGCCGCCCGGCGCTGCGCCAGCCGGGTCCCCGAGGCGTTGCTGACCGCCGCCCGGGCCCGCGACGAGCTGCGCCGCGGCGACCTGTGCGCCGCCGAGGAGTCCGCCGAGGCCGCGCTGCGCGCCCTCACCCCGGCCGGCTGGGGCGTGCTCGTCGGGATGCCGCTCGGCACGGTCCTGGAGTCCCTGACCCAGCAGGGCCGGCACGACGAGGCCGCCGAACGGCTGCGGGGCACCGTGCCGCGCGCGCTCGGCCGCAGCCCGTACGGCCTGATCTATCTGCGCGCCCGCGGCCTGCACTACCTGGCCGTCGGCCGCGAGCGGGCCGCCCTCGGCGAGTTCCTCGCGGCCGGCGAGATCCAGGAGACCTGGGGTGTCAGCTACCCCGGGCTGTCGCCGTGGATGCTCGACGCCGCCCGGGCCCACCTGCTCCTCGGCGAGCCGGACGCCGCCCGCGCCCTGGCCGACCGCCAGCTCCGCGCGCTCGGCGACACCCGGCCGCGGATCCGTGCCGCCGCGTTGCGGGTCTACGCCGCGACCCTCGTTCCGGCCCGGCGTCCCGAGCCGCTGCGCGAGGCCGTCGGCCTGCTCGAGGCGTGCGGCGACCGGCTCGAGCTGGCCCGCTGCCTGGCCGAGCTGGGGCTGGCCTTCGAGCAGGTCAACGAGCGGCAGTACGCGCACGCGCCGCTGAACCGGGCCTGGCGCCTCGCGCACGACGCGGGCGCCGTCCTGCTGCTGCGCGAGCTGGCCGATCGCGGCCTGGACGCCCCGCCGGCCGCCCCCCGCGGCGGCCCGTGCTCGGCGAAGCTCAGCGGCGCCGAGCGTCGGGTCGCCGAGCTGGCCGCGCAGGGTTACAAGAACCGCGAGATCGCCCGCCGCCTGTTCCTCACCGCGAGCACGGTGGAGCAGCACCTGACCCGCATCTACCGCAAGCTGGACGTGCAGCGCCGCAGCGCCCTGCCCGACGTGCCCGGCCTGATCCCGGCGGCCGAGGCACCGCGGCCGCGCCGCCCCCGCCCGCGCTCCATCCGCACCGAGCCGACACAGTGACCGGCCCCGGGGCGGATCACTGGATCGTCAGCCGGACCGGAAGGTGGTCGGAGCCGAGGTTCGGGCCGACCTCGGCGCCCGTCGCCGTGACGCCGGCGCCGAGCAGCACGTGGTCGAGCTGCGCGACCGGCCGCTGCGCCGGCCAGGTACGCCCGCGCACCGCCGGCCGGTAGCCGCGGGCAAGGTAGACCGTCGGCCGGCACATGTTCAGGTCCCCGGCGATCAGCGTGGGCACCCGCGACGAGCGCAGGCCCGCGAGCAGGCGCCGCAGCTGTGCCGGCCCGTGCAGCAGCCGGTGGGTCAGGTGCACGTTGACCACGCGCAGGCCGGGGAGTTCGATCACCTGCGCCGAGCGGGCGCCGACCACGTCCCCGGGCGCCGCACCGAGTCCGATGACGGTGGTGCCGACCCAGGGGACGCGGCTCATCACCGCCAGGCCCCACGCGCCGACCTCGTCGGGCGCGGCGCCGTCGACGACGTCCAGGTCGGCGAGCGGCGAGTCCGGCACCATGTCCAGCTCGGTGAAGCAGGGATACCCGCAGTCGGCCGCGGCGGAGGCGGCGAGGCTCTCGCCGCCGCGCGCTCGCCAGTTCTCCTGCACGACGATGACGTCGGCGTCCAGCGCGGCGACGGCCGCCTTGACCGAGTACGGCGCGCCGCGGTGATCCAGCCCGCAGTGCAGATTGAGGCTGGCGAGACTGAGAACCATGGCCGCCTTCCGATCGGTCTGTGATCTTACGTCAGGTATAGCCGGGCGAACTCTAGGAAATCCCCTGATCGGCTGAGCGCAGGCTGGGATTAGAGGACCGGTCGGCGAAGGGCGTGTTGTGGGTTTGCTCCGACTCCTGCGCGCCCGTCTCAAGACCTACCGCGGCGCCCTGCTGCTGCTCGTCCTGTTGCAGGTCGCGCAGACCGCCGCCCTGCTGGCGCTGCCGGCGCTGAGCGCCGACGTGATCGACAACGGGGTCATGGCCGGCGACCGGGACCGCATCGTGTCCACCGGCCTGATCATGGTGGCGACCGCGGTGCTGCAGGCCGCGCTCAGCGTCGTCGCCGTGTGGCGGGGCACGCGGATCGCCACCGCGGTGGGCGGCGACCTGCGGGCGGCGGTGTTCCGCCGCACCCACGACCTGTCCGTACACCAGGCGGCCCGGTTCGGCACCTCCTCGCTGGTCACCCGGACGGTCAACGACGTGCAGCAGGTGCAGGAGCTGATCCTGACCACCCTGAACGTCGCGCTCGCCGCACCGTTCGTCTGCGCCGGCGCCATGCTGCTGGCGATGCGCTCCGACACGCCGCTGGCCTGGCTGATCACGCTGATCGTGCCGGCAGTGTCGATCACCGCGACGATCATCCTGGCCCGGATGAGCCCGCTGTACGCCAGGATGCAGGCCGGCCTGGACGGCGTCGGGCAGGTGCTGCGCGAGCAGATCACCGGCGTGCGGGTGGTCCGGGCCTTCGTCCGCGACGCGCACGAGCGGCGGCGGTTCGCCCTGCACAACGCCGGGTTGCTCGACGTGGCGCTGCGCGTCGGCCGGCTCACCGCGGCGATGTTCCCGGCCGTGCTGCTCGTGATGAACCTGTTCACCGTGGCCCTGCTCTACGCGGGCGCCGTCCGCATCGACGACGGCCGGGTGGGTGCCGGCACCCTGAACGCCTTCCTCGGCTACCAGGCGCTGATCCTGATGGCCACCGTCGCCGCGATGCTTGTCTTCCTCAACGTGCCCCGCGCCGGCGCCTCCGCCCGCCGGATCCTCGAGGTGCTGGACTGCGAGCCGGGCGTGTCACCGCCGGCCGAGTCGCGCCCGGCCGGGGACGCCCCGCTGCTGGAGATCCGCTCCGCGCGCTTCGGCTACCCGGGCGCGGAGCGCCCGATCCTGGACGGGATTGACCTGGTGGCCGGCCCGGGCGAGACGGTCGCCGTGGTCGGCAGCACGGGCGCCGGCAAGACGACACTGCTGAACCTGGCCGTACGCCTGCTCGACGTCACCGCCGGCGCGATCCGGGTGAACGGCGTCGACGTGCGCGAACTGAGCCCCGGCGCGCTGAGCCGTCTCGTCGGCCTGGTGCCGCAGACGCCGTACCTGTTCTCCGGCACGGTCGCCACCAACCTGCGCTTCGGCAACCCGGCCGCCACCGACGCCGAGCTGTGGCGGGCGCTGGAGGTGGCGCAGGCCCGGGAGTTCGTCGAGGCGATGCCGGGCGGCCTGCACGCGCCGCTGTCGCAGGGCGGCACGAACGTCTCCGGCGGCCAGCGGCAACGCCTGGCCATCGCCCGCACCGTGGCGCGCCGCCCGCGGATCTACCTGTTCGACGACTGCTTCTCCGCGCTCGACGCGACCACCGACGCCGCGGTCCGCTCCGCGCTGCGCGCGTGGACGGCCGGCGCGATCGTGCTGACGGTGGCGCAGCGGATCAGCGCCGTCCGGCATGCGCACCGCATCCTGGTGCTGGACCGCGGCCGCCTGGTCGGCGCCGGCACCCACGACGAGCTGCTGGCGCGCAACGACACGTACCGGGAGATCGCCGCCTCTCAGCTCGAGCCGCAGGCCGCGCGGTGACGGCCGCCGGGACCGCACCCGGCGGCCGGCACCGGGCGCCGCCGACCGGCGTCGCGCAGGTGTTCGGGCTGCTGGCCCCGTACCGTGGCCGGATCGTCGCGATGGTGTCCCTCGGCGTGACCGGGGTGCTCCTGAACGCCGCCGGGCCGCTGCTACTCGGCCGGGTCACCGACCTGATCTTCGCCGGCGCGGTGAGCCGCGGCATGGACTTCGCGGCGATCGGCCGCCTGCTGGCGCTCGCCGTGATCCTGTACGTTGCCGCGTCCGCGGCCAAGCTCGCGCAGGACCGGATGGCCGCCCGCGTGGTACAGCTGGCCGTGGCCGGGCTGCGCGAACGCGTACAGGACAAGCTGGCCCGGCTGCCGCTCGCTTACTTCGACCGCAACCCGCGCGGCGAACTGATCAGCCGGGTCACCAACGACGCGGACAACGTGCAGCGGACCCTGCAGCAGGCGCTGAGCCAGCTGGTCACCGCGCCGTTCGCGGTGCTGGTCGTCTCGGTGCTGATGTTCGTCGTCTCCCCGCTGCTCGCCGTCGTCGTGCTGGCCGGCGTGCCGGTCTCCGGCCTGATCGTGTCCCGGCTGGTGATGCGGTCGCAGCCCATGTTCGGCCGGCAGTGGGCGGCCACCGGCGTGCTGACGGCGCACGTCGAGGAGGCGTACAGCGGGCACTCACTGATCAAGGTTCTCGACCGGCGCGCGGACGCCGAGCAGGCCTTCGACGCGGAAAACGAGGTGCTGCGCGAGGTGAGCTTCCGGGCGAACCTCATCTCCGCGGCGATCGAGCCGGCGATGATGTTCGTCAGCAACCTCAACTACGTCGCGATCACCGCCGTCGGGGCGCTCCGGGTCGCGACCGGCAGCCTGTCACTCGGCGACGTGCAGGCGTTCGTGCAGTACTCCGGCCAGTTCGGCCAGCCGCTCGGCCAGCTCGCCAACGCCTCCGGCCAGCTGCAGTCCGGTGTCGCGTCCGCCGGGCGCATCTTCGAGCTGCTCCGCGCCGGCGAGCAGGAGCCGGAACCCGCCGACCCGGTGCGCCTGGCCCGCGCGCGGGGCCGCATCGAGTTCCGGGACGTCTCCTTCCGGTACGTGCCGGAGCGGCGGCTGATCGAGAACCTGTCCCTGGTCGTCGAGCCGGGCAGCACCGTCGCCGTGGTCGGCCCGACGGGCGCCGGCAAGAGCACGCTGGGCAACCTGCTGATGCGTTTCTACGATGTGGACGGTGGCCGGATCCTGCTCGACGGTACCGACATCACCGCGATGACCCGGGAGGACCTGCGCTCGTGCACCGGCATGGTGCTGCAGGACGCCTGGTTGTTCGCCGGCACGATCGCCGACAACATCGCGTACGGCCGGGAGGGCGCCACCCGCGGGGACGTGATCGGCGCGGCGCGGGCCACCGGCCTGGATCCCTTCGTCCGCACCCTGCCGGGGGGCTACGACACGATTCTCGACGAGGACGCGTCCGGCATCAGCGCCGGCGAGCGGCAGCTGATCACGCTCGCCCGCGCGTTCCTCGCCGACCCGGTCCTGCTGCTGCTCGACGAGGCGACCAGCCTGGTCGACACCCGCACCGAGCAGCTGGTCCAGCGGGGCATGGCCGCGCTGCGCGCCGGACGGACCACCTTCGTCATCGCGCACCGCCTGTCCACCATCCGGCACGCGGACGTGATCATCGTGATGCGGGACGGCCGGATCGCCG
The DNA here is from genome assembly GCF_040648555.1 of Actinoplanes sp. NPDC049118. NCBI lineage: Bacteria > Bacillati > Actinomycetota > Actinomycetes > Micromonosporales > Micromonosporaceae > Actinoplanes > Actinoplanes sp. NPDC049118. The sequence continues at coordinate 23,626 of NZ_JBEZDY010000011.1, forward strand.
AGCAGGGCGGACACGACGAGCTGATCCGCGCCGGCGGCGCGTACGCGAACCTGGTCCGGTCGCAGCACCCCACCCCGTAGTGCGCGCGTTCAGTGCGGGAAGACGCGGGGGATGTCCGAGCTCGGAGAACGACAGGTTGGCCAGGTGAACCTGCACGCCGCGGCGCCACAACGCCAAGGCCAGCGGCAGACCGGCGTAGATGTCGAAACCGCCGCCCGCGCCGGCGATCAGCACGCTGCGGGCCGACGCCAGCGCGGCGAACAGCGGCGGCGTGTCCAGAGAGAACGACTCGGACTCCGCGGGCATCTCCGCAGGGTTCGGCACCGCCCCATGATCAACCATCTCAGCAACCACCCGCGGGCCGGGTGGCGGAATCCTCGGTAGTTCGTTCACTGCGGCAGTTCGCGCACCACCTTGGTGCGGGCCTCGCAGTCGGCCGGGCAGTCGTCGTGGTAGTTCGCGGACCGTTGCGCGCCCACGATGAGACTCACCCACTCCATCCGGCCCGCGCCCTTGAGCCGGCACGCCTCGGCCTCCAGTTCGGCGAAGCGCCGCTGCTCGGCGAGCAGCCAGCCGAGCGAGCGGCGGGAGCCGCCCGATTCCTGGATCGCCGCGGTCGCCTCCGCCAGGCGGCCCGCCGACGCCAGGGCCCGGATCAGCCGGTAGCGCACGTGCTCCTCGCCGGCGGCGACGGCGTCCCGGTAGGCGGCCACCGCCTCGTCCAGGCGGCCGAACCTCTCGAACAGCGCGCCCAGCGGCCATCGGGCGACGCCCGCCGCGTCGATCGCCCGCCGGTAGGCACCGATCGCGTCGTCCGGCCGGTCCGCCCGCGCGTACATCTTGGCCAGGTCTCGGCCCGCGGCCGCGTCGCCGCCCGCGATCATCGCGCGGTACTCGGCGATCGCCTCGTCCACCCGGCCCGCCCTGCCGAGCAGCCTGGCAAGCTCGGACCAGGCGTGCGGCTCGCCCGCCTCCATCGCGGCCCGCCACCCGGCGAGGGCCTCCCCGGTGCGCCCGGACTCCGCCAGCAGGGCCGCGAGGCCGCCGTGCGCCCCCGGCAGGCCGGCCGAGACGGCCGCGCGCCAGTGCGTCTCGGCCTCCTCGACGCGGCCCTGCTCCACCAGCAGCGCGGTCAGGTTGTACAGGTCGCCGTCGTCGCCGTCGCGCGCCAGGCCCTCGAGCACAGTGATCGCCTCGTCCACCCGGCCCCGTTCGATCAGCCAGTCGGCACGGTCCTCCGGATTCAACGGCTCGATGATCATCGAGCCACCCTAAGGCCTGCCGTTGCCAGAGCGCCGGCGTGATCGACCCGCGAAGTGGCACATCGCCCGTGACCTGGGCAGAGTTCCCCGCGTTCCTGCCGATCGCCGGGCGTTGCAGGCGTGGACCACCTGACGAGGCGGTGGGCCGTCGGCCCACCGCCTCGTCTTTCTTCTGTCTAGGTCCTACCCGACCGCGTACGCCCGCAGCACCGTCACCGCGGCGGTGTTGCCCGCGGCGTCGGTGGCATCGGCGCGCAGCGACACGAACCCGGTTCCGGCGGGATTGGTCACCTGGACCGTCCGCCGGTCGCCGGTTCCGCGCACCTTGGCCGGCCGCCACGTGTGCCCGTCGTCGGTCGAGAACTCGACGGTCAGCGTGCGGTTGGGCCGGGCCGCCGAACCGGCCGTCCGCTCGACGGTGACGGGGATGAAAGCGGGACCGGCCGGTGCCACGTTCCTGCCGTCCACGCGCGGGCTGAACCGGACCGTGGACAACGGCAGGCGGACCGGGTCAGCTCCGGCCGCCGCCGAACGGAACGTCCACGCGGCACTGACCGATGTAGACAGCCGGAACGGTGCGCCGCGGGTGGCGGACTGTTCCAGCCGGTACCGCGCGTTCCCCGGCGGCACCTCGAACTCGGCGTAGCCGGACGGTTCCTCGCCGATCAGCCTGCCGCCGGCGTAGAGCGCGGTCCGCGCGGTCTCGGTGCGCGCGTCGCCCCAGTGCCCGGAGCCGTCGCCGAACAGCGGAACGCCGGCCACGATCTGATTCTCGATCCGAGCCGCGAAGTCGACGTCACCGGCGGCCGAGGGTGCGAACACCGCGCGGTTCCAGCTTGCCCGGTAGGTCCTGCCCGCCTGGTACCGCTTGCTGGGCGCGAAGGCGATGCTGATCAGGTCGGGGTAGCTCTCCGGATCGCTCCGCAGCTCCTGGTCGAACTCGCCCGACCAGGCGAGCCCGCCCTCGGTGTTCAGCCACTCGGTGCGCTCCGACGGCAGCCGGAACGGGATGCCGACGGCCCATCCGCCGATGCGCGGCCCCAGGTCGGGCCAGTTGAACTTGACGGGGGTGACGCCCTCGGCCTCGGCCGCGAATCCGGACCTCACCGTCGCCAGCTCGCCCGCCCGGACGCGCTTGGTGAAGCCGGTGTAGAAGGCGCCCTTCCTCAGGTACGCGAGGCTGTAGGTGAAGGGCGTGTCCTGGAACGTATCTCCCGTCTCGTCGAGCTTCGCGAAGGACGCGTTGACCGATCCGTAGAAGCCCGCCTGCCTGGCGCGGGGGCCGACCTGTCCCACGAAGATGTCGTCGCCGCGCTCGGACAGCGCGGAGACGCCGACCCCGAAATCGTCGTTGACCCAGTCGGCGTTGATCGCGACCAGGGCCGGCGTGGCGTCCCTGCGGGGCACGGTGATCTTCACCGGCTTGCCGCGGCGGGCGTCCAGCCGCACGGTCGCCGGGCCGTCGACGACGAGCTTCGACTGGACCAGCATCGTCACGTCCTGCTCACCGTAGATCCAGGTGAACAGGCCGTATTCGCCCTTGGGCACCCGCACCCTGTCGGTCGCCTCGGAGCTGAAGACGTCGTAGAACGCGAGCGTGTCCAGCCGGTTCAGCGACGTGACGTGCTCGGCCGTCCGCCCGTCCCGGCCGGCGTGCGCCAGCGTGATGTCGTAGCTCTCCACCTCGCGGTTCACCGCGACCGGGGTCTCCACCCGGACGTCGCCGGGTCCGGTCGCGACCAGCCGCCCGGTCTTGAAGCCGTCGGTGCCGTCCCCGCTGGTGTCCGCCGTGACCGTGGTCGTGGCGGTGCCGCCGGCCGGCACGGTGACGCTGGTCGCCGCCAGCGAGAACGTGCCGGGGTCGCCGGTCAGCGCCAACGACAGGGTGATCGGCCCGGCGCCACCGTTGCGGTAGGTGACGGTCCTGGTGACCGGCACGTCGTCCTGGTGCGGCCACTCCTGCCGGCCGAAGCTGATGCTGCCCTCGTCGACGGCCACCGCCTGGCGCACCACGCGGGCCACGTCGACGCGCCCCGCGCCCTGGCCGAAGACGTCGACGCCCTCGGTCGGTCGCGCGGCGCCCATCAGCAGGGTCTTGCGCTGCTTGGCGGACCAGCCCGGGTGCTGCTGCGTGACGATCGCCGCCGCGCCGGCGACGTGCGGGGTGGCCATCGAGGTGCCGGAGAGGCTCACGTAGCCCTCCCCGGCCGGGGAGCCGATCTGGCCGTTCGCGGCCGCGGCCGCGACGATGTCGACGCCCGGCGCGGTGATGTCCGGCTTGATCGCGTCGTCGCCGACCCGGGGGCCGCGACTGGAGAAGTCGGCCAGCTGGTTCTCGTCGTCCACCGCACCGACGGTGAGCGCCGAGTCGGCGCTGCCCGGCGAGCCGACCGTCGCGGTATCGCCGGAGTTGCCGGCCGCGATCACGAAGAGGGACCCGTGCGCCGCGCTGAGGTCGTCGACGGCCTGCTCGAGCGGGTCGATGCTGGGCGAGTCACCACCGCCAAGGCTGATGTTGATCACGGGTGCGGCCTGCGCCGCCCACTGCATGCCCGCCAGGATCGCCGACTCCTCGCAGAACTCGGTCTCGCACACCTTGCCGATGGCCAGCTTCGCACCGGGCGCCACGCCCTTGTACCTGCCGCCGGACTTCGCGCCGCTGCCGGCGATGATCGAGGCGACGTGCGTGCCGTGGCCGACGACGTCGTCGGCGTTGGCGTCGGTGGTGAAGTTCTCGTTCGCCACGATCTTCCCGGCGAAGTCCGGGTGGGTGGCGTCGATGCCGGAGTCGAGGATCGCCACCGTCACGCCGGTGCCGTCGAGACCCGCCTGCCAGGCCGCCGGCGCGCCGATCTGCGGCACGCTGACGTCCAGGTCGAGCTTGCGCTTGCCGTCCAGGTAGATCCGCTCGACGCCCGGGCGAAGGGCGCGGGCCGCGGCCGTACCCGTGGTCAGGGAGCTCCAGAGCCCGGCCCGCGCGGTGCGCTGCGCGCGCACCGCGAGCGCGCCGACCCCGCTCAGATCGCGGACTACGCGGGCCGTCGCGCCGGTCGCCGCCCTGGCGCCCGCCGGTCCCTTGCGGCTTCCTGACCTGGGGTACGCGAGCAGCAGCGGCAACTCGGCCTCGCCGGTGTAGCCGAAGTCGCGCAGCGCGGTCAGGTCGAACAGCCGCTGGTCGATCCGGCCGCCCTGTACCAGCGGCAGCGCGTCCACCGGGATCACGTAGTGGTGGCCGCCGGCCCGGCGGCTGACGAACCGCGTTCCCGCCCGTCCCGGCGCGCGTTCGACGCTGGTCTGGCCGTCCGGCGCGACGATCACGCGGTCACCGGTGATCAGGGTGATGCTGCTGGACTTCCCGGCGACCCGGCCGGGCGGTGCTTGCGGACCGGGTGCCGCGGACGCCGCGGCGGGCGCGACCGCGGTGAGCGCGGCGGCCGTCCCCACGGCGAGCAGGGCGGTGTGCAGTCTTCTCAGGCGCATGGAGGGCCTCCCGTCAGCCGGGTCACGCGGCCCGACTCATAGATGGCCGTAACTCTTCCATGGTCGCGCAACCGGGCATTCCGGGTTAGAACCAGCTACCCGTCCGGACGATCCAAAAGGTCCGGACATGTTGGACGTACACGATCGGGGTGGCGGTCGTCAGACCGCCACCCCGATGCGCAGTGCTATCCGTCAGGCCGGGAACGACCTCTTGACCTCGAGGTTCCGAAAGCGCGGCCCGCTCGTGCACAGCGCCGCCATCTGCCGGGCGAATTCGCCGGTCTCGGGCAGGTCGCTGTTCGCCATGGCCGCCTCGTACGACGGGAACTCCACGACCGTCACGAACTGCTTCGGGTTGTCCCGGTCCTGGGTGACGGTGAGCCGGAATCCCTCCGGCGCGTCGCCCAGCCGGGCGGTCTGCGCATCCCCGAGAGCCCACATCTCATCCGGCCGGTCGGTCTCGTACTCGATGATCTGAATGAAGCTCATCCAAGCCTCCCGGGTGTCCGAATTGTGGCTCGAAGTTATCAGCCTTCCCTCCCTTCGAACCGTCGCGAGTCCCCGAAGAACCCGATCGAATGAACGCTAGGTGAGCGGTTCGATCCAGACGTTGCGGTACTGGACCTTGTTGCCGTGGTCCTGCAATCGGATGGCGCCCGTTGACGGGCCCTCGGGGATGTTGCCGCCGGTGCCGGCCGGTATCTCCACGTCGTCGTGCACGGTCCGGCCGTTCCAGACCACGGTGACGCGGGCGTTCGCGGTCTTGTTCCCGGCCTCGTCGTAGCGGGCCGCGCGGAACCCGATGTCGTACGTCTGCCACGTCTCCGGCGCGGTGGACGCGTTCACGTCGGGGGCCTTGTGCAGGTAGATCGCGCCGGCCTCGTTGTTGTCGAGCGTCGTGTCCCCGTACGAGTCGAGGATCTGGATCTCGTATCGCTCCTGCTGGTAGACGCCGCTGTTGCCGCGGTTCTGGCCGGTCACGTCGGCGGGCAGGAGCGGAACCTTGAACTCGACGTGCAGCCGGTAGTCCCGGAACGCCTCCCGGGTGCGCAGGTCGCCGCAGCACACCTCGGTCGCCGCGCTCTCGACGGCCGGCCACTGCGGACGCCGCCCGTCGGTGTGCTGCCAGTCGTCCAGTCCGTGGCCGTCGAACAGGATGATCCGCTCACCGGGCCGGCGAACGCTGACCAGGTCGAGGTTGACGTGCCCGGTGTCGAGGGCGTCGACCCGGTACTGGATCGCGTTCACCCCCTTGCGCAGCGTCAGCGTCTCGGTGGCCGTCGCCCACTCGTCCCAGGTGACCGTGGACGGCAGCGGCACCTGGCGTATCTTGCGTCCGTTGACGTGGACGCTCACGGTCTTGGTGCCGCTGAACGGGTTGGGACCGTTGGAGTAGCGCAGCCCGACCGCGTAGTCCCCGGCCCGGTCCACCGTCACGTGCGTGGTGGTGGCGGAGTTCAGCGCGCCGAAGCCGGCCACGAAACCGACGCCGGAGTAGCCGCGGTGGTCGGTGGCGAGCGTGGCGCCGCCCTCGCGGTTGCCCTCCTCGGCCTCGTAGTGGACCTGCCGCGGCCGCGGGCCGGGAACCTCGTTCAGTGTGTACCAGGCCTCGGTGCTCCACAGTGTCTCGCCGTCCCGGGCACTGAACGGGCGCGGCGAGCGCAGGTGCACCACGCGGTCGCGGCGCAGCCCGGCGATCGTCAGCGTGACGGTCCGCCGGTCGGCGGAGACCCTGGCCGCGGTCACCGGCAGCGTCTCGCGGTCCACCTTCGGGCCGCCGTACTGCGGGGTGGCGACGTAGCGCCACTGCTCCACCGCGTACGCGGTGGGCAGCTTCGCGACGGTCGCATCGGACAGCGGCTTCGTGTATTCGATCTTGAATCCGGTGGCGGTGGCCCTCATGGTCCGCATGTCGAAGACGTCGGTGCCGTTCGGGGTGAGCTTCTGCAGGCCGTGCCGGAGCTTGCCCTCCTGGCCCCAGTTGCCGTCGGCGCCGAGCCCGCCGACGTAGACGGCGCCGTCCGGGCCGATCGACACCTCGTTGACGCCGGCCTCGAGACCCTGGGTGTGCCGGAACACCGCGCCCTGCTCCCGGCCGTGCACCGTCTCCAGGTACGCCCGCTGCAGCCCGCCGTAGGTGACGTCGCCGATGAGGAACTGACCGCGATAGGGCCCCGACTTCAGCAGTACCGGGGTGCTGGGCGAGTTGGCGATCTCGTTCTGCGGCAGCCAGAGCACCGGCCGGGTGACCGGCTCGGCGTCGAACGGGCCGTCCGGGTTGGTGAAGTGCTGGTAGAACGCGCCCTTCTCGATCTTGATGAGCTTGGACGAGGGTAGCCATCCGCCCTGGTTGTCGGTGACGTAGAGCTCGCCGCCGGGCCCCCAGCCGATTCCGTTCGGGGTGCGCAGGCCACCCGCGACCGTGGTCACCCTGCCGGTGCGCCGGTTGACTACGATGCTCGTTCCCCGGCCGCCGACCGGCTGCGGGTCGGTGGTCGCGCCGCCCAGGTTGATCGAGACCGACAGGTTGAGGTAGAAGTCGCCGCCCCTGTAGAGCAGGCCGAACGCGAACTCGTGGAAGTTGCCGCCGAACGGCCAGACCGCCACGGTGCGCCGCGCGTCGAGCACCTCGTCGCCGTTCGTGTCGCGCAGCTCGGTCAGCTCGTGCTTCTGCGACACGTACACCATGCCGTCGACCACGGCGACGCCCATCGGCTCCTTGAGGCCGCCGGCGAGCCTGCGGTAGGTGACGCTGCCCGGCCCGGTCTCGCCGGTCACGTTCTCGACCAGGTAGACCTCGCCGGCCAGGGTGTCCGAGCCGCCCCACGTGCTGAGCACCATCTTGCCGTCCGGCCGCCACGCGATCCCGGTGACCTGCGGCTCGAAGCCCGGCGGGCGCAGGTCGGTGAGGTCGTAGCCGGGGTGCACGGCGGTGAGCGGCAGCCCGTCGCCCGGCGTGTCGGTGCCGGTGGTGCACTCCTTGCGCCCGGGCGCGGTCACGCGGACCACCCCGGCGTCGGTGCTGAGCGCGCTCGTCGGCACCACCGCGAAGCCGCTCGCGCCCGGCGGCCGCCAGCCGAGCGTCAGCCGCTGACCGCCGTCGCGCTCGAAGTGCTCGACGCGCAGCGGGTGCACCCCCGCGGTCAGGTCGATCGTGCCGTCCTTGGCGTCGGCGCCGTGCAGCCCGTCATGATCGACCACCAGGGTGTCGCCGATCCACAGCTTGGAGCCGTCGTCGCTGGTGAGCCGGAAGGTGTACGAGCCGTCGGCGGGCGCGGTGAGGTTGGCCAGCGCGTGCGTCACGAAGTTCTCCGACAGGCCGAACTGTTCGTCGGTCGACCAGTCCACCGTGGGCATCAGCTTGTCCACATTGGGTGTCTGTCCGGGCTTGAGGTCGCAGACCCGGCTGATCGGCACCCCGATGTCGTACGTGCGGAGGGTGACCCCCGGCTCCTGGGGCGGGTCGCCGGCGTAGGCCGGCGCCGCGGTGAAGGTTCCGATGATCAAGGCGGCCACTACCGCACGTTTCATGGGCGCTCCCGTTACGGGTGGGATTCAGGATGGTGAATATCTTGATCCAGTTGCTTCGCAACGTCCATGACTTTCGATGAAATAGTTTGAACTTTCCGCTGAGCCCACGAAAGTTCCCGGGTCCAGCCGGAAGTCATACGCTTCGATCGAGGAGGGGTCATGAGGTTCATGGTCAGGTTCCTGATGGCGGTGGTTCTGGCGGTGGGAGTCGCGGGTCTGGCGGCGCCGGCGGCCGCGGCGTCCGGGCATCCCCGGTTCAGCGCGCTGGTCTTCTCGAAGACCGCGGCGTTCCGGCACGACTCGATCCCGGCCGGGGTGGCCGCGATCCGGGAGCTCGGCGCCCGGCACCGCTTCACGGTCGACGCGACCGAGGACGCCGCGGCGTTCACCGACGCGAACCTCGCCCGCTACGACGTCGTGGTGTGGCTGAGCACCACCGGCGACGTGCTGACCGACGCGCAGCAGGCCGCCTTCGAGCGCTACATCCGCGCCGGCGGCGGGTACGCGGGCATCCACGCCGCCTCGGACACCGAGTACGACTGGTCCTGGTACGGCGGGCTGGTCGGCGCGTACTTCCGCGACCACCCGGGCTCGGTCAGCCCGCAGTTCCAGGTCGCCACGGTGCGGGTCCTGGACCGCGACACCGCCGCCACCCGGCCGTTGCCGCGCCGCTGGGTCCGGGAGGAGGAGTGGTACAACTTCCGCACCAATCCGCGGGACACCGTGCGGGTCCTCGCCGAGGTGGACGAGGGGACCTACGACCCGCGCGGCTACAGCGTCCCCGGCGGCTCGCCCGGCATGGGCCGGCACCATCCGATCTCCTGGTGCCAGCCGTACGACGGTGGCCGCGCCTTCTACACCGCGATGGGGCACAAGCCCGAGTACTACTCCGAGCCGCTGCTGCTGGCCCATCTCCTCGGCGGCATCCGGATGGCGGCCGGCGTGGCGCGGTTCGGCTGCGGCCGGGAGGACTGAGCCAGAGATCGATGCCTAAGGGCCACTTAGGACTGATCGCGGCCTATTAGGTCCCTAATGGACTCGATGTCCGCCCGAGCCCGCCCCTTCGGCTGATTGCGTTCGCGAAACCTGCCGGAAATCGTGTAGGGACGCCGCAGCGGGGCGGCTTGAAGGGGGAATGGCGTGGGAATCACCAGGCGTACGATCCTCGGCGGCGCGCTCGGCGCGGCCGGGTTCACCGTTGCCGGAGCACTGGATCCGTTCTCTGAACCGGCCGCGTCCGCCGGCCGGGGTGCCGGGACGACGCTGGCGCGCACGATCGTCCGGGGCCCGGCCGGCGCGGGCGGCTACGCACGCCTGACCGCCGCGGCCGGCGAGCCGTACCTGTTCCGTGGGGAACTGGCCGGCGTGTCCCGCCATGCCTGCCGCCACCGGCGGGTGCTGACCTGCTTCACGCAGCTCACCGACGTGCACGTGATGGACGTGCAGTCGCCGGCCCGGTTCGAGTTCTTCGCCCGCTACAGCGGCGTTCCCGGCCTGTCGAGCTTCGCGAGCGCCCACCGTCCACAGGAGCTGCTGAGCGCGCAGGTGGCGAACGCGATGGTGGGCCAGCTGCGCCGGGTCCGTCGCGGCCCGGCGACCGGCGCGCCGGTGCGGTTCACCGTCGTCACCGGCGACAACACCGACAACTGTCAGTTCAACGAGCTGCGCTGGTACATCGACCTGCTCGACGGCGGCGCGGTGCGGCCCGATTCCGGCGACACCGGGCGGTACGAGGGCGTGCTGGACGACGTGGCGCCGGACCCGTACTTCTGGCATCCGGAGAGCGGGTTCGGCCGGCCCACCGCGGAGTACGGGTTCCCGCGGGTACCCGGCCTGCTCGATGCGGCCCGGGCGCCGTTCCGCGCGGTCGGGCTGGACCGGGCGTGGTACGCCGTCTACGGCAACCACGACGGTCTGGTGCAGGGCAACCTGCCCAGCAACGACCTGGTACGGCAGCTGGCGACCGGCCCGCTGAAGCTGACCAGCCTGCCGCCGTCGATCCTGGCGGCGCCGCTGTCCGCGCAGGTGCAGTTCATCGTCGCGCTGCTGCGGCTGGACCCGGCCGCGGTGGACAAGCAGTTGGCGGAGGGCGGCCGGCGGTTCGTCACGCCCGACGCCAACCGCCGGATCGTGGACCGTGGCACCACCATCAGGGAGCATTTCAAGACCACCGGTGGCCCGGTCGGGCACGGATTCACGGCCGCGAACCTGGCCGCCGGCACCGCCTACTACACGTTCAGCCGTGGGCCGGTACTCGGCGTGGTGCTGGACACGGTCAACAGCGCCGGCGGCTCCGACGGGTCGCTGGAGCCGGCGCAGTTCGCCTGGCTCGAGGCGCAGTTGCAGGCGGCGAGCCGCCGGTGGCTGGCGCCATCGGGCGAGGTGGTGCGCCGTCGCGGCGGCCCCGACCGGTACGTGATGATCTTCAGCCATCACACCGTCGCGTCGATGACCAACGTTTCCGACGGCAGCGGCCGGATCGGCGGCCAGCAGGTGCGCGACCTGCTGCTGCGCTATCCCAACGTGATCGCCTGGGTCAACGGGCACACGCACCGCAACCAGGTGCTGCCGCACGCCCGCCCGTCCGGTGCGGCCGTCGGCGGCGGCTTCTGGGAGATCAACACGGCGGCGCACATCGACTGGCCGCAGCAGTCGAGGATCATCGAGGTGGCCGACAACCTGGACGACACCCTGTCGATCTTCTGCACGATCGTGGATCACAGCGGCCCGATCTCCCGGGGCCGCCGGCTGACCGATACCGTCGCGCTGGCCTCGCTCTCCCGCGAGCTGGCCGCCAACGACCTGCCGAACCGGACGGACGCCCGCCGGGGAGAACTCCCGGACCGCAACGTGGAACTGCTCCTGCCGGACCCGCTCTCGGTGCGGAGCCGGCACGGCGTCCAGGTCGCCGCGATGAGCGGCAGCTGATCCCACTCGGGTTCCCGGGTCTCCGGGAACCCGAGCGGATCCAGATCAGCGCAGGTGCTCGGTCACCGCGGCGTAGGCGTCGATGACGCCGTGGCCGTAGAAGCCGTTGAACCGCTTGCCGCCCTCGCACAGGGCGTCGAAGGTGGCGTCGCGGCCCTCCTGCGCGTAGCTGCGCAGCCGCGGCTCCGGGCAGGCCGTCTCGGTGGCGGTGCGGTAGAGCTGCTTCTCGACCTTGGCCGGCGACATCGTCAGGCCGCCGCGCCACCGGTCATGCTTGCCGTACCTGCTGGCGATCAGCGCCGCCACGCCGGCGGCGTGCGGCGAGGCCATCGAGGTGCCCTGCAGGTAGGTGTAGTAGCCGCAGACCCCGGCCTTGGTGCACTCCTTGAGGACGAGCTCCTCGTTGCCGGCGGTGACGTTGCCGGCCGCGTCGACCTTGCCCTCCTCCTGCAGCACCTTGACCGGGTACGACGAGAGGATCATGTTGCCGTTGGTGCGGGAGGTCGGGGTGCCGAAGCCGTCGCGGAACCAGCCGCCCGGCGCGGCGACGGAGATCTGCTCGAGACCGTAGTTGGAGTAGTCGGCCTTCTGGCCCGACGGGCCGACGGACGAGACGCCGATGACGTGCGGTCCCTCGACGGGCAGGTCCCAGCAGGCGCCGTTGTCGATCGGACGCGGCTTGGCGGCGCCGGCCGGGTAGTCCGGGCTGGACGTGTCGGTACGCGGCTTGCCGAGGTCCTCGTGGTTGTTGCCGAGCGCGCCGACCAGGGTGACGCCGCGGCGGTGTGCGTACTCGAGGGCGCGCTTCATGCCCTGGATGATGGCCTTCTGCTCGGCCTTCTGCTCCGCGGTGTCGGCCGGGTTGTCGGTGCAGTTGTAGAGCCACGGGTCGACGTAGAACGACATGTTGACCACGTCGAGGCCGACGTCACCGGCGTAGGTGAGCGCGTTGACGACGGGCTCGAGGAAGAAGTAGCCGGAGTCCTGGCCACCCTTGAGCTCGACCAGCGTGATGCCGGGGGCGACGCCGGAGATTCCGGAACCGTTGACGGCCGCGCCGATGGTGCCGGCGACGTGCGTGCCGTGGCCGCCGTCGTCGGTGCCGACCGGGTCGAGACAGCCGGCGACCTCGCAGGGGCCGTCGACGTCGATCAGGTCCGCGGCGAAGTTGCGCGAGAGCCGCTTGCTGAAGTTGGGCGCCAGGTCCGGGTTGCTCGCGTCGAGGCCGGTGTCGAGGACACCCACGGTGATGCGCCGGTCGCCGGCCTCCTTCTTGCGTGCCTTGTCGGCCCTGATCATCTTCAGGCCCCAGAGCTTGTCGTCGAGCGGGTCGAGCTTGGCGCCCTTCGAGGAGTGTTTCCGGGAGGACGCGGCGGCGGTCAGGTTCTCCCGCTCGATCGCCTTGTCGGCCTTGGGCGCGTACCCGATGGCCTTCCGCTCGCTCGCCCCGATCAGGGTGGTGGCGGCGGTGGCCCGGGCGCCGAAGTCGGCGCGCTGCGAGGTCACCTGGAACATGCCGACGGCGTCGTTGCGGCCGACGACGGTGCCGCCGGCGGCGGTGATCGCCTGCATGGCCGCCTCGGCGGATACCCCGTCCTCGGCGACCACGGTGTATTCCGTCTCGGCCGTCGACACCGCAGGCGTGGCGACCGCCGAGCCGCCGGGTGCGGTGATCAGGAATGCCAGGCCGGTCGCGGTGGCGACGGCTCCGGCGGTGAGGCGTTTTCTCATGGAACGCTTTCCTCCGATGCGGTTGACAGTGCCACATCACATCGAACTCAGATCACGTTCCGGTATCTATACCGGCGAACATATGGATACGTGGTCGCGGCGCCGGGCGGGAGCGGTCGTCGCCACGACGGCGGGCCGGCCGGGATCGACGGTGCGACGATCGCCTTTAAGAATTGTTCCGAGGGTTAACATTTGCGTCGCCATTTCACCCGACGGGCAAGTTGTAAGGGAACTCACAAACGCCGTTCCATCGTATGGAATTCCTTCACAGCGTTCGATGTCGCGGCCCATCATTAGTTTGACGCAAGTAGATCAATGTTCGCGCGTGCCGGTTGCTGATCCCACGGCATGAAACGCCTCTGAGCTGCGCGTTCATGCATCGGAGGATGCGTCGCTGATGGCGAATTCGGGTCATCCGGAATCCGATGGAGAAAGGATCTACGCACTTCAAGGGGACGGGGGACGGGGGACGGAAATGCATACTCAGGAAGGACGAACCCTGACGGTCCGGCTGCTCGGGCCGATTGCGATCACGGCGGGCGGTGAACATCACGGCAGCCTGCCCGCTCAGCTGCGAAAAGTGCTGGCCCTGCTGGCGGTCGGCCGGGAGACGCCGCTGTCGGCCGAGCAACTGGTCCGGCGCATCTGGGACCACGCGCCACCGGACAGCGCGGTACAGATGGTACGTAACCAGATCCGGGCGCTGCGGCGGCTGATCGGCCAGAGCCCGCTGGAGAGCGACCTGCCGGGGTACCGGCTGTCGGCGCGGCACGTCGAGGTCGACACGGAGACCTTCCGCGCGCTGCTCCGGGAGGGCCGCCGGCACCTCGCCGACAACCGGATCCTCGACGCGGTGCACACCGTCCAGCGCGGCCTCGACCTGTGGCGGGGCCCGGAGGCGCTGGCCGGCGTGCGCGACGTCAGCTCCCTGGAGATCGAGGCGATAGACCTGGAGGACCTGCGGTTCCAGGCCGAGGAGGTGATCGTCGAGGGCTACCTGGCCCTGGACCGCCCCGGCGACGCGCTGCCGCTGCTGCGGGCGATGACGGCCGCGCACCCGACCCGGGAGCTGCCGTGGTTGCAGCTCATGGCGGCGGAGACGCTGATCGGCCGCCGCATCGAGGCGTCCGTGGACACCTTCCGCCGGGCGCAGCACCACCTGGTGGAGAGCACCGGCCTGGACGCCCCGCTGCTGGCCAGCGTCCACACGGCACTGTTGCGCGGCGCCGAGGGCCACGAACTGGTCGCGCTGATCCGGCGGCGCCCGCGAGATCTTCCGATCCGGTGGCAACGGAGGTGAAATGCCGCGGGCCCCTGCGACATGTATGAGATGTCGGGACACGGAGCGGCATCGAGGAGGGCACGGCCGATGAGCGACGAGCGGACGGCCACCTTCGAGACGCTCTACACCGGCATGTTCCACCATCTGCTCGGCTATGCGACCCGTCGCTGCGACACACCGGAGGACGCGGCCGACGTGGTGGCGGAGACCTTCGCCATCGCCTGGCGCAGCATCGACCGGGTTCCGCCGCGCGACGAGGCCCGCCTGTGGCTGTACGGCGTCGCGCGCAACGTGCTGGCCGGCCAGCGCCGCAGGGCGACCCGCCAGCGGCAGCTCGCCTCGGAGATCGCCGTCCTCTACGAGGCGAGCGCCGAGGACAGCGCGGACCTCGGCATCGTGCCGGCGATCTTCCGGAAACTGCCCGACCAGGAGCGGGAACTGCTCTCGCTGGTGGCCTGGGAGGGGCTCGACCCGGGCCAGATCGCGACGGTTCTCGGGTGCTCGCGCAACGCGGCGCGGATCCGGTTGCACCGGGCCCGCAAACGCCTGGCCAGGGAACTGGCCGCGGCAGGAGTCGTGCTTGATCCTTCCACCTTGCAAGGAGGTGTTCGATGACCCCGGCGAAGGACATTGACCGGCAGGTGGCACGGCTGGCCCGGGTCACCGACGAGCAACTCATCGAGTGCGACCGGAGCCCCGCCGCCCGCGACCTGCTGGCCGCGATCGTGAGCGACCGGTCCGATCCCGTGCGGCAGCGCCGGTCGGCCGGGCGGCCCGTTCGGCGGTTCGCCCTGGCCGCGGCGTCCGCCGGGGTCATGGCCGTGGCCATCGTGCTCGGCCCGGTCGTGCTGCCCGACGGCGCCGGCACGGCCACGTCGTACGCCAACGAGGCCATCGAGATCAGGAAGGAGGGCGGCGAGTTCATCGCGCGGATCAAGGACCCGCTCGCCGACAGCTCCCGCTACGAGAAGGGCTTCGCGGCGGTCGGCCGGGACGTCGAGATAGTCCTGGTGCCGGTACCACCGGCGATGGTGGGGATGCTGCTCGAAACGGACGGCGGCGGCAGCATGCGGGTCACCAGCCGGCAGGACTGCGCCACCGCCTCCGGACCCTGCAATCTGGTGATCCGGGTCTCCGCAAACGGCGACGGCAGGGTCCGGCAGACCATCGGCCGTGCCGCCCAGCCGGGCGAGAAGTACCAGGTTCCCGGCTCGGCCGAGCCGCAGCGATCCACTGGGACCACCGGCGGTTCCGGTGACTGATTACGCGCGAGTGCGCGGCATGTTATTGCCTGATTCCGTAGGCGATTACGGCCGTCACGGATGCTTCTCGGGGAGCGATGGTGACCGATCGACAGCTCGGCTCACCGGGATCTCCCAGGCACAGGCCCGACTGATTCCGAACACCGGATCGGGCCCGGACAAGAGGAGCAGCAATGCGCAACCGCATCACATCCATGCTGGCCGCCGCGGGAGTCGTGGCCGCCACCTCGGTCGCCGTCCTCACGGCGGCGAGCCCGGCGCAGGCAGCGGTTTCCTGGTACGCGGACCTGGGTCCGGCCTACTCCTACACCGAGGCGCACACCGAGGGCGACCCGCGTCAGAGCAGGTCGTACGCCCGTCACGGCAGCGTTTCCGCGCTGTCCGGCTGGTACACCGAGAACTCGTGGGCGTTCGCCGACGCCGGCACCGCGAGCAGCTGGGCGGCCCGCGCCGACTTCCGGTAGCGGCCGCATTTCAATAGCGCCATGGCCACGCATTTCCCGCGTGGCCATGGCCCCTTTCCTTTTCGGGAGCACACGATGAGACGAACCGGTCTTGGGTCGACGCTTGCCTTGATCGTCCTGTTCGGAGTGACGGCGTGCGGCGCGGACGCGCCGGAGAACGGGGCGGGCACCGGCGCACGGCAGGAGCCGGAAGGGCAGGCCCAGACGACGATCGGCCAGAAGGGCGCGCCGCCGCAGGGCGGGGAGCGGCTCAAGCCCCTCCTCGACCAGTTCAAGGAGGCGCGCGCCCGGGCCTCGTCCGACTTCGAACGCGACACGCTGGACCGGGCCATCTCCACCGGCAAGATCACGGCCGCGGACTACGAGGAGGCGTTCGGCCGGTATCGGCAGTGCGCGCAGGACTCCGGGATCACCGAGAAGTACACCAAGGAGGCCAGCGGCTTCTACCGGATCGACCCGCCGGCCGACATCGCCGACATCGACAAGTACATGAACGACACCGGAATCTGCGCGAAGAACGCGGGCCTGATGAGCATCGAGGCCCTGTACCGCACCCAGGTCGACAACCCGGAGCTGCTCGCCGACGCGCGCGAGATCGTCGTCCGCTGCCTGCGCAAGGCCGGCCTCGTCGGTGCCGACTACACGCCGGAGAAGCTGATGGCCTTCGTGCAGGGTGGGCTGAAGTCCGGCGACTTCGACGCCCGCAGCCCGGAGGCGCAGAAGTGCTTCACCGCCGGCGGCATGACGGTCAACGTGGCGGGCCCGAAGGGCGGGTCCTGAGGTGGCCGGAGGCCGCACGCTCGGTACCGCCCTGCTCGCCGGCCTGACCCTGCTCGGCGCGGGCGGGGCGACCGCCGTCATGCTCCACCCGGCCGCGGCGCCGGCCGGACTGCGCACAGCCACCGAGGTGACCTCCGCGCCGACCGGGCGGGAGGACCTGACCGACGAGCGGACCGTCAAGGTCTCCCTCACCCAGCTGCCGACACCGCCCCTGGTCGTCGGGATCGGGGGGCGCGTCACCCGCATCTCCTGCAAGGCGGGCAGGCCGCTCCGGTCCGGACAGACCGTCGCCCGCATCGACGACACCCCGGTGATCGCGCTGGCGACCCGCACACCGCTTTACCGCGATCTCGGGTACGGCGACAAGGGCGACGACGTCCGGGCGCTGCAACGCGAGCTGCGGCGCCTCGGACACGACGAGGTCGAGGCGACCGGAAGGTACGACCGGCGTACCCGCGCGGCCGTGCGGGCGATCCAGAAGAAGGCGAAGGTCGACGACCCCGAGGGCACGATCACGGTCGGTGAGATCCTGTGGCTGCCGGCGCCCTCGGTGGTGCCGAACGCCTGCGAGCTCACCCTCGGGGCGTACGTCTCCGCCGGTCAGACGTTCGCCAAGGTGCCGCCCCGGCTCACCGCGGTCGTGGTGAACTCGCTGCCGTCCGGCATCGTGCCCGGCGAACGCGGCATCGAGGTGCTGGGGGAGAGCGGCCCCCTGAACTCACAGGGCGCCGCCACCGACCCGGGCTTCCTGAGCCGGGTCGCCGCCGGGCAGGAGTACCGCCTGCTGCTGGCCAGCGGCGAGAAGCCCGACCTGTCCGGGATCATCCGGCTGCGGAAGGCCGTTCCGACGGTGAAGGTGCCGCCCGGCTCGGTCTTCGCCCTCGACGGCGACCGGGGATGCGTCCAGTCCGGTGACACCGGCCACCCGGTGACGGTCGTCGGCTCCCGGCTCGGCGCCACGCTGGTGACCATGAAGGGCGCCGTGCCGCCCGAGGTCGCCGTCGGTCCCGCGATCACCCTGGAGTCGTGCCGGTGAGCGCTGCCGAGAAGGCGGTGCGCGGCTTCGGGCTCGCGCACCGGTTCACCGGGACGCAGTATCTGTTCGAGAACCTGGACTTCGAGCTGCTGCCGGGGCAGGTCGTCGGGCTGTGCGGTCCGTCCGGATCGGGCAAGTCGACGCTGCTGTCGATCCTCGCGACCTGGGTGGAACCCACCGAGGGCCGGATCGAGGCGAGCGGCGTGCGGCGCATCGGATGGGTCTTCCAGAATCCGTACGGCGTACCGCGCCGTACCGCCATCGACCACGTGACGCTGCCACTGCTGGCGCAGGGGAAGTCCCGGAGCGAGGCCGAGGAACGGGCGATCCGGGTGCTGGCCGGGTTCCGGCTCGAACACGCCGCCGGTCAGCAGTTCCGGGAGCTGTCCGGCGGCGAGGCGCAGCGGCTGATGCTGGCCCGGGCGGTCTGCTCCGGACCCGACCTGCTGCTGGTGGACGAGCCCACCGCGCAGCTGGACACCCGGACCGCCGCGACGGTCAACGAGACCCTCGGCGCGATCGCGCAGGACGGCACCATCGTCGTGATCGCCACCCACGACCCGCACACCCGGGAGGCGTGCACCCACGTCATCGACCTCGCCCACCTCGGGAGCCGGCCGTGAGACTGCGTTCCATCCTGTCGGAAGCCGGCCGCAACATCGTCACCGGCACCACCCGGGCCCTGTTCTTCGGCATCGTCCTGGCCGCGATCAACGCCGGGCTGGCGATCGCCGACGCGCGATCCATCGTCGACATCGAGCAACGGGCGTCCGGTTTCGTCTCCGCGGGCGCGTCGGTGCGCAAGATGGTCGCGAAGCGGTCCACCGACGCGGCCGCCTGCGAACGGCTCGGCGACGTGCCGGGCATCCGGTCCGCGGGAGCGTTGCGGGAGGCCGACGCCGTCGTCCTGCGCACGATGCGATCCAGCGCGATCCCGGCCTATGCGGTGTCGCCCGGGCTCCTCGAGGTCCTTGGCGGCACGGGTGATGCGCCCGCCGGGGTGTGGCTCTCCGCCGACCTGGCGGCCACGCTGGCCGTACACGCCGGTCAGACGCTGGCGACGACGGTCGGGCCGCTGACCGTCGCCGGGGTGTTCGACTACCCGGACGACGGGCGCGACAGCCGGCTGGCGTGGGCCCTGCTCCTCCCGCAGCCCGCCACCGGCGTCTTCGACGAGTGCTGGGCTGACGTCTGGCCCCTGTCGGAGTCCCGTAAGACGCTGCTGCACGCCGCCCTGAAGGTCGACACCGTCTCCACCGACCCGGTCGAGATCGGCCAGCTCAACACCGGCCTGGGCACGGTCTTCGACTCGCTCGGCCTGTTCGGTGGCCGGCCCACCCGGTTCGTGGTGCCCGGCTGCGCCCTGGCCGGCCTGCTCCTCGGCTGGGCCGCGGTCCGCCTGCGCCGCCTGGAGATCGCCGGCGCCCTGCACCTGGGACAGTCCCGCCGGGACCTGCTCGCCACCCTGGCACTCGAGACGATCGCCTGGTCCTCGCTCGCGCTGCTGCTGTCCGCGGCCGCCCTGCTGACGGCGGTCCGGGTGATGAACGCGACCGACGCCCTCGACATCTACCTCATCGACATCCGGGGCCCGGCCGCCGCGGCCGCCGCCGCCCTGATCGGGGCCGTGCTGGCCACCTTCCGGATCCGCGAGAGGCACCTGTTCGCCTACTTCAAGGACCGCTGACGTGGTGCCTTAGACGGTGATGACGACCTTGGCGCCGGCGTGTTCGCCCTCGAGGTAACGGATCGCGTCGGCCGCCGCCGACAGCGGGTACGTCCGGTCGATCGCCGGCGTCAGCGTGCCGGCCGCCGCCATGTCGGCGAGCACCGTCAGCGAATCCCGGCTGGTGACCGCCGTCAGCGTCAGCACCCGCTGGCTGACGAAGCGGGACAGCAGCCGCCCGCGCAGGATCAGGCGCATGGGCCCGAGGAGGCTGCCGCCCTCGTAGACGCCGCCGCCGGAGAGGATCAGTGTGCCGGTGGGGGTCAGCAGGCGCCGGTATTCGCGCAGGGACCGGTTGCCGACCAGGTCGAACACGAGGTCGTAGCGGCGGCCGGCGGCGACGACGTCGTCGCGGGTGTAGTCGACGACCTCGGCGCCGAGCGAGCGGACCAGCGCCGCGTTCCTGGTGCTGCAGACCCCGGTCACCTCCGCTCCGGCGGCCTTCGCCAACTGGACGGCGAAGGTTCCGACGCCGCCCGAGGCGCCGTTGATCAGGACGCGCTGCCCGGGTGACACCTGGCCCAGATCGCGTACGCCCTGTAGGGCGGTCACCCCGGCCAGCGGAATCGCGGCCGCCTGCTCCGGGGTCAGCCCGGCCGGTCGCGGCGCCACGAGGTCCTCGGCGACGCTCACGTACTCGGCGAACGCCCCGTCGGCGGTGCCGAGGTCGCCGAAGACCTCGTCGCCCGGGCGGAACCGGGTGACCGCCGGCCCGACCGCCTCCACCTGCCCGGCGAAGTCGCGGCCGCGGATCCGGGTCTTCGGGCGGAGCAGACCGACGGACAGCCGGGCCAGCCGCGGGTCGCCCCGCATGACGTGCCAGTCGTAGGCGTTGACCGCGGCGGCGCGGACCCGCACGAGCAGCCGGTCGCCGGTGGCGGTGGGCCGCTCCACCTCCCGGAACCGCAGTACGTCCGGTCCGCCGTACCCGTCCTGCACGATCGCCTTCATCGCTTCCTCCCGCCCTCCCGAGGTGTACGGCGTACACCCGCCTGTGGCGACAATAGGTGTACGGCGTACACCTGGTCAATGGCGATATCGTTCAGGCGCGGCATGGCGGAAAGGCGGCCCGATGGCGGAGAGCACACTGCGTCGTGCACCCCTGAGCAGGGACCGGGTGCTCCACGCCGCGGTGTCGCTGACCGACGTGATCGGGATCGAGTCGCTCAGCATGCGCAAACTCGCCCAGGATCTCGGCGTCGTGCCGATGGCGCTGTACAAGCACGTCGCGAACAAGGACGAACTCGTCGGCGGCATGGTGGACGTGGTCGTGGCGGAGATCGATCCGCCGGAGCACGGCACCGCCTGGAAGCCCGCGGTCCGGCAGCGGGTCCTGTCGGCGCGCCGGACGATGCTGCGGCACCCGTGGGTGTCCCGGGCGATCGAGACGCGCCAGGCACCCACGCCGGCGGTGCTCGCGTACCTGGACTCGGTCATCGGCATGTTCCGGGCCGGCGGCTTCTCGGCCGACCTCACCCATCACGTCATGCACGCCATGGGCAGCCGGGTGCTGGGCTTCACGCAGGAGCTCTTCACGTCCCCGGAGCCGGTCGACCCCGCCGTGCACGCCGCCGCGGCCCGCGAGCTGGCGGCGGCCTATCCGAACGTCGCCGAGATGGCGCTGGCCGCGGCGCACGAGGACGCATCGATCGTCGGGTCCGGCTGCGACGACCAGTTCGAGTTCGAGTTCGCGCTCGAGCTGCTCCTGGACGGCTTCGAGCGGCTGCACGAGCGGCGCTGGACCTCCGCGGCCCGCGCGCGGTGAACGAGCGGTACGCCGCACGTCCGGTGGTCGTGGACTGCGACCCGGGACACGACGACGCGCTGGCACTGCTGCTGGCGGCCGGCGACCCCCGGCTGCGCCTGCTCGGCGTCACGACCGTCGCGGGCAACCAGACGCTCGACAAGACGACGAGGAACGCGCTGCGGATCCTCTCCCTGGCCGGCGCCGCCGACGTTCCGGTCGCCGCCGGCTGCGACCGGCCACTGGTCGGCGAGCTCACCGTGGCCGAGGACATCCACGGCCCGTCCGGGCTCGACGGGCCCGACCTCGACGTGCCGGTCGCCGGGGCCGTGGACGTGCACGGGGTCGAGCTGATGCGACGGCTGATCGTGGGCTCGGCCGAGCCGGTCACCCTGATCGCCACCGGCCCGCTGACCAACGTCGCGTTGCTGCTGCGCGGCCATCCCGAGGTCGCGCCGAACGTGCGCCGCGTCGTCCTCATGGGCGGCTCGACCGATCGGGGCAACACGACGCCCTACGGCGAGTTCAACATCGTCACCGATCCCGAGGCGGCCGACATCGTGCTGCGGTCCGGCCTGCCGACCACGATGATCGGGCTGAACGTCACGCACCGGGCCCTGGCCACCACGGAGATCATCGCCGAGTTCCACGGCCTGGGCACCCGGCTCGGTGCCGTCTGCGCGGACCTGATGACGTTCTTCGCCGGCACCTACCACCGGGTGTTCGGGTTCGAGCACCCGCCGGTGCACGATCCGATCGCCGTGGCCGCGGTCATCGACCCGTCGATCGTCCGGACCGTCGCGGTCCCGGTGGCGGTCGAGCTGACCGGGACGTACACCCGCGGCGCGACCGTTGTGGACCTGCACCGCCGAACCGGCCGGGACCCGAACGCGGACGTCGCGGTGGGACTGGAGGTGGCCGCCTTCTGGCGCTTGCTCATGGCCGCGGTGCGGCGGCTGGGCGGAGTTCCCGGCCCGGCGGCCCGGCGATGAGGCGGTCCATGGTGGTGGCGGACATGCGGTACCGTGCCGCCCCATGGGATTCGATCTTGTCGTTGTGACCAAGCAGCGCCCGGCCGACCTCGTGCCGCGCTGGGAAGAGGCGCTCGCCGGGCAGGGGCTCCAGGTGGAGATCTGCCCCGGCTTCAGCCTGACTTCGTGGAGCGGGTTCCTTCCGTTCCGGCTGGAGTCGGCGCCGAGCTCCCTGCTCGGCATGGACCTCGCAGCCCCGATTGTCACCGGCTTCGAGCTGCAGATCCACCGGCGCGAGGTCACCTTCACGACCCGCTATCCGACGCTCGCCGCCGAGTTCGTGATGCAGTGCCTGGGCGCGGCGACCCTTGCCGCCCTCACCGGCGGCACCTATGAGGATCCGCAGCAGGGAGAGCGGTACTCCGGCCCGGACGCGCTGGACGCCGCGCTGGCGGAGATCTCCGGTTTCCTCGCCTCCGCCAAGTCGTCCGCGTTCGTCCAGCATCCGTTCCCCGGCTGGGCGGCGCTGAACGTCGCGACGGCCGACGGGTAGCCCGCCGGCCCCGCCCGGCGATGCCTACCCGACCAGTGAGCCGGTCCGCGTACCCTGCGGGTCGACGGCGATGCAGGTGACCTGCCGGCTGAGCGGCCACGACATGGACGAGGGGCGCAGCCAGTACAGGTCCATGGATTCGTTCCCGCTCAGGTAGGGCTTGAACGACCGGGCGCTGCGCTTCTCGACCTCACCCTCCAGCTCGGCGTCACCGGGGTAGGGGCCGTCCGGAAAGGTGAAGACGGTGTACACCTCGGCGGCGTGCGGATCGCCGCACGGCAGCACGGGCGGGCCCGCGGCAGCGGCGGAGCCGTCGATGGTGCGCAGGCAGTCGCCGGGCGCCAGGCTCTTCCCCTGCACCGCGCGGTTCACGCCCGGGTCCGTCAACCGGGGTGCGTCCGGCCGTACGAAGATGAAGACGACGACCATCAGCACCCAGAGACCCGAGACGACCAGGCCGGCGATGGCAAGCCCGCGTCCCCTCTGCTCGCGCCGGCGGATCTGGCCCAGCGCGTCGACGCCGAGAGCCGCACTCACCACCGCCACCACCAGGACGGGTATGGCGCCCAGGGCGAAACCCACGCCCCCGCCCACGACGGCGAGGATCAGACACGCGACGGCCCTGCCGTTGGTGCCGGTGGGCCCCGGCTCGGGATAGGCGTTCGAGGCGGCCCATTCCCGGTACCCGCCGGGCGCGCTCGGCGCCGCTGCCGTGGCGCCGGCGGGTGGCTGCGCGGCGGGGAGGTGTTGCGGATCTTGATCATGCACGCCGCGTACATCCACGGTCATCAGGCTCGGCGGGCGGCGACTGCGGAGCTGTCCGGCCGGACCTGGCAACTAGGTTCCTAGGATGCTGTGCACGTGGTGGGCTCTGCCACGACCCCGGGGGACGGGTTCTCCGGAGCCGGGCGTTTCCCGGACGCCGGGGTGCTGTTCTCGGTAGGGGAGGCGCCGACGGCGGCGCCGGACACGGGGGGACCACGATGGAACCGACGATCACCCGCAGGGGCGCCATTGCCCTGGCCGCCGCGTGCGCCGTCGCGGCGCTCACGCCGGCCGCCCCGGCGGCCGCCGCGCCGGCACCGGCCGTCGCCATCGTGCTGGAACGCACGGGCGGCTTCGCGGGGACCCGGGACACGTTCGTGGTCGACCGCTCGACCGCCGAGGGGCGCCGGCCACTGCGGATGGCCGCCAGCCCGGCGTTCAGGGGACTGCGCGGCTCCTATCAGCCGGCGAACTCCTGCTGCGACCGCTACTTCTACCGCCTCACCGTCACCTACCGCGGCGGCCGTCACAAGACGGTCTCCACCGTCCAGGGCACCACCGCACCGAGCATTCTGTGGCGCGTCATCGCCGATGTCGAACGGGTCGGTGCCCGCCACGTCCCGGCGCACGGCGACGCGGTGCCGCTCCACGGCCGGTGAGCGGTGACGCGCCTGATCAGTCGAGGCGGAACTCCCGGACCAGGTTGCGCAGCTGGACCGCGAGCCGGGCCAGGTCGGTGGCGGCGTTCTGGGTCTCGCCCGCGCCGATCCGGGTGAGCGCGGCGTCCTGCATCACGGCCTGCAGCTCGCTGGAGATGCCGTCGACCGCGGTGACGGCGCGCGACACGCTGTCGTTGATCTCGACCGTTGCGCGGCCCTGGTCGTCGACGGCGACGCCGATGACGTCCTGTGTGCCGTTGATGGCACCGACGATCCGGGTCACCTCGGCCGTGGCCTGGCGCATCGCCTGCGAGTCGCGCTGGATCGCCTCGATGCGCCGGGAGATGTCGTCGGTGGCCGCGGCGGTCTCCCGGGCCAGGTCCTTGACCTCGCCGGCGACCACCGCGAAGCCCTTGCCGTAGTCCCCGGCGCGGGCGGCCTCGATGGTGGCGTTGAGGGCCAGCAGGTTGGTCTGCTCGGCGATCGAGTTGATCAGCTTCACCACGTCGCCGATCTCGGCGCTCGAGATGTCCAGCTGCTCGGCCAGCCGGCCGGAGGTCGCCGCGGCCGCCGCGGCGTCGGCGGTGATCCGCCGGGCGTCGGTGGTACGCGCGGCGATCTCGTCGATCGAGGAGCTGATCCGGCCGATGCCGGCGGCGGCCGAGTCCACCACCTCGTGCACCGTCCCGGCCGCCGTGGCCAGCGTGTCGGTCCGGGCGACGGTCGCCTGTGCGCCGTCGGTGAGGCTCATGCTGGTCGCGTGCAGCTCCTCGGAGGCGCTGCTCAGCGTCGCGGCGGCCTCGTCGAGATCGAGGACCGCCGAGCGGACGTTGTCCGTGGCGCGGCCCATCGCGATGGTCAGCTCGGTGATCTCGTCCGACCCGGTGGCCCGCGGATGCACCGACAGGTCCTTCGCGGCGATGGCGTTGGCCACCTGCAGGCAGTCCGCCAGCCGGCGTCCGATGTGCCGGGCCAGCAGGACGGCGGAGCCGAGCAGCAGGACCGCGGCGAGCACGCTGGCCGCGATCGTGAGGTTGCGGGCGGAGCGCTGCACGGCGCCGGCGTCGAGGCGTGCCTGCTGCGACTCGGCCGCGATGGCGTCCTCCACCGGGCGGAGCGCGGCGATCAGCGCGTCGGAGGCGCCCTGGAAGGCGGGCAGCGCCGCCCGGGCCTTCTCCTGTGCCGGGTCGGTGACGCCGAGGTTCGCCAGGCTCACCAGGCGCTGGCTGAGGGTGATCAGCTGCTCGACCTTGTCGTCCAGGCCGTCGGCCGCCTTGCGTACGGACGCCGGCGCCGTGTCGGCGTGCAGCGCACCGATGCTGTCCCGCAGCGTCGTGGCATCGTCGCCGAGCCGGTCGAGGGCGCCCCGGCGCTGCTCGGCGGTGCGCGCCACCATGGCGGAGAGTACGTCGCCGCGCAGCACGGCCTGGGCCGCGGCGACCGCGCGGTCGGCGCGCTCGGCGTCGGTGGCGCGGACCAGCCGCGCCTGCGCCTGCTGCTGCTGTGCGGCGGCGAGCAGCCCGATCCCGCCGACGGCGAGGACCAGCACCAGCCCGGCCATGGCCAATGCGACGATCTTGCGGCCGAGGCTCAGCCGTGGCATAACCCGCAACATGACATCCCCTCACGCGTGATCCAGCACCCCTCGAATCGGTCCGTCTGAGGATTTCTTGAGGATTGAAATCACTCAACATCCGCCGCGGGCCGTCGATCGGGCAGTCGATTCCGCCGGTTCAGGAGAGGAGGGGACGTGCGCGTCAAACCAGCCCTCACGATGCTCGCGGTCGTGTCTGCCGTCCTCGTCGGCAGCGCCACCTATACGAATGCGGCCCCGACCGGGCCGAACCCGGCAGCCGCGGCCGTGCCGGCCGACGTGCGCCAGGCCGGGACCCTCGTCGTGGCCTCGGAGATCGCCTACCCGCCGTTCGAGTACTACGACGACCAGAAGCGGCCGCAGGGCATCGACGTCGAGCTGGCCGCCGCGCTCGCCGAACGGCTGAACCTGCGCCTGGACTTCCGCAACGTCGCCTGGGACGACCTCATCCCCACCGTCGCCGGGCACAAGGCCGACGCGATCATGTCGGGGATGACCGACAACGCCGAGCGGCAGCAGAAACTCACCTACGTGGACTACCTGATCGAGGGCTCACAGGTCGTGGTCGCCGGCGGCAACCCGCGCCACATCGGCGGCATCGACGGCATCTGCGGCCACCGCGTCGCGCTGCAGGCCGACACCACCCAGGACGACCTCGCGCAGGCGCAGTCCGACCTGTGCGCGGCCGCCGGGCGGCCGAGGCCGACCATCTCCGGGCTCGGCTCGGGCGAGGCGTACCCGTTGCTGAAGGCGGGCCGGATCGACGCGATCGTCGACGGCTACACCAGCGCCGCCTCCCAGGTCAAGGAGGGCAACGGCGGCTTCGAGCTGGCCGGGGTCCAGGTGGAGGCCAGCCCCATGGGCATCGGCATCGCCCGGGACCGCACCGACCTGCGTCACGCCGTGCAGCTCGCGTTGCGCGAGATCATCGCCGACGGCACGTACCTGAGGATCCTCGACAAGTGGGGCCTGAAGGCCGAGGCGCTGACCACCGCGGCCATCGACGGCGGGGTCTAGTTCCCCTCAGACCAGCGGCGCGTACCAGTGCGCACCGGTGAGCAGGATCCGGGTGTTCTGGTTCCGGTCCCACTCGACCCGCATGCCGTGCCTGCCGAGCACCGGAAAGACGACCTCGTCCAGCAGGCGTTCCACGTCGGCCCGGTACCGGGCCTGCTGTTCGTCCTCCGGCAGGGCGTCGTAGGCGGCCTTGTCGAAGTCCGCCGGCGGGTAGGAACCGTAGCCGAGGTACACCGAGCCGTCGGTGCTGGAGACCAGCGACTCGGTGTCCTGCTGGTGGTACCAGAGGTAGCCGTGCCAGTGCCGTGAGTCGTCGCGCTCGTCGTGGATCTCGGCGGCGGCGCAGGTGCCGCAGCAGGAGAAGTTCTCCCTCGCCAGCACGCCGAGCCGGTTGAGCTCGGCGAAGGCGAGGGTCAGGTTGCTCTGCACGTCACCCCACCCGCGCTGCTGGGCCCGCCTCACCTCGAGCGCGCTGCCGTACGCCGCCGCGAGTTCCTCGTCGGTGAGGCCGTGGCGCTCCTCATCGTCGTCGAGGTAGTCCACGAACTCGCCCGCGTCGTCCTCCCCGCGCACGATCCAGGCCCAGATCTCGTCCTCGATCTCGGTGCGGCCCGGCTCGGCGATCCGGTCAGGCAGGAACCGGACGCCGTCGGGACGGTCGTTGTAGGCCCATTCACTCACGCGGGCGATCATGACACGGGTGCCCGGACCACGCGCAGGTGGGCGGGGCCCGGGTCCGATCAGGACTCGAAGTACCGGCCTCGTTGCCTTGCGTAAGGACGTCGGCGGGAACCCATCATGAAATGCCGGCAGGCGAAGACCGTCAAGGCCACGCTCGCGAGCGCGACCACGACGATGGTGAACACCGGCGAGCCGGCCACCGACAACGGCGTACTGGAACTCGCCGGCTTCGGTGCCTGTGCGGCAGCCGCCGATCCCGTGGCGGATGCCGGCGGCGGAGCGGTCGGCAGCGCGCCGAAGTCGACGATTCCGCTGCTCTCCAGCAGGGTCATGTGCGTCATGACGAACTGGTTGGTGCGCTGGGCGAGTTTGCGCACCGTGTCGTTGCGGGTGCTGGCCCGGATGGTGGCGATGGCCGGGAAGATCTTGCCGTGGGCCGCCCGCAGCCGGTCGATGTACACCCGGTCGAACTCTTCGCCCTCCGCCTCGCGCATCTCGGCGAGCCAACCCTGCTGGTCCGCGTTGGGCTTGTTCGGCAGGGTGACGTCCAGCTTCTTCGCCGCGTCACGGACGAGCTTGTCGAGCGCTTCATGCTGGGCGGCGATGTCACGCCCGATGGACTGGATCCGGGGATCGTCCGACTTCTCCTGGGCCATCTCGCCCGCCGGAATCTCCCACAGTCCGGCAAGGCGGACCTTCACCGCGAAATCGCGGTCCGCGTCGGAGATGTCCCCCCTGCCGCGGTCGGTCAACAGCTCGTTCGGCGGCAGCGGTACGCCGGGTTCGGCGCGTGCCGCCTGCGGGTCGAGCAATATCAGGGCCACGGCGAGAAGCGCCCCACCCGACACGCGGCGACGCCACCGCAACGTTCGATCGACGGCGAGCACGTCAACCTCCAGCAAATCGGGGATGGTCCCTGGTGAGCGGAAGTACGCAGCGCGGCCCGCTTTGGATCAACGTTCGCCGAAATAGTTGCCGATCCCGTCCCGCGGAGCCGAGGTCCGGACCGGGTGGGGGTTCGGGCCAGACCAGCAGGACGGGGCAGGGTGCGTGGTCGACGCGGCGGAAAGGGCCTCCGCGAGCGAGGTGTTCAAGCCCGCCCGGTTCCCCGGGGCGGTGGCGGGGTAAACACCCGGCCGCCCAGGTGATCTTGGTCCCGCTCCGGTTGCCGCAATGAAATGAACCGTGGTTCACTCCTTGGAAAGCGTTGAATCCGGATTCAGAAGTTTGGGGGCCTCCGGATGCCATACCGGCAAACCGCACTGACCAGGCAGAACGCCAGGGACAAACGGGACGGAATGCTGCGTGCGGCCCGGTCGCTGGTCGCCGCCGAGGGGTTCAAGGGCGCCACCGTCGCCGCGATCGCCGCGCGCTGCCAGGCCAGCGTCGGATCCGTCTACTCGTACTTCGACAGCCGTGACCGGCTCCTCGCCGAGGTGTTCCGCAGCGCCGCGAGTCACGAGATCGACCTGGCCCGCACCGCCGTCGCCGGCACCGGCCAGCAGGCCGCCGAGCGCCTCGGCGAACTGATCCGGATCTTCAGCGGCCGGGCCCTGCACCGGCGGCGGATGGCCTGGGCGCTGCTGTTCGAGCCGGTCAGCCCGGTGGTCGAGGAGGAACGGCTGGTCTACCGCGGGTCGTACACCGACATCGGCGAGCAGATCATCCGCGACGGCCTGACCAGCGGAAACTTCGTGCCGCAGGACCCGCGGCTCGCGGCCTCCGCCGTGATGGGCGCCATCTCCGAGGCCCTGGTCGGGTGGATCCGCCCGGACAGCCGCGAACCGTCGCCCGACGAACAGGCCGGTGTTGTCGACGCGATCCGGCTCTTCTGCTTCCGCGCCCTCGGCGCGCACGACCTGGCGGGCGGAGCGGCCCGATGACCGCGACACCGTCGCTCGCCGGCGCGCAGCGGGTCCTCGCCGACCAGTCGGTGACCCGGATGTTCGGCACCCGCCTGGTCTCGTTCGGCGAGGGCGGCGCCACCGTCGAACTCGACATCCGGCCCGAGATCACCAACCAGCACGGCGCGGTGCACGGCGGCGTCATCGCGTACGCAGCCGACAACGCCCTCGCCTTCGCCGGCGGCGCCGCGCTGGGGCCCGACGTGGTCACCTCCGGGCTCAGCATCGACTACATCGTGCCGGCCCGGGGCCGTACGCTGCGGGCGCACGGCATGGTCATGCGCGCCTCCGGCCGGCGGGCCGCCTGCCGCTGCGAGCTGCACGCCATCGCCGAGGACGGCACCGAGACCCTGGTCGCCGTCGCGCAGGGGACCATCGTCGCCGCGGGTGAGCCGGCCGTCGCACCCGCGGCCCGGCCCGCGCGGGCCCGGCCGGGCCGGCTCGCCACCCCCGGCGTCCAGGAGATCCTCCGCGAGCGCCTCCGCACCGGCAACACCGACGACGGCGCCACCGTCGCCGTGGTCATCGAGGGCGGCGGCATGCGGGGCATCGTCTCCGCCGCGATGGCCGGCGTCATCGAGCGCGAGGGGCTGCTGCCGTCGATCGACATGATCGTGGGTACGTCTGCCGGCGCGGTCAACGCGGCCGCCCTCGCCGTCGGCGCCGCCGCGGCGATGGCCGAGTCGTACGCCGAGGTGTTCTCCTCGCCCGAGTTCATCGACGTGCGGCGGATCGCCCGCGGCCGCCCGGTGATCGACGGCCCGCGCATCGTCAGCCACGTCGACCAGCTGTTCGACCTCGGCTCCGCGGCCGGCTCCAACTGGGCCGGGCGGCTCGCGATGGTCGCCACCGATGTGGACACGGGCCGGGCCGAGGCGCTGTCCGACTTCACCGACCGCGCCGACCTGATCGCCAGCCTGCACGCCTCCGGCCTGCTGCCGATGCTCGCCGGCGACCCGGTCGAGCTGCGCGGCCGCCGCTGGCTGGACGGCGGCATCGTGGAGGCCGTGCCGGTCGTCACCGCCGCCGTGCGCGGCGCCACCCACGCCATCGTGCTCGCCACCCGGCCGCCCGGCACCCAGCCGGCGTTCGGCGCCGTCGACGTGGTGGTCGAACGCTACCTGCGCCGTCTCAACCCGGAACTCGCCGCCGCCTACCGCGGCCGGCCGCACCGCTACCGGGAGACCCTCCAGCAGGTCCGTGACGGCTGGAGCCACGGCCTGAGCACCCTTGCGCTCGCGCCCCGCCTCGGCGACCCGCTGCCGTCCCGGCTCGAACGCGACCAGAACGCGCTGCGCGCCGCCCGCGACGCGGCCACCGACGCCGCCCGCGAACAGCTGGCCTTCCTGCTGCGGTGAGCCCGCCCGGCGTCGGCGGCGACTACCCGTCGGTGACGCCGGGGCGGACGAGGCCGCTCTCGTAGGCGAACGCGGCCGCCTGCACCCGGTCGCGCAGGTTCAGCTTCGTCAGCATGCGGGACATGTACGTCTTGACCGTGGCCTCGCCCAGGTACAGCCGGACGGCGATCTCCGCGTTGGACAGCCCCCGGGCGACCAGGCGCAGCACGTCGACCTCCCGTTCGGTGAGGGTTGCCAGCTGCTCGGCGGCCTTCGGGTCGGCGCCGGGTGCCCGGGCGAACGACGCGATTACCCGCAGTGTGACGCCGGGTCGAGCAGCGCCTGGCCGGCGGCCACCGTACGCACCGCCTGCACCAGCTGCTCGGGCGGCGCCACCTTGAGCAGGAACCCGCTCACCCCCGATCGCAGTGCCCGCGCCACGGCGGCGTCCTCGTCGAACGTCGTGAGGATGATGACCTTCGCCGTGCTCTCCGCGACGATGTGCCCGGCCGCCTGGAGCCCGTCGCAACGCGGCATCCGGACATCCATGAGCACGACATCCGGCTGGGTACGCCGAACCACCTCCCGGGCGTCGAGTCCGTCGACGGCCTCACCGACGACGCGGATGTCGGGCTGGTGGTCGAGCAGCATCCGCAGCCCGGCGCGAATCATCGCCTCGTCGTCGGCGACCACGACCCGGATGCCGCTCACCGCTGCGCCTCGATCGGAAACAGGGCGTCGACGCCGTACCCACCGTCAGGCCTCGGACCGGCGGCGAGGCTCCCGCCGTACACGGAGACCCGCTCCCGCATGCCGACCAGGCCGGGGCGCGGTCCCGATGCTTGCCGTGGTGGCCCTCGCCGGCTGGCGGACGATCGTGCGCGCGCGGATGCGGACGACCTCCTGACCGTGTGCGGACGCGATCGTGGGGGGGGGGGGGGGGGGCGGCGGCCCCCCCAGCGGCGGGGCGCCGCAGGCGCGCGGCCGGCCGGCCCGCCCGCTCCCGCGGGCCCGCAGACCCTGCAAGGTGCG
>NZ_JBEZDY010000011.1:55374-312943 GCF_040648555.1 Actinoplanes sp. NPDC049118
GTACGCCGGTGGAGTAGTCCCGGACGACCCCGGGCAGCAGGCCGCCCAGCTGTGCGTACCGGAGACGCTGGCGGGGCCTCGGCCGCCGCGCCACAGGTGCGGTGTCAGGAGCCGGCCGGGGTCAGCCCGTCCGGCAGGTGACGGTCGGCCAGGTCCAGTTGCCGTTGGCCATGATCGTCACCCCGAAGTTGTTGCCGTTGCCGTTCGGCCTGGCGGTGATCGTTCCGCTCGTGCCGCTGACGGAGGCGTTCCAGCTGTTCTGCAGGCTCTGGCTGCCGCCGAGGCCGAGGCTGACGACCCAGGTGTTGGTGCCGCTGACCGCGACGTTGAGGTTGAACCGGTCGCCCCACTGCTGGCCGGCGGAGAGCGTCGCGGTGCAGTTGCCGGGGTTTCCGGGCGGGTTGCTGGTGGTGGGCCCGGTGGTCGGGTTGCCGCCCTCCCTGACGGTGATGTCGGAGCTCCCGCTGCTCTGGTAGCCCTCGGTGGCGACGATCTGGTACGCGTGGTTGGTGCCGAGGTTCAGCCCGGCGCGGGCCCAGGCGTCGAAGTGGTTGGCGGTGGTGATGGTGCCACCGGTCCGCTTCTGCTGGCGGACGCTCCAGTACTGGTAGAACGTGGCGGTGCCGTCGATCGACGGCTGGTTGACCCGCTGGGTGCGGTAGAGGTCGTAGGTGCTGCCGTCGCTGGTGACCGAACCCATCCGGGTGGCGCCGGTGCTCGGGTTGTACGTCCCGAAGTTCTCCACGACGTAGTACTCGATGAGCGGGTTGCGGGTCCATCCGTACAGGGCGAGGTAGCTGTTGCCGTTCGGGCTGTAGCTGCCCGAGTAGCTGATCGTCCTGCGGGAACCGGTTGCCCAGCCCTTGCCGCCGACCCAGTTGTTGGTGCCGCTGCCCCAGTTGCTGGAGTACCGGCCGTCGGCGCGCAGCGTCATGCTCGCGTTGCCGCTGTCCTTCCAGAACGAGTAGTAGAACCCGTTGTGCGTGCCCGTGGAGTTCGAGCTGACGGTCCGGTCGGCCTCGGCGTACGCGTTGGGCGCGGCTATCACCGTGGCGCCGACGGCCATCACTGCGGCGCACGCGGCGCCGAGGAGCAGCCGGAGGCCGCGCCTCCTCGGTTCGGTGGGGATGTCGTTCATGTGCTTGCTTCCTCCTCGTGACAGCTGGCGGGAGGCCAGCAGCGCGGTACGACCCTGCGGGCTGTCGGGCGTCGTACCACGCGGTGGGGGCCGGTCGTCCTGCACGACCGGAGGAGCGGGTCGCGGTGGTTGCCATCGACGGTCATGAGTCCCGTCGATGGCGACGGTATGAGGCCACCCAGCAGCGTGTCAACAACTTTCGGTAACCTTCCGGAAATCCGATGTTGACAATGGATCGATGATTGCCACGTCGTGCTGATCTGGTCCGAGATGATCACCACGGCTTTTTGACAGGAGGTTCAGGGATCCGAGCAGGAATTTCCGGAAGTTCCGGAGCTCTTCCGAACAGGATGCGGCCAGACCGGCGGGCCGCGCGCACCTCGCTCGACGCGCTGCGGAAGCTCATCGGCGGTGCCATCGGCCGATGAGAGAAGGGGCGCCGGTCAGCGCAGCGGGCCGAAGAAGGCCTGCAGGTCCGCCGCCAGCTGGGCGGGCGCCTCCATCGCCGGGAAGTGCCCGCCGCGCTCGAACTCGGACCAGTGCGCGCCCGGCGGCGCGGGGACCAGCTTGCGTACCGTCGCGTCGGCGCCGAAGACCGCGAAGCCCTGCGGCACGGCGGGTGGCGCGCCCCAGTCCGACGAGTGCGCCTGCTCGTACAGGGTGTGCGCGGCGGTGGCGCCGCAGCCCGTGTACCAGTACAGGCTGACCGTGGTGAGCAGTTGGTCGCGGTCGATCGGCAGGTCGGCCCACTCGTGGAACTTCTCCGCGATCCAGGCCAGCTGCAGCAGCGGCGAGTCGACCAGGCCGTAGCCGATGGTCTGCGGCCGGCTGTTCTGAATGGACAGGTAGCCGGAGCCCTCCTTGGTGAACGCGGTCATCCTGTCCAGGATCAGCTTCCCGACCGGGTCGCCGTCGTCGAGCCGGCCGGCCATCCCCGGAATGAACGTGGCGACGTTCGCGGCGGTCAGCGGATCGGTCACCACGTGCACGCCGATCACCTGCTCCCCGTCGATGCCGGCGACCGTGCCGGAGACGCCGGCGCCCACGTCGCCGCCGTGCACCCCGTACCGCCGGTAGCCGAGCCGGCGCATCAGCTCGACCCAGGCGTGCGCGGTGCGGCCCATCGCCCAGCCCGTCCCGGCCAGCGGGGTCGAGAAGGCGTACCCGGGCAGCGAGGGCGCGACGACGTGGAAGGCCTGACCGGCGGCCGGGTCGACCAGCGGGTCGATGAGGTTCAGGAACTCGGCGACCGAGCTCGGGAAGCCGTGCGTGATCAGCAGCGGCTTCGCGTCGGGCCGTTCGGACCGGACGTGCAGGAAGTGGATGCGCTGGCCGTCGATCTCGGTCGTGAACTGCGGGTACCCGTTGAGCCGCGCCTCCTGGGCCCGCCAGTCGTACCCCGCGCGCCAGTACTCCGCGAGGTCCTTCAGGTAGTCCAGCGGAACGCCGCGGGACCAGCCCACGTCGGGCAGTTCACCGGGCCAGCGGGCGCCGGCGAGCCGGTCGTGCAGGTGGTCGACCTCCGGTTGGGGGATCTCGATGCGGAAGGTTCGGATGTCGTCGCTCATCGCGCTTCTCCTCGTGGCCCGGCGCACTTGTGCTCACAGGTAGAAGGCTATGGGGTGGTCCAGCCCATGGGCGAGGACCGATGCGCGTGCGAATCCGGCTAGGACACCCGGAACCCGCCTGCGCTGAGGCGTCGCTCAGGCGGCGTGGTGATCGAGCAGGCTCAGCGCGCGGTGTACGTGTCCGTCCGTCTCGGCCAGCGCCCGGCCGGCCGCCTCGGTGCTGGTGCCGGCGATCAGCGTCACGACCGCGACCTTCGCGTCGCCGTCGGCCGCGCGCAGCGCCTGCCGGCAGCGCTCGGGGTCGGCGCCGGTCGCCTCGGCCAGGATGCGCAGCTGCCGGTCGCGCAGCTTGGCGTTGCTGGCCAGCATGTCGGTCATCAGGTTCGAGTACGTGTGCCCGAGACGTACCAGCGTCGCGGTGGAGAACGCGTTGAGCACCAGCTTCTGCGCGGTGCCGGCCTTCATCCGGGTGGATCCGGTGAGGACCTCCGGCCCGGTGTCCGGCGCGACGTGCACGTCCACGCCGGACGCGATCGGCGAGGCCGGGTTCGCCGACAGCAGCACGGTACGCGCGCCGCGAACGCGCGCCGCGGAGAGCGCCGCCCGGACGTACGGGGTGCGCCCGCTCGCCGTGACACCCACGACGAGGTCTCCCTCGCCGACGTCCGCGGCGGCCGCCGCCCCGGCGTCCTCGTCGTCCTCGGCGCCCTCGGACGGATGGGTGAGCGCGTGCGACCCGCCCGCGATGTGTGCCACCACCCGGCCGGGTGCCAGCCCGAACGTGGGGATCAGCTCGGCCGCGTCCAGCACCGCGATCCGCCCCGAGGTGCCGGCGCCGACGTAGTGCACGCGATGCCCGCCGGCGAGCGCCGCCACGGCCAGTTCGACAGCGGCGGCGAGGTCGGGCAGCACGTCGGCGACCGCGCCCGGCACCTGGTGGTCCTCGGCGTTGATCAGGCGCAGCAGGTCCAGCGTGGACATCCGGTCGATCGCGGCGCTGCGCGGGTTGCGTTGCTCGGTGCGCGACAGCGGCGCCTCGTCCAGGGGCCTCACCCACGACTCCGATCGGTGCCGATCCGCCGTCCGCGCACCGCCGCGTAGGTGGCGTCGAGCGCGGTCCGGGTCTCCTGGTACGTGCGCTGGGCGACGCCGACGAACACGCAGTCGATGACGGTGAGCTGGGCCAGCCGGCTGGCCATCGCGCCGGAGCGGAACGTGGTCTCGCGGGCCGCGGTGGTCAGCACCAGGTCGGCGACCCGCGTGATCGGCGCCTTGGGGAAGTTGGTCAGCGCGACCGTACGCGCGCCGCGCCGCCCCGCCTCGGTGAACGCGTCGATGGTGTCGCTCGTCGTGCCGGTGTGCGAGATGCCGAACGCCACGTCCCGCCCGTCCAGCAGCGCGGCGCTGGTCAGGGCCAGGTGGGTGTCGCTCCACGCGAACGCGACCCGGCCGATCCGGTGCAGCTTCTGCTGGAAGTCGC
Source organism: Actinoplanes sp. NPDC049118 (assembly GCF_040648555.1). NCBI lineage: Bacteria > Bacillati > Actinomycetota > Actinomycetes > Micromonosporales > Micromonosporaceae > Actinoplanes > Actinoplanes sp. NPDC049118. Next base: position 59,561 of record NZ_JBEZDY010000011.1, read on the forward strand.
TGGCCACGAAGGCGCTCGCGCCGACGCCGTAGATGTCCACCCGCCGCGCGCCGGCCACCAGGTCGACCACCTGCTTCAGCACCGCGATGTCGATCTGCGTGGCGGTCTCCTCGACCGCCCGGGCGTCCGCGAAGGCGATCTTCTTGACCACCTGGGCGAGGTCGTCGCTCTCGCTGATGTCGCTGCCCACCGGCTCGTCGTCGGCGGTGGCGGCCTCGTAGGCGCGGCCGGCCTCGCGGGCCAGCGTCAGCCGCAGCTCGGAGTAGCCGGCGAAGCCCAGCGCCCGGCAGAACCGGATCACCGTGGTCTCGCTGGAGCCGGCGCGCTCGGCGAGGTCGGTGATGGTGAGCCGGGCGGCGGTGGCCGCCTCGTCGATGACCACCTGGGCCACCCGCCGTTCGGCCGGCGACAGCGATGGCAGCAGGCCACGCACCCGTACCGTGGTTTCCGCTGCTGGCGACTGCGGCGTGCCGCGCTTCCGGCCTGTCATGGAGAAAAGTTTCCTTCGCTCGGCGTCGATCGTCAATTGTCTCCACCGACGGGGTACGGTCACCGGACTATGGGCACGACGATGGTGGTCGGCGTCGATGCGGGTGCCACGACCACCCGGTGCGTGGTCGCGACCCTCGACGGCGCGGTGGTGGGCCGGGGCGCGGCCGGCGGCGCGAACCGCAACAGCAGCGGCGGCGAGGCGAGCACGGCCCTGCGCGCGGCGCTGACCGCGGCGCTGGGACCGGTCGACCGTACCCGGGTGCGCCTCGGTGTTCTCGGCGCGGCCGGTTCGGCCGGCGCCGGCCGCGAGGCCTTCCGCGCGGCCGCCGTCCGGGCCTGGCACGATGCCGGGCTGACCGGCGAGGTGGTCGCGGTGACCGACCTCGAGGTCGCGTACGCGGCCGGCACGGCCGGGCCCGACGGCGTGCTGCTGCTGTCCGGCACCGGCGCGCTGGCCGCCCGGTTCGCCGGCGGGGTGCTGCGGCGCCGCTGCGACGGCTACGGCTGGCTGCTGGGCGACGAGGGCTCCGCGGTGTGGATCGGGGTGCGCGCGTTGCGCGCGGTCCTCGCCGCACTCGACGGCCGCGGTGCGCCGACCACCCTGGTGGACGCCGCCCGCGCACACTTCACTCTGGAGCCCGGGTCGTGTCGCGAGGACCTCGCGCAGGCGCTGGTCGCGGCCGGGTTCGCGGCACCGCCCGCCGCCCTCGGCCGGCTGGCGCCCGCGGTGGGCGCCGCGGCCGGGTCCGGCGACGCGGTCGCCGGGCGGATCTGCGCCGCGGCCGCCGGCCGCCTGCTGCACACCTTCGACAGCGTCGAGCCGCCGCCCGGCGCCGTCGTGGTGCTGGCCGGGTCGGTGCTGCTCGGTCCCGGACCGGTCGGCCGGGCGGTGCGCGCCGGCCTGCTGGCGCGCACCGGCGCCGAGCCCCGCGCGGCGCTCGACGGCGCCGGCGGTGCCGCCGCGCTGGCCGTCGGCCTGCTCACCGGCGCCCCCGTGGCGCCGGTGGTGCACGCGCGGCTGACCGGCAGCGTTCACGAGCCGAGCCGGGAGTAGCGCAGGTACGGGCGGCGCCGCGCCTCGAACGCGGCCAGCTCGCCGGCCCACGCACCGACCACGTCGCCGGCCGGCGCGCCCGCGTCGATCATCGTGCGCAGCCGCGACGACCCGGTGAGCAGGTCGATCCAGTACCGGGTGCCGCCGTCCACGCGCCAGGCGAACGCCGGTTCCCGGCGCGCCTCCACCAGCATGGCGACCGCCGTACGGATCGGGTCGTACGCGGCCTGGTCGGTCACCTTCACCTCGATCCCGGCGCAGAGCCGGTTGGCGAACTTGTTGAACGTCGGCGTGAAGTAGGCCTCCCGGAACTCCACGCCGGGCAGGTTCAGCCCCGTCACCCGGTCGCACCAGCGGTGGTCGAAGCCCGGACCGCCGATCAGCTCGAACGGCCGGGTGGTGCCGCGGCCCTCGGACAGCGACGACACCCCCTCGAACATGCCGGTGCCGGGGTAGACGATCGCGGTGTCCGGTGTGGGCATGTTCGGGCTGGGCAGCACCCACGGCAGATCGGTGTCGCCGGCGCGCAGCCGGCCGGTCCAGCCCCGGCAGGCGATCACGTCGAGGCTCACCTGCCGTCCCGCCTCGGCGGGCAGGAACTCGCCGTTGTAGAAGCGGGCCAGCTCGCCGACCGTCATGCCGTGCTGCTGCACGATCTTCAGTCGGCCCACGCCGGAGGTGAAGCCGTCCGTCATCATCGGCCCGTACGCGCGGCCGCCCACCGGGTTGGGCCGGTCCAGCACCACGTAGCGCAGGCCCAGCCGGGCGGCCGCGACCATCGAGTCGTACAGCGTGTAGATGTAGGTGTAGAAGCGGGCGCCGACGTCCTGGATGTCGAAGACGACCGTGCGCACGCCGGCGGCGGTGAACATCTCGGCCCACCTGGCCTGCGAGGCGAGGTACGCGTCGTACACGGTCAGCCCGGTGCGCGCGTCGGTGCCGGTGTCCTCGCTGCCGCCGGCCTGCGCCGAGCCGCGGAAGCCGTGCTCGGGGCCGAAGACGCCGCCGATGGTCACGCCGTCGGCGTGCATGCGGTCCACCAGGTGCCGGTACCCGCGGTCCACTCCGGTCGGGTTGGAGACGACGCCGATGCGCTCGCCCCGGACCGCGTCCCAGCCGGCGGCGGCGAGCCGGTCCATCCCGGTCTGCACCGGAAGGCGGGGGAGCAGGCCGGGTTTCGCGGCGGCCGGCGCGGCGCCGCTCAGCCCGGCGGCGACGCCGGCCGCGCCCGCGGTCAGCAGGCCTCGCCGCTTCACGGGACCTTCCAGGTCAGCCCGTGCCCGTACGGGTAGAGCCCGGGTAGCTCGACCGGCAGCTTGCCGCGCGGTCGCTCGGTGCCGAGCAGGACCTTGGCCAGCGACTCCATGGAGACACCCGTGTGGCTGTAGGTGGCCAGGTACGTGGTGACCTCCGGAAAGGCCGCGAGGTCGTACGGGTCGCGGACCGCCACCACCACGACCGGCCTGCCGGTCGCGACCAGGGCCTTGACGAGGGCTCGCTGCCGGCCACCCGGGTCGGCGACCGTGGTGTCCCACGCCCTGCTGGTGAGCACCACGGTGCGGTCGTGGGTGCGCGCCGCGGCGACCGCCTCGGCGATCTTGGCGTCGTTCGGCAGGTCGGTGACCAGCGGCGTGCCGCCGAGCGCGCCGGCCAGCGCCGCGACGTTGTGGTGCGCGCTGGAACTCCACCCCGTGACCAGCACCGACCCCCCGGCGCCGGAGAAGGGGAGCAGGCCCGCGTCGTTGCGGATCGCGGTGACGGTGCGGTCGGTGACGGCCCGGACGACGCGGACGTGCCCGGGCGAGCCGACGACGCGTTCGGCGGCGGCCGGGTCGAGCGGCGTCCAGGACAGCAGGCCCCGCTTCTGCTTGAGGGCGAGGATCCGGCGCACCGAGGAGTCGATGCGGGCCTCGGTGAGCTCGCCGGAGGCGACCGCGCCGAGCACGGCGTCGTAGGCCACCCGCATGTCCGGCGGCATCAACAGCATGTCGACGCCGGCCTTGAGGGCCAGCACGGGTACGCGGTCGTCGCCGTACTTCTGCCGTACCCCGGCCATCTGCAGCGAGTCGCTGACGATCACGCCGCGGTAGCCGAGCTCGCCGCGGAGCAGCCCGGTGATGATCGGCTTCGACAGGGTGGCCGGGTCGAGGGCCGGGTCGAGCGCCGGCACCACGATGTGCGCGCTCATGATGGCGTCGACGCCGGCCGCGATCGCGGCCTTGAACGGCGGCGCGTCGATGCGCTGCCACTGCTCGCGGGTGTGCGTGATCACCGGCAGGCCGGTGTGGCTGTCGGTGGCGGTGTCGCCGTGCCCGGGGAAGTGCTTGGCGGAGGCGGAGGTGTTCGCGCCGCGCTGAAGCCCGAGCACCTGGCTCGCGGTGAGCGCGGCGGCGAGGCGCGGGTCGCTGCCGAACGAGCGCACCCCGATGACCGGGTTGGCCGGGTTCACGTTGACGTCGGCCACCGGCGCCCAGGCCTGGTTGATGCCGACCGCGCGCAGCTCGGCCCCGGTGACCTGCCCGGTGCGGTACGCGTCGCGCGCGCTGCGGCCGGCGCCGAGCGCCATCCCGCCGGGGAACTGGGTTGCCGGCGCCGGCATCCGGGAGACGATGCCGTGCTCCTGGTCGGTGGAGATGGTCAGCGGGGCGGCGGTGGCGGCGGCCTGCAGCCCGTTGCCGAGCGTGGTGATCTGGCGCGGGTTCTGCAGGTTGTTCGTCCAGCCGAAGTAGATGACGCCGCCGAGGTGGTACTTCGCGACGACCTCCGCGGGGGTGTCCACGCCGTACAGGCGGCGGTTGGCGGCGGCGTCGGCAACCGACGGCGTGTTCGCGTCGTTGCCGTAGACGTAGGTGGTGAAGAGCTGGCCGATCTTCTGCGGCAACGTCATCCGGGCCAGGATCGAATCGACCGGCGACGATGCGGGTTTCGCGGCGGCCGGAACGGCGGGGACCGTGAGACCCAGAGCGGCGAGAGCGAGAACAGCCACGGGACGCGTTCGCATGGTGTCAGAACGTAGTCGGGTGGGCGCGGGATGGCAATAACATTCGCCCCCCTTGCCAGCTACGAAGGAAACATTCATCCTCGACAGATCGACGTATGGAGAATCGTTGATGATCAGACTCCGGTTCGTACCCCCGTTCTGCGTGGTCGCCTGCCTCGTCGCCGGCACGCCCGCGGCGGCCGCCCGGCCCGTGACCGCCGAGCCCGCCCAGGCGCCGGCCGTCACCCCCGCCGACATCCGGTTCCGGCGCGACGTGCTGCGCACCGGCACCGCGCGCCAGGCCGGCCTGCTGCCGGGACCGGTCGCCGCCCTGCCCGGCACCGCCGCGTCGTACCTGGAGCCCACGCCCGACCACCCCGGACACCCCGCGTACGCGGGCGCCACCGTGCTCGCCGCGCACCACGGCGTCGTGATCTCGCGTTTCGCGGTCGGAGACGCGGTCCGCTACACCGCGGGCGCCGGCGGGATCGTCGAGCTGCCCCCGGGGCGGCGCGTCCCCGCCCGTACCGACACCGTGTGGGACCTCGCCTCGATCTCCAAGCTGTTCACCACGATCGTGGTGCTCCAGCAGGTCGAGGCCGGCCGGGTGGACCTCGACGCGCCGGTGGCGGACCACGTCGCGGAGTTCGCGGCCGGCGGCAAGGAGCAGGTGACGGTCCGGCACCTGCTCACCCACACCTCCGGGCTCCCCGCGTTCCTGCCGTTCTACTCGAGGTACGACACGCCCGACCAGCGGTTCGCCGCCGCCCTCGCCACGCCGGTCACCGCCGGGTCCGCGCCCGGCAGGCAGTACGTCTACTCCGACATCGGCCTGATCGCGCTCGGCGTGCTGATCCAGCGCGTCACCGGCGAGTCGCTCGCGGACGCGGTCCGCGCCGGGGTGACCGGCCCGCTCGGCATGCGCGACACCGGCTACAACCCCGGCCCCGGGCAGCGGAACCGGACCGCCGCCACCGAGTACCAGCCGGATGTGAACCGCGGCGTGGTCCGGGGCGAGGTGCACGACGAGAACGCCTGGTCCCTCGGGGGCGCCGCCGGGCACGCCGGCGTCTTCTCCACCGCGGACGACCTCGCGGTCCTGTGCCAGACGCTGCTCGACGGCGGCACCTACCGGGGCCGGCGGATCCTGTCCCGGCCGATGGTCCGGCAGGCGCTCGTCGACTACAACGCGGACCTGCGGCAGCGGTACCCCGAGAGCGCCCGCGGGCTCGGCTTCGAACTCGCCAAGCACTGGTACATGGACGGGATGACCTCGCCGGTCACCTTCGGGCACACCGGGTTCACCGGCACGTCGATCGTCATCGACCCGCTCGACCAGTCGTTCCTCATCCTGCTCAGCAACCGGGTGCACCCGGACCGGGCCTGGGGGAATAACAACGTGGCCCGGCGCGCCCTGGCGCGTACGTTCGCCGCCGCGCACCCGATACACACACCCGCCGGCGGCGCGCCGTGGCGGGCCGGCACCCGCGACGGGGCGGTCATGACGCTGACCGCCCCGCTGCGGCGCCCGGCGGGTGAGCGGGCGCGGGCCTCGTTCCGCTTCTGGTACGACACCCAGCCGGTCCGCGACACGGCGGCGGTCGAGTCGTCGGCCGACGGCGTGACCTGGGTGCCCCTGCCGGCGACCCTGCGCGCCGGCCGCGAGCGGTTCACCGGCGACGGCACGTACACCGGCTTCGGCGCCCGCCACTGGTGGCTGGCCGGCGCCGACGTGCCGGCCGGCACGACCCGGCTGCGTTTCAGCTACCGCACCGACGCCGACTCGCAGGGACGCGGCGTCCTGATCGACCGTCTCCGGGTGTTCGAGCCCGGAGCGATTCTCGTCGACGGCACGACCACCCTCGCCGCCGACGGCTGGAACCCAGTGAACTCATAGGCGGGAGTCGGACATGGGATACGGGATCAGTCGGCGCGGGCTGCTGCACGGCGCGGCGGGCGTCGCCGCCGCGGGCACACTCGCCGGGTGCGCCGTGGGCGGCGACGACGGCGCCGAGGGCGGTGCCAAGGGCGAGACCAGCGCGGGCAACCCGCTGGGGGTCAAGCGGGACGCGCCGCTGGAGGTGGTCATCTTCAACGGCGGCTTCGGCGAGGAGTACGCCAAGGCGCACGAGGCCATGTACCGGCAGCGCCACCCCGAGGCGGAGATCAAGCACTCCGCCACCCAGAAGATCGCCGAGACGTTGCAGCCCCGGTTCGTGGCGGGCGACCCGCCGGACGTGGTGAACAACTCCGGCGGCAGCCAGATCGACTTCAACGGCCTGGTCTCACAGGGCGCGCTGGCCGATCTCGGCGAACTGCTCGACGCGCCGAGCCTCGACGACCCGAACAGGAAGGTCCGCGACACGCTGCTGCCCGGCATCGTCGACGTCGGCTCGTACGACGGCAGATTCCTGTCGCTGAACTACGCCTACTCGGCGTACGGCGTCTGGTATTCGCGGAAGCTCTTCGAGTCGAGGGGCTGGGAGTACCCGAGGACGTGGGACGAGATGATCGCCCTCTGCAAGACCATCAAGGCGGCGGGCATCGCGCCCTGGACCTATCCGGGCAAGCACTCGCGCTACATGAGCTGGCCGATCCTGGCCGCGGCCGCGAAGCTGGGCGGCATCGAGGTGATCAAGGCGATCGACAACCTGGAGCCGAACGCCTGGAAGCACGACGCCGTCAAGGCGGCCGCCGAGGCCTATCACCGGCTCGCCGTCGACGGCTACCTCCAGCCGGGCGCCGAGGGCATGGATCACGTCCAGTCGCAAACCGAGTGGTCCCGGGGCCACGCCGCGTTCGTCTCCTGCGGATCGTGGCTGGAGAACGAGCAGAAGGCGGTCACCCCGCCGGACTTCCGGATGGCCGTCGCGCCGACGCCCAGCCTCACCGGAAGCGACCGGATGCCGTTCGAGGCCTTCCGCGGCACCGGCAGCGAGCCGTTCATCGTGCCGGCCAAGGGCAGGAACGTCCGCGGCGGCCTGGAATACCTGCGGGTCATGCTCTCGCGGCAGGGCGCCTCCGACTTCACCCGCAAGGTCAGCAGCCTCACCTGCGTCGAAGGGGCCGCCGCCGGCATCGAACTCGGCCCGGGCCTCACGTCGGTGACCGGGCTGATCGAGGCATCCAAGGGCGGCGCGTTCACCTGGCTCTACTCGTCCTACTACCGCAAGCTGGAGCGCGAGCGGGTGGACGCGGCGTGCGCCGAGCTGTACACCAGGCGGATCAACGCGGCGCAGTGGTGCGAGAAGATACAGCGGTCGGCCGACGAGTTCGCCCAGGATCCCGCGGTCAAGAAGTACAAGCGGGCCTGAGGTGCGCGGCAAGCGGCTGTTCATCGCCACCTTCCTGATCCCGCCCCTGCTGCTGTACGGCGTCCTCGTCGTCTCGCCGTACGCGCAGGCGTTCCAGATCGCCGGCACGAACTGGAGCGGGCTGTCGCCGACGTACGACTTCGTCGGGCTGGACAACTTCCGGCGGCTGTTCGGCGACGCCTACTTCTGGAACGCGCTGCGGCACAACGGGCTGATGCTCGTGCTGCTGCCGGTGGCGACGATCCTGCTCGGGCTCTTCCTCGCCTCGATGATCAGCGTGGGCGGGCGCTCGGACCGGGTGGGCGTGCACGGCGTACGCGGAGCCGGCTTCTACCGCGTCGTCTACTTCTTCCCGCAGGTGCTGTCGGTGGCGATCATCGGCGTGCTCTGGAAGGAGATGTACGCACCGCACACCGGCATGATCAACGGTGTCCTGCGCTCGGCCGGGCTGGACGGGCTCGCCGTGGCGTGGCTGGGTGACCCGAGATTCTCGTTCTGGTGCGTGCTGGCCGTGCTCGTCTGGATGAACGTGGGCTTCTACGTGGTCCTCTTCAGCGCGGCCATGCAGTCGATACCCCGCGACCTCTACGAGGCGGCGCTGCTGGACGGCGCGAACCGGCTCACCACCCTGGTCCGGATCACGGTGCCGCTGGTGTGGGACACCATCCAGGTGGCCTGGGTGTACCTGGCGATCATCGCGATCGACGGGTTCGCCGTGGTGCAGATCATCACCGACGGCGGGCCGAGCTCCTCGTCGGACGTGGTCGGCCTGCGGCTGTACAAGACCGCGTTCGCCGACGGGCAGTTCGGCTACGCCTCGGCCATCGGCGTGGCGATGTTCTTCATGACCCTCACGGTGGCGGTCACGTTCCTGCGGGCAACCCGCCGCGAGCGGGTGGAGCTGTGATGGCGGTGCTCACCGAGAGCCACCGGGAGTCGCCGCCGCTGGCGAGGCCGCCGGCTCCGCAGCGCGGGGTCCCGGTGCTCTCGCACGTGTTCCTGATCGGCTGGGCGCTGCTCACCACGCTGCCGCTGCTGTGGGCGGTGCTCAGCTCGTTCAAGAGCGACAACGAGATCCTGACCGACCCGTGGAGCCTCCCGTCGCGGCTGCGGTGGGAGAACTGGGGGCGGGCCTGGAACGAGGCCCACATCGGCCGGTACTTCCTGAACAGCGCGATCGTGGTGACCGGCGCGCTCGCCCTCACCATGCTGCTCGGCGCCATGGCCGCGTACGTGCTGGCCCGCTACCGGTTCCGCGGCAGCCGGATCGTCTACTTCGCCTTCGTCGGCGGCATGATGTTCCCGGTCTTCCTGGCGCTCGTGCCGCTCTTCTTCGTGGTGCGCAACCTCGGCCTGCTCGGCACCCTGCCCGGCCTGACGTTGGTGTACGCGGCCTACTCGCTGCCGTTCACGGTGTTCTTCCTGACCGCGTTCTTCCGCACCCTGCCCACCTCGGTCGCCGAGGCCGCGATGGTCGACGGGTGCGGACACTTCCGGCTGTTCTTCGCGATCATGCTGCCGATGGCCCGGCCCGGGCTGGTCAGCGTCGGCATCTTCAACTTCCTGTTCCAGTGGAACCAGTACGTCCTGCCGATCGTGCTCATGCAGGGTGAGGGGGCGGAGCGGAGGTGGGTGCTGGCGCAGGGGTTGACCGCGCTCGCGGTCAACGAGGGGTACCGCGGTGACTTCAGCGGCCTGTTCGCCGGGATGACCATCGCGATGCTGCCGGTGATCGCCGGCTATCTGCTGTTCCACCGGCAGGTGCAGAGCGGCCTGGCCGCCGGCCAGCTCCGCTAGGCAGGCCGGCCCGTATCCCACCGCGTCGCAGTGGCTCCCGACGAACCTCGACGTGCTGCCGGCGCTGCTGAGCCGGCTGGGCGACAGAGCAGGTAATGCCTCGCCAGGAAGCCTGGCTTGGTAAAATGGCGCGGGAGGATCACGATGTCATCCTCAGTCGCCCTCGATGATTTCGAGGCGGTTCTGTTCGATCTCGACGGGGTTCTGACCGCCACCCGTCCGGTTCATGCGGCGGCGTGGAAGCGGACGTTCGACGATTTCCTGCGTAGCTGGGATGCCGGGCACGGCACCAGCAGCGGCTGGTTCGACGAGGCGTCCGACTACGCCGCCTACCTCGGCGGCAGATCACGTCAGGAAGGCGTGCGTGAATTCCTGGCCGCCCGCGGGATCGAGCTCTCCGAGGGCAACCCGGACTCCCGGCCGGGGGAGGATTCGATCTGGGGGCTGGGCAACCGGGAGCGGTTGCTGGTCGACCGCGAGTTGCGGCGGACCGGTGTGGAGGTCTTCCCCGGGTCCATCGCCTGGGTGCGGGAGCTGCGCGAGGCCGGGCTCAAGACCGCGGTGGTGTCGAACAGCGGCAACTTCGAGCGGGTGATGGCGCACGCCGGCATCACCAATCTGTTCGACATCCAGGTCGACGGTGAGGCGGCGCCGGCACTGCGTCCGCGCGACGAGCCCGCGCCGGACGGCTTCCTGGAGGCCGCCCGCCGGCTCGGCGTCCCGCCCGAGCGGGCGATCGTGGTCGAGGACGCCATCGCGGGCGTCGAGGCCGGCCGGGCCGGCGGGTTCGGGCTCGTGGTCGGGGTCGACCGGGACGGGCATACGGAGGAACTGGCCGCCCACGGCGCCGACATCGTGGTCGCCGACATCGGCGAACTGCTCGCCGCGCCCACCGCCGAGGTGCACCGGGCAGGTCCGCGGGACCACCGGTTGGTGGCCGCGGCGCGGCGGATCATCGCGGACACGGGGGATTACCCGCCCGATCCCTGGCGCATGGTCGAGCGCGCCTACAACCCCGACTACGTCGAACAGACCGAGACGCTGTTCGCGGTATCGAACGGATTTCTCGGCATCCGGGCCTCGTTCGAGGAGGGCGAGCCGTCCTACCGGCCGACGACCCTGCTCAACGGCTTCCACGAGACGTGGCCGATCGTGTACCCGGAGAGGGCACACGGGTTCGCCAGCACCGGCCAGACCATCCTGCCGGTTCCCGACGGCACCACCATCCGCCTGCTCGTCGACGACGACCCGGTGACCTGCGAGACGACCGAGGTCCAGGAATTCGAGCGGGCACTGGACATGCGGCGAGGCGTCCTGGAGCGCTCGGTGGTGTACCAGCTGGTGGACGGCCGGCGGTTCCGGCTGCGCACCACGCGCTTCGTGTCGCTGGCTCAGCGGCATCTGGCGTGCATTCGTTACGAACTGACCGCACTCGACGCCCCCGGACACCTGACGCTCTCCTCAGACCTGGTCACCCGTCATCCGGCGGCCCAGGAACCGGCGGACGATCCGAGACGGAGCCGGGTCCTCACCGGCGAGGCGCTTGCGCCCGACGTCGAGTGTGTCGAGGACGCCCGGGTCATCCGGACCTATCGAACGCTGCGCAGCGGGCTCGTGGTCGCGGCCGGGATGGACCACGAGTTCGACGGGAATGCGATCACGTACGCACGTACCAAGCTCGACGCGGACCGCGCCAACGTCGTGTTCGACGTCGACGCCCGGCCGGGGCAGACCGCCACGCTGACCAAATGGCTGGCCTACCACTACGACGCCGCGGATGCGACGGATCTGTCCAGCCGCGCCGAGGCGACGCTGCACCAGGCTCGAGCCGCCGGCTACGCGGCCGTACTGGCCGAGCACGAGGGTCGGATCGGCGATTTCTGGACGCGCAGCGACGTCGTGTGGGAGGGCCGTCCCGCCGTGCAGCACGCCCTGCGCTTCAACCTGTTCACCATCATGCAGGCGGCATTGCGCAGCGAGGGACACGGAGTACCCGCAAAGGGCCTGACCGGCACCGGCTACGAGGGCCACTACTTCTGGGACACCGAGGTGTACGTGCTGCCGTTCCTGATCCACACCACCCCGGCAGTGGCCCGCAGCCTGCTCATGCACCGCGTACGGATGCTTCCGTACGCCCGCCGCCGGGCACGCGAGGTCGGCTGCGCCGGGGCGTTGTTCCCGTGGCGCACCATCATCGGCGATGAGGCTTCGGCCTACTACGCGGCGGGCACCGCGCAGTACCACATCGACGCCGACATCGCCTACGCCCTCGACCAGTACGTCCGCGTGACCGGCGACACCGACCTGCTGTTCCGGCACGGCGTCGAGGTCCTGGTCGAGACGGCGCGCATGTGGACGGACCTGGGCTTCTTCTCCGAGCGCCGCGGCGGCCGGTTCGTGATCCACAAGGTGACCGGACCCGACGAGTACAGCACGGTGGTGAACAACAACCTGTTCACCAACCTGATGGCCGCCGAGAACCTGAGAATCGCCGCGGACGCCGTGGACCGCGTGCGGGTGGAATCCCCGTCGGACTACCGCCGGATGGTCGATCGCACCGGCCTGCGTGACGGGGAGCCGGCGACGTGGCGCCGCGCCGCCGAACAGGTCTACGTCCCGTACGACGAGCAGGCCCGTGTCCATCTCCAGGACGACGGCTTCCTCGACCAGGCACCGTGGGACTTCGCCGGGACGCCCCTGGATCGTTACCCGCTCCTACTGCACTACCATCCGCTGGTCATCTACCGCCACCAGGTGATCAAACAGGCCGATGTCGTCCTCGCCACCGTGCTCCTGCCCGATCGTTTCACCGCCGCGCAGCGGAGCGGGATCTTCGACTACTACGACCCGCTGACCACCGGGGACTCGTCGCTGTCCGAATGCATCCAGGCGATCGCGGCGGCAGATGTCGGCAAGTACCGCAGCGCGGAGGAGTACCTCTTCGACGCCGCGGCGGTGGACATGGCCGACACCGCGGGCAATCTGCGAGACGGCGTCCACGTCGCGTCCGCCGGCGGCTCCTGGATGGCACTCGTGTACGGATTCGCGGGATACCGTTGGCGCGGACAACGGCCACAGTTCTCCCCGATGCTGCCCACGCGCACCAGCCGGCTGCGTATTCCGCTGCAGATCCGCGGATCGCTCCTCGAGGTGGACATCGAAGAGCATCTCGTCACCTACTCCCTGCGAAGCGGAGACCCGGTAACGGCGCAGCACTACGGCCGGGAGTTCACCGTCAGCGCGACCTCGCCCGCCTCCTTCCCCGGCGAATACCGCACGCACGACGCCGGACCGCGCTCCGCGGATCCCGCGGCGGTGTGACCGCCCAGGGTCCTCAGCGGTCGAGCAGCTGGGCCAGGTGCACGGCGGGCCGGTCCCGCAGGTCGGCAACCTGGGTGCGGCAGGAGAAGCCGTCGGCGAGGACGACCGCGTCGGGGGCGGCGTCGAGCGCGGGCAGCAGGTTCTGCTCGGCAACGGCGACGGAGACCTCGTAGTGGCCGAGCTCGACGCCGAAGTTGCCGGCCAGGCCGCAGCAGCCGGCCAGGCGCCGCACCCGGGCGCCGCTGGCGGCGAGCAGGTCGGCGTCGGCCTTCCAGCCGAGGACGGCGTGGTGGTGGCAGTGCGGCTGGGCGACGAGGTCGACGCCGGACAGGTCCGGCGGGGTCCAGCCCGGGGTCTTCGCGAGCAGCTCGGCGAGGGTGTGCACGGACTCGGCGACGAGCGCGGCGTCGGCGTCGCGGGGCAGCAGCTCGTGCACGTCGGAGCGCAGCACCGCCGTGCAGGACGGCTCGATGCCCACGATCGGGACGCCGTCACGGGCGTCGGCGGCCAGCGTCGCGATCGTACGCGAGAGGATCTTCCTCGCCGAGTCGAGCTGGCCGGTGGTGATCCAGGTCAGGCCGCAGCACACCGAGCCGGACGGCAGCCGCGGTTCGTAGCCGGCGGCGCGCAGCACCCGTACCGTCGCCTCGGCGACCTCGGGCGAGAAGGCGTCGGAGAAGGAGTCGGCGAAGAGCACCACCGGCTTGCGGCCCTCGGCCGCGGCCGGGGTGAAGCTGCGCCGGAACGGGCGCCGGGCGAAGGCCGGCACGGAACGCCGCCGGTCGACACCGGCCAGCCGGAGTGCGAGGCCGCCCAGGACGGGCAGCCGGACGGCCGCGTTGGCCAGCCGTGGCATCCACCCGGCCAGGCGGGCCCAGAACGGCAGCCTGCCGAGCGTGTAGTGCGAGCGCGGCCGCAGCCGGCCGGAGTAGCTCTGGTGCAGCACCTCGGACTTGTAGGTGGCCATGTCGATGCCGGTCGGGCAGTCGGAGGCGCAGCCCTTGCAGGCCAGGCACAGGTCCATCGCGTCGTGCACCGACGGGTGCGACCAGGACAGTTCGCCGCGCACGACCTCCTGCAGGATCCGGGCGCGTCCGCGGGTGGAGTCCTTCTCCTCGCGCGTGGCCAGGTAGGACGGGCACATGACGCCGCCCGCGGCGGAGTTGTCGGCGCGGCACTTGCCGACGCCGGTGCAGCGGTGTACGGCCTGGCCGAGGTCGCCGTCGTCGTGCGGGTACGCCATGGCGAGGTGCTTGACGGGGAAGCGCCCGGCGGGCCGGACGTCGGCGTCGACCGGGTCCGGATCGACCAGCACGCCGGGGTTGAGCAGGTTGCCCGGGTCGAAGGCGTGCTTGACCCCGGCGAACAGGGCGATCGCGTCCGCGGAGTACATGTGCGGCAGCAGCTCCGAGCGGGCCCGGCCGTCGCCGTGTTCGCCGGACAGCGATCCACCGAACTCGCCGACGAGCCTCGCCGCGTCGGTGAGGAACTCGCGCAGCACCGTCGTGCCGCCGGGCTGGTCGAGCGGGTAGTCGAGCCGCACGTGCATGCATCCGTCGCCGAAGTGGCCGAACGGTGCGGACGTCATGCCGTAGGAGGAGACGAGGTCGTCGAAGCGCGCGAGGTAGGCGCCCAGCTTCTCCGGCGGCACGGCGGCGTCCTCCCAGCCGGGCCAGGCGGGCTTGTCGGAGGGCGCGCGGCCCGCCAGGCCCGCGCCGTCCTCCCGGATGCGCCACAGCCGGGCCTGGCGCGCGGGGTCCGTGACGACGAGGGAGTCCTCGCCGATGCCGTCGGCCGCCAGCTTCTGTGCCCGGGCGGCAACCTCGCCGAGTTCCTCGCCGGCCAGCTCGACGAAGAGCCAGGCACCGCCGCGCGGCAACGGCGGGACGGCGTCCGGGCCGCGGCGGGCCCGCATCACGTCGAGCAGCCGCGAGTCGAGCCCCTCGCAGGAGGTCGGGCCGTGCGCGACCACCGCCGGTGCGGCCTCGCCGGCCGCGATGATGTCCGGGAAGCCGAGCACCACGACGACCCGGACCGGCGCGTCGACGACCAGCTTCACGCTCGCCCGGGTGATGACCGCCAGGGTGCCCTCCGAGCCGACGAGCGCCCTGGTGAGGTCGAACCGCTCGGGCAGCAGGTGCTGCACGGCGTAGCCGGACACCTGGCGACCGAACCGGTCGAACTCGGTCCGGGCGGTGGCCAGGCGTGCGCCGACCGCGTCCCGGACAGCGGCGATCACGGAGTCGGCGCCGTGCACGAAGGAGGCGCCGTTGTCGTCGTAGCCGGTGGTGAGGCGGTCGCCCGCGGCGGTCAGCAGCTCGAGCCCCGCCACGTTGTCGGAGGTGCGGCCGTACGCGAGCGACCGCGAGCCGCAGGCGTTGTTGCCGATCATCCCGCCGATGGTGCAGCGCGGATGGGTCGACGGGTCCGGCCCGAAGCGGACGCCGTGCGGCATGACGGCCTTCTGCAGGACGGCGTGCACGGTGCCGGGCTCGACCACCGCCGTGCGCGCGCCGGGGTCGACGTCGAGCACCCGGTTCAGGTGACGGGAGAAGTCCAGCACGATGCCCCGGCCGACGGCGTTGCCGGCCACCGACGTGCCGGCGCCGCGGGAGGTGAGCGGCACCCCGGCCTCGCGGGCGACGGCGAGCGCCGCGGCGACCTCGTCGACGTGCCGGGGCCGCACCACGGCGAGCGGGGGGATCCGGTACAGCGAGGCGTCGGAGGAGTACATCCCCAGGGTGCCGGCGTCGGCCCGCACCTCGAGCCCCGCCCTTCGCAGGGACTCCACCACTCCGTGCGGCCGCTCGCTCATAAGTAACATGTTACTCATGCCCGAGCTTGCCCTGCCGCCGGATGCACACACCCTCGCCGACGCCGTCGCCCAGGCCGTCCGGGACGGCGTCGCCGCCGGCGAGCTCGTGCCCGGCACGACCTACTCCGTCTACCAGCTGGCCGAGCTTCTCGGGGTGTCACGCAGCCCCGCCCGGGAGGGCCTGCTCCGCCTCGCGGAAGCGGGACTCATCGAGATCCGCCGCAACCGCGGCTTCCGCGTCCTGCCGCCGAGCGCGCACGACATAGAGGAGATCGTCGACATCCGCCTCGCCCTCGAACCGCCCGCCGCCCGCCACGCCGCCGAGCGGGGCACCGACGAGCAGCACGCCACCATCCGGGCTGCCCTGGACGCCATGGCCGCGGCGGCCGCGTCCGGCGACGAAGTCGCCTTCTGGCCGGCCGACCGCACCCTGCACGACCTGCTGCTGCGCGCCTCGGGCCGGCACCGCACCGCCGCCATCGTCGAGCGGCTGCGCACCACCACCGCACTGCTCGGCCCGCCGACCACCGCCAGCGGCCGCACCCTGCCCGAGATCCACGCCGAGCACGAACCGGTGGTCACCGCCGTCCTGGCCCGCGACGGCGCCGCCGCCGAGGCCGCCATGCGCGCCCACCTCGAGGCGACCCGGGGCCTGCTGGTGGGAAACCTGCGCCGCGGCCGCCCCTGACCCGCTACACGGCGAAGCCGCGGCGGGCGGCGACCTCGGCGAGGTCCGCCCATTCGTCGCCGCTCGCGCGCGGCTGGGGCAGGCAGCCGAAGGTCAGCGGCCGCGGAACGCGGTACCGGGGCGCGGCGAGCACCGGCGGGTTCTCGAAGTCGAGGACCTCGGCGAGGTTGTTGGCGGCCGCGTCCCGCACGGTCAACGGCGCCAGCCGGAACCGCCACTCGATCATCTTCAGCACCGACGTGTGGTCGTAGAGGCCGTGCGCCACCGTTCCGCGCCGCGACCGCGGCGAGATCACCAGGCACGGTACGCGGAAGCCGCGCAGCCCGGCGCCGAGCTCCGGGTTCGGGTCCGGCCCCTCCGGCGGTGGCACGTGGTCGAAGAAGCCGCCCCACTCGTCGTACGTGATGACGAGCGCGGTGCGCGGCCAGTTCGGGCCGGAGACGACCGCGTCGTACACCTTGCCGAGGAAGTGCTGGCCGAGCCGGATGTCGGCCAGGGGGTGCTCGTCCTCGGAGAGCCCCGGCACGATCCGGCCGAGGAATCCCGGCTCCACGAAGCTCACCGCCGGCAGCGTCCCGGCCTCGGCGGCCGCGTAGAACGCCGAGATCCGTTTGCTGATGCCCAGGTGCCGGGTGCCCCACAACGCGGTGAACGGCACGTCGCTGTAGTAGTAGCGCCCGGAGACCCCGGCCGCGGCGAGCCGGTCCCAGACGGCCGGCATCCGGGCGATCCGGTCGATCGACGTGGTGATCCGGTCGGTCTGTCCGGAGTGCAGGAAGAGCCGGTTGGGGTACGTCGGCGCCATCATCGCGGTGAAGTACCGGTCGCAGACCGTCCAGTCGAGGGCGGCGCGTCCGTGGAACCCGAGGTCCGCGGCCTCGAAGTAGCCGATGGAGAACACGTCGTTGTCGCCCGCGCGCAGCCAGCCGTCGCACGCGCCGCCGTTGAGCTCGACCCGGCCTCCGGCGTACGAGTGATCGGGGTCGTTGAACCCGCAGCCGTGCGGGACGGTCAGGTGGTGGGTCTGGCGCGCGACGCCGTCCCGGTCGACGAACGTGAGGCCGGCCTGCCTGCCGTCGGCGCCGGGCAGCCAGCCGAGATAGTGGTCGAACGACCGGTTCTCCATCATGACCACGACGATGTGGTCGACGCCGGAGTCCTGGGGTGCCGGCAGCGCCGCCGCCGCGGCGGCTTCCGGATCGAGGGCGGCGCCGGTCGCACCCGCGGCCGCGAGGGCGAGAGCTCCGGACAGGAAGTCACGCCGGGTCACATCACTCATCTACGGCCCCTTTGCCGCGCGGGATTGACGTTAATCGATGTTACGGCCGCCTGTGATCGACAGGAAGGGGCGCTCGAAAACCGGCTCGTCGATCGCCGGCAGGCATGGCAGGGTCACATCGACCATTGATGCCGGAGGGTGGGCCGATGCCGTTGCTGCGCCAGATCCGCGCCGACTTCGACGC
This sequence comes from Actinoplanes sp. NPDC049118, assembly GCF_040648555.1. Classification (NCBI taxonomy): domain Bacteria; kingdom Bacillati; phylum Actinomycetota; class Actinomycetes; order Micromonosporales; family Micromonosporaceae; genus Actinoplanes; species Actinoplanes sp. NPDC049118. The sequence continues at coordinate 77,485 of NZ_JBEZDY010000011.1, forward strand.
CGACACGATCGTGCTGTACCAGGCGTTCCCGCCGGCCATCGCCGACTCCGCGCTGGCCGCGGGGCGTTTCGTGGCGCCGTTCTCGCTCACCCGGATGACCTGGATCAAGCCGTCGCTGCTGTGGCTCATGCACCGCAGCAACTGGGCACGCAAGCCCGGCCAGGAGCGCATTCTGGGGGTACGCGTCACCCGCGCCGGCTGGGAACAGGCGCTGTCGCAGGCGGTGCTCACCGCACCCGAACCGGCCGTCCACGGCAGCGCCGTCGCCTGGAACGCGGCGTTCGCCGCCGCCGGCGTGCACGTGCAGTGGGATCCGGAACGGTCGCTGCGGGGCGCGGCACTCAACCACTACAGCATCCAGGTCGGCATCGGCCGCGCCCTGATCCGCTCCTACGCCGAGGAGTGGGTGGTCGGACTGACCGAGCTCACCCCCACCGTACGGAAGATCGACGCACTGGTCCGCGCGGGCCGGCACGCACAGGCCCAACGGCTGCTGCCACCGCAACGCCCCTACCCGCTGGGCCGGACCATCGCCCGGCGCATTCAGGCCGACGCCTGATGCCGACGGCACCGGGCCCGCCGCGACGGTCGCGGCGGGTCCCGGTCGGCTCTGTCGCGGGTCAGGCCGGCGGCGCCTCCCACACGAACCCGTCCGGGTCGGTGAAGGGACCGGCGTCGCCGCCGACGACTATCCGGTGGGATCCGGTGCCTTCCGGCGCGACGCCGGCGTTCTTGGCGGCGGCTCGGCGGCCGTACAGCGCCAGGTTGATGGGGGAGCCGGCGGTGTCGAACTCGACGTACTTGCTGCCGAAGCTCTTCTTCACGGCCAGTCCCCGGTCGACGTAGAACTGCTTGCTGGCCTTCACGTCCGCGACTCCGAGCAGGAGCACGATGTCGTCGATCTGCCGGGTCGCCGGGCCGCTGTCCTTCTTCGACGAGGTCGCGACGCTCCAGATCGTGCCGTCCGGTGCCTGTACGGCCGCGCCGTAGCCCCAGAGGCTCTTCTTCGGCGGCTTCAGCGTCGTGGCGCCGGCCGCGAGGGCGGTGCCGACGAGGCTGTCGACGGTGCTCGGCTGGGACACCACCAGGGAGAGCGTGAAGCCGCGGAAGCCGGTCGTCGGCGCCTGCGAGGCGCGGAAGTCCACCATCTTGCCCAGGCCGAAGGCCTCGCCGTAGAAGGCTTCGGCGGCCGCGGGATCGGTGACCTCGAGGGACACGTACTCGATGGCGGTCACTTGGACACCTCCTGGATCCGGACCATGTTGCCGGCGGGGTCGCGGAAGGCGCAGTCGCGGACGCCGTACGGCTGCTCGGTCGGCTCCTGAACGACCTCGGCGTCGCCGGCCTGGACCCGCTCGAAGGCGGCGTCGAGGTCCTCGGTGGCCAGCAGGACGCTGGCGAAGGTGCCCTTGGCCATCATCTCGCGGATCGTGCGTCGCTCGTCGTCGGTGAGGCCGGGGGTCGCGGCCGGCGGGTACAGGACGATGGAGGTGCCCGGCTGTCCCGCGGGGCCGACCGTGATCCAGTGCATCCCGTTGTACCCGACGTCGTTGCGGACCTCGAAGCCGAGCGTGTCGCGGTAGAAGGCCACGGCGGCCTCCGGGTCGTCATGTGGAAGGAAGCTCGAGTAGATCGTGATGTCCATGCCAGCAACGCTAGGTGCGCCCCGCGGCCCGCGCTTCTCGATTCCTGATCGGTCTGGTCGCGTCCGGCGGCGGCGGGCCGGCCGCGAAACGGACATCGGTGACGCTCAGGTCAGCGGGGTTCCGGCGCGCAGCAGTTCGGGGGTCAGCGTCGCCGCGGCGAGGTCGCGGGTCTGCACGGCCGTCGCGCCCGCCCGGGACGCCTGGCGCAGGCATTCGGTGAGCGGGGCGCCGCCGAGGTGCGCGGCGAGGAAGCCGGCGAAGAAGGCGTCGCCCGCGCCGTTGGTGTCGATGACCTCGCCGGCCGGGGTGGCCGGTACCCGGATGACCCGCCCGCCCCGCTCGCAGGCGATCGCGCCCTGCGCGCCCAGCGTGCAGACGGCCAGGCGGCTGCCGGCGGCCGTCCGCTCGCGCAGGAACGCCTCGGGGTCGGCGAGGCGTTCCCCGCTGAGGAACAGGTAGTCGGCCGCGTCGCGGAACTCGCGTTGGAACTCGCTGACGCCGTCGTAGTCGTGCAGGTCGCACCAGACGGGCTTGCCGGCGCGGCGCGCCGCGCGCAGCACCGGACGGGCGTGGTCGGCGAGGTCGGCGACGACCACGTCGGCGGCGTCGATCAGTTCGGGCGCGACCGCGACGGTCTGCGCGGGCATGGGCAGGGTCAGGTACACCGAGAGCCGCTGTCCCTGATCGTCCATCAGGTTGACGTGGCGCTCGGAGCCGTTGGCGCTCGGTGAGACCACCAGGTCGATTCCGGGTATGCGCAGCCCGGCGGTGATGCGCGAGCCGGCGTCGTCGTCGCCGACCAGGGTGAGCAGGGTGACCTGCATGCCGAGCCGGGCGAGGTTGAGTGCCTTGCCGGCGGAGGTGCCGCCCAGGCTGTCGTGATGCGACCGGGCGAACAGGGCGTGCGGCTGCGGGGGCGGCAGATCCGCCACGCGGACGATGAGGTTCCATGCGGCTGGGCCGGCGACGAGGACGCGATGCATGACGTCATCCTCCCGCACCGGACGCCGATTGCAAGAAGTTTCAGTTACGACTGCGAGGCGCGCCGGTTTCGCGGGGCGAAGGCTCGGCCCGATGCGGGCGACGCCCGCCGCCTCGGTCTTCGTGATTAGGCTCACCATCGCTGGTAGGGGCGTACTGGTCGGCGTCCGCGTGAGCTGGGCGCGGGGCCGGATCCTCCCGTCCTGGCGCATTGACTGGAGTTGACGTCTCTTGCAAGAACTTGCAAGGCTCTGCGTGCCCGGACGCTGTCGACGCGATGACCGGCGCCGCCGGTCCCGGCGTTTTCCGGGCAGCCGACTCACCCTTGATGCGGAGAAACCAGCATGCGCCTCACCCACCGCCCGACCGCCCGCCCGACCCGCTCGCGTGCCGCCGCGGTCCGCGCCGGCATCGCGATCCTGCTGGGCGTGACCGCCGCGACCCTGGCGTCCGCCGCACCGGCGTCCGCCGCACCGGGCACCGCCGCGGCGCCCGTGATCCGCTTCTCGCCGGACTGGAGCACCACCGTCGAGGGCGCCATCGTGGCGAACGCCCCGGTGCTCATCGACTTCGACCCGGCGCGCCTGCCGGCCTGCCGCGCACAGTACGCCGGCGGCGACGCGTGGAGCATCGGCGTGGAGTACCGGATCGACGGCGGCGCGGTGCAGCGCCGGCCGGTCACCGAGCTCAACAGCAACCGCCGGCAGGTCAAGGTGCTGGCGTCCCTCGCGCTCGGCGCGGGCACGCAGGAGCTGGAGTTGTGGTTCGTCTCCGGCGACCGGGCCGGCTGCCGGGAGTACGACTCGCAGTACGGGGCGAACTACCGGTTCGCGGTCGCATCCTGACGACCCGAGCGCCGACAGACCACCACCGCGAAAGGTTACGCATGCGCGTAATAGTCCGTGCCCTGCTCACCGTGCTTCTCGGCGCTTCGGCCGCCCTCGGCGTGTGGGCCGCCCCGGCCGTCGCCTCGCCCCGGCCACCGGACCACCTCGGTGCGCCCGACCTGGGCGGCTACTGCCGCTCGCTCGGCTACGCCGACGCCATCGCGCTGGGCCGCTCGGCGTACGACTGGCACTGCCGCACCGAGGACCACCGGTACGCCGACCTGACCCTGGACGCCGCCTGCCGCTGGACCTACGGCAACCCCGACGCGGTCGACCGCATCGGCGACTTCTGGCGCTCGGGCAGCGTCCAGTGCTGGCGGGTACGCGACGAGATCATCGCACCCGACCTCGACCGCTACTGCCGCACCACCGGCGCGGACGGCGCCGTGCTGGTCGGCGGCGACGCCTACAGCTGGCGTTGCGTCACCGGCGCGGACGAGCCGGCGTACACCGGCATCGAGATGCTTGTCGCGTGCCGGGAGAGCACCTTCGGGTACGCCACTGTCGACCGCTTCGCCGACTTCCGGAACCCGTACTCCTGGCAGTGCCGGGTCTGAGCGGGTGGATCGAACGGGCGCCCGGCACGCCGCCGGGCGCCCGACCCGTCGGCGTCAGCCGAGCCGGCCGTCGTAGTCCGGGAGCTTGAACGTGCGCTCCGCGTGCCCGCCGGCCAGGTCGCTCGCGCTGTTGCCGATGTTCGCCACGATCGTGTAGCCGCGGTTCTCGATCGCCGTGCGGGCGGCGGTCTTCAGCGCCTGGTCCGGCTGCGTGTCGAACCACGGGCGCAGGTAGATGCCGGCGAACGGGTACCCCTCCCAGCGCAGGTTCGCCTCGGACTGCCAGCCGAGTATCTGCGGCCGCGCCGTCACGAAGAACACCGCCGCGCCCGAGTCCGCGGCCTGCCGGGCGACCTCGAGGACCGCCGGCGTCGCGGGCGACGTGAGGCCGGGCCGGTACGCCGTCTGCAGCGCCGTGTTGTCGATGTCCAGCACGATCGCGGCGCGCACCGACGAGTCGGGCAGGCGGTCGTCCAGATAGCTCTCCGCCCGGTCCGCCACGGCCGTGACGTCGTCGAGCCAGGTCTGGTACGGCGGCAGCGAGAGGCTCGCGGCGGCCCGGTGGGAGGTGCCCTGCACGGTGGGGGTGGCGTGTGCGGGGGCGGGTACGCCGGTGGCGAGCGCGGTGGCGGTCGCGACGGCGGCGGCACAGCGAAGAAGGCTGTTCATGCGAGCCACTCTAGGGCCGAATGCATCGTCTGGCATCAATATCTGGTTGCCGGTGGCCGGACGGCGGCTGGACGCACGGCGTCGCAATCGGGATTCCGGAATCGCCGGGAACTTCGGGCCGGGGCGCGACGACTAACTGGCTGAACTTCGCCCGGCGGGTCCACCCGGCGCGGCGACCGACCCCCTGGATGCCAGGCGCCCCGGGCGCCGCCGACACCCCCGACGAGGACAGCCGTGGCCGTAACCCCCGACCTCACCGAGCCCGCGACACCCACCAGCACGCCCGTCCGCCCGATCCGCCGGCCTTCGGCGTTCGCCGCGTTGCTGCTGCGCCTGCACTTCTACGCGGGCGTGCTGGTCGCCCCGTTCCTGGTGGTGGCGGCGCTGACCGGCCTGCTGTACACCCTCACCCCGCAGCTGGACTCCGTGCTCTACGGCGACAAGCTCGTCGTGGCCGAAGCCGGTGACACGGCGCGGCCGCTGGCCGAGCAGATCGCCGCCGCCCGCGCCGCGCATCCCGGCGGCACCCTCGCCGCGGTGCAGCCCGGCACCGGCGACGGCACCACCAGGGTCGTGTTCTCCCAGCCCGACCTCGGCGAGAACCAGCACACCGTCTACGTCGATCCGTACACCGGCGCGGTGCGGGGGCAGCTCACCACCTGGTGGGGCTCGACCCCGGTCACCACCTGGCTCGACGACCTGCACCGCAACCTGCACCTCGGCGTCGTGGGCCGGCACTACTCCGAACTCGCGGCGAGCTGGCTGTGGGTGCTCGCCCTCGGCGGAATCGTCCTGTGGTGGCGGCGGCGCCGCAGCGTCCGCAGGATGTTCGCGCCCGAGCTCGCGGCGAAGAAGGGCGTGCGCCGCACCCGCGGCTGGCATGCCGCCACCGGCGTCTGGCTCAGCGTCGGCCTGCTCATCCTCTCCGCCACCGGACTGACCTGGTCCCGCTACGCCGGCGCCTCGTTCACCGCCGTCCTCGACGGCTTCGACGCGCACACCCCGGACCTCGACACCGGCGGGGCGGCCGCGGCGGGCGGCCACCATGGCGGCGCGGCCGCCACGGCACCCGTCGATCCGGCCCAGGCCGACACCGTGCTCAAGGTCGCCCGCGACAACGGGCTGACCGGCCCGATCGAGCTCTCCGTTCCCGAGACCGGCGGCCGGCCGTGGACCGCGGCCGGCATCGACAACACCTGGCCGGTCAGTCTCGACCGGATCGCCGTCGACCCCGCCACGTCGACCGTCGTGGCGCGCAGCGACTTCGCCGACTGGCCGCTGCTCGCCCAGCTCAGCAAGCTCGGGGTGCAGGCGCACATGGGAGTCCTGTTCGGCGCGGTCAACCAGATCCTGCTCGCCGCGCTCGCCGTCGGCCTGCTCTGCGTCATCGTCTGGGGCTACCGCATGTGGTGGCAGCGCCGCCCCACCCGCGTCGCCGGCCGCGCCCTCGTCGGCGCACCGCCGGCCCGCGGCGCCTGGCTCGGCCTGCCCGCCTGGGCCGTTGCCGCCGGCGTGCCGGTCGTCTTCGCGATCGGCTGGGCCATGCCGCTGTTCGGCGTCCCGCTGGCCGCCTTCCTCGTCATCGACGCCGTCGTCGTCGGCGTCCGCGGGCGGGGCGACACCGACGTGCCGGTCTCGCCGGCACCCGCCGGCAGGTGACGGTTCCTCATCGCCGCGCTCATCCGCCGGCGAGGTGGGCCAGCTGGGCGCGCCGGACGTCGGCGCTCTGCCCCTGTACCAGAACGAACAGGGCGGAGCGGGCGTGCAGCTGCGCGGTGTCGTCGCCGGTCAGGCCGCGGCCGGCCCGGGCGACGACCAGCGCGCGGGTGAGCGCGGCGAGCGCCTCGCCGCTGGCGACCTTCGCGTCCAGGCGCTCCTGGAGCCGGTGCGGCCCGCCGCCCGCGGCGGCCGCCTCGTCGGCGAGGGCGTAGGCGGTCTCCCGGATCCGCGCGACGCGCGGGCGCCAGGCGGTGGCGACCGCCTGTACGAGCGGGTCCGGGGTCTCCGCCAGCTCCCGCAGGACCGTCTCGGCGAGTCCGAAGTGGTGGCCGCGCGCGTCGCCGGCCGTCGCGATGTCGTCGAACCGGGTCCGCTCCAGCGTCTGCCGCGAGATCACGTGATCGTCGGGGACGAAGGCGCCCTCGAGGAGCACCCGCTCGGTCCGGCTGCCGGCGACGGCGGCCAGGTCGAGCGGGGCGGTCGCGCGGGTATGCGCACCGACCCCGACCAGGGCGGTCACGACGGTCTCGGTCGACGGCTCGACCGCCGCGACCGTCAGCGCCGAGTGCAGGCCCCAGCCGCTGACCCAGGAGATGGTCCCGCTGAGAACCCATCCGCCGCCGACGCGCCTGGCCTCGATGAACCGCTTGGGGTACGCGCGCACGTCGCTGATGCAGGCGCCGAGCAGGATCTCGCCGGTGAGGGCTCTGCGGGCGGTCTCGGGCAGCGGCGACCGCGGCAGGCGCGCGGTCACCGCGGCGTGCTGGGCCCACACCAGCCAGGTGTTGAAGCAGGCGCCCGCCACGATCTCGTGGATCCGGCGGTCGGCGCCGCGGTCCAGGGACCGGCCGCCGTGCTCGGCCGAGGCGAGGTGGTTGAGCAGGCCCAGCTCGCGCAGCTCCCCGATGCGCTCCGCGGTGACGCCCTCGCGGTCGGTACGCAACGCCGTCGGGCGCAGCACCCGCTCGGCGTACTCCCGGACCCCGCGTACGAAGGGATGGTCGTCGCCGGCATTGACGGCCTGCGCGGAGGTCGGAGTCGTCGGGCTCGTCGCCGCCATGCTGCGCCGCCTTCGCTCGGGTTCCCGTGTAGTCGAACTGTAGTGTCCGATGGACCTGTGATCGACCGGAAGCGACAGGTACAGGCGGGTGGCCGAGGTGTTGTCGGCGGCCGCGTGCAGCAGCGGGGTCTCGCCGCGCTCGCGCATGCCGGGTTGTCCAGCGCCGCCGTGTCGAGGGTTGTCATAGGGCGGCTTCCGCGACGGCGACACCCCGCTCGGGAACCGCCAGCCCGAGGTGGTCCCGAAGGGTCGTCCCGGTGTATTCGGTGCGGAACGCCCCCCGCTCCTGCAGCAGCGGCACGACGGTGTCGGCGAACTCGTCGAGCCCGTCCGGGGTGACGTGCGGTACGAGGATGAAACCGTCGGCGGCGTCCCGTTGTACGAGCTCGTCGATGGTGTCGGCGACCGTTGTCGCCGTACCGATGAAGGTCTGCCGGCCGGACACCTCGATGATCAGCTGGCGGATCGACAGGTTGCCCGCCTCGGCGCGCTCGCGCCACTCGCGCGCGGTGGCCAGCGGATCGCGGTGCATCCGCACGCTGGCCCGGCCGCGCGCGATGTGGGTGTCGCCGACGTCGGGATCGATGTCGGGCAGCGGGCCGTCCGGGTCGTAGCCGCTCAGATCGCGGTTCCAGAGCTGTTCGAGCAGGCGCAGCGCGGTCTGGCCGCTGATCTGCTGACGGCGGATGACCGCCGCCCTCTCCCGGGCGTCGGCCTCGGTGTCGCCGAGGGCGAAGGTCGCGGCGGGCAGCACGAGCAGCTGGTCGTGGGTGCGGCCATAGGTGGCGAGGCGCCGCTTGACGTCGGAGTAGAACGCCTGTCCCGCCTCCAGGGTGCCGTGCAGGCTGAAGATCGCGTCGGCGGTGCGGGCGGCGAACTCGCGGCCGCCGTCGGAGTCGCCGGCCTGGAGGATCACCGGCCGGCCCTGCGGGCTGCGGGGGACGTTGAACTGCCCGGTGATGTCGAAGTGCGCGTCGCGGTGGCCGAAGGCGCCGATGCGGGGGTCCTCGATGAACCGCCCCCGGTCGCGGTCGGCGGGGACACCCGGCCCGGGCCACGAGTCGAACAGCTCGGTCGCGGCCTCCAGGAACTGGGTGGCCCGGCTGTAGCGGTCGTGCTCGGCGAGGAACCCGCCGCGCCGGAAGTTCTCCCCGGTGAACGCGTCCCACGAGGTGACGACGTTCCAGGCGGCCCGGCCGTCGGAGAGGTGGTCGAGGCTGGCGAACTGCCGGGCCACCTCGTACGGCTCGTTGAAGGTCGAGTTGATCGTGCCGGCCAGCCCGAGCCGGTCGGTGACCGCCGCGAGGGCGGCCAGCACGGTGAACGTGTCCGGCCGTCCCACCACGTCAAGGTCGTAGATCTTGCCGGCCTGCTCGCGCAGCCGCAGGCCCTCGGCGAGGAAGAAGAAGTCGAACTTGGCCCGCTCGGCGGTCTGCGCGAGCCGCACGAAGGAGCCGAAGTCGATGTGGCTGCCGGAGCGGGGGTCGGTCCACACGGTGGTGTTGTTGACGCCGGGGAAGTGCGCGGCGAGGTGGATCTGCTTGCGGGGCTTGCTCATCATCGCTCCCGGCGCTCACGTGGTGGCGTGTCGGTTGGCGGGGCGGGGCAGGCCGAGCAGCCCCCGCAGCGTCGCCGCCTCGTACGCGTGGCGGAACGCGCCCCGGTGCCGCAGCTCGGGCACCAGCCCGCGGGTGATGCCCTCGAGGTCGTCCGGCAGTGTGCCCGGGCGCAGCCGGAAGCCGGTCAGCCCGGCGCCCTGCCAGCGGATCAGCAGGTCGGCGAGCCCGTGCGGGGTGCCGGTGAACACGGTGGCGTCGGAGGTGAACGCGGCTCCGGCGAGGTCGTCCAGCCGGGCCCTGCGGTCCCGGGCGCCGGCGTCGGTGTCGCCCAGGAAGACGACCAGGTCGGCGAAGACGTGTACGGCCTGGTCCGCGCGGCCGGCGATCGCCTGTTCCTCCCGGATCTCCCGCACGATCGCCTCCGCGTGCGCGGCGTCGGCCGGCGTCACGTACACGATGTCGGTGCTCCGGGCCCCCAGCCGGTACGGGATGGCGGCGTGCGCGAGCGCGGTCACCGGCGGCTGCCCCTGCGGCGGCCGGGGCGTGATCGACGGGCCTTTGACGCTGAACCTCGCGCCCTTGAAGTCGATGTAGTGCAGCTTGTCGCGATCGATGAACCGGCCGGTGGCCGCGTCGCGGATCTCCGCGTCGTCCTCCCAGCTGTCCCAGAGGCGGCGGACCACCTCGATGTGGTCCGCCGCCTCGTCGAAGAGATCGCGGAGCAGGTCCCGGGCCTCGGGGGTGTCGAGGTCGTCGATCCGGGGCGGCGGGATCGTCCGCCGTCCGAAGTGTGCCGCCTCGTCGGGCCGGCCGGACACCTGTGCCCGCCAGCCGGCCCGCCCGTTGCTGACGTGGTCGAGGGTGGCGATCGCCTTCGAGATGTGGAACGGCTCGGTGTGGGTGACCGTCGCCGTGGGCACCAGGCCGATGTGCCGGGTGAGCGGCGCCACCCGGGCGGCGATGAGCACCGCGTCGAGGCGCCCGCGGACCTGGTCGGTGCGGTCGTCGGGGCCGTCGCGGCGCGACGACTGCAGCCCGAGGGAGTCCTCGATGGTGACGAGGTCGAGCAGGCCCCGCTCCGCCTCCCGTACGAGATCGACCCAGTAGCCGGGCCGGAACAGCTCGGTGGGGCGGGCGTTCGGTGCGCGCCAGGCGGCCGGGTGCCATCCGGCACCGTCGAGCGCCACCGCCAGGTGCAGGGGTGTGGCTGCGGGCATCGATCTCTCCTTCGTTGGCGATGACCGTAGAGCCCATCCATGATGCCCACAAGTCCTATGGGCTTGATATGCTTTACGCCGCAACCCCGGCGTCACCCCTTGCGCATATCCCAGTTTAACGATAGGAAATATGGGTATCCCTCGGCGTGCGTATGCAGGAGTGACACAGTGAGCACCTCCCTATCCACTCCGCCGGTCACCGGGAGGCCGGCGACGCCCGGCGCCCCGGCCGTCGCCGAGCCGGCCGCCACGCGTTCCCCGCGCGCGCCGGCCGGCCGCCGTCGCCGGATCGGGCTGCGGGTGCTCGCCCTCGTCGTGCTCTACCTGCTCTTGGAGCTGACCGCCAGGGCGACCCGGAACCCGACGTTCATCCCCTCGCCGGCCGCGGTGTGGGACCAGCTGGTGCAGTTGAAGAAGACCGGCATGGTCCTGGTCACCAGTCGCGAGCTGGCCACGGCGGGCAAGCCGACCCTCGACCTCGGCGTGGTCTCCACCGCGTTCGCCACCGCGCACCCGGACGCCGTCGACGCGTGGCGCAAGGCCGAGGCACAGGCGCTCGACCTGATCGCGAGCGACCCGGCGGCCGCCGCCACGGCGGTCGGCAAGGAGCTCAACATCAGCGCCGCGGACGCGCAGGCGCAGCTCGCACAGGGTGTCTTCCTCAAGCCGGCGGACCTGTCCTCGGACGAGTGGCTCGGCACCGAGGCGGAGGTCGGCAAGCTCGCACAGAACCTGGTGAGCGCCGCCGAGTTCCTGAAGGCGCAGCAGAAGATCGACGCCGTGCCCGACCTGGCCACCGTCGAGAAGGCCATCTACGTGAAGGGGCTGCCGAGTGCCCTCTCCTGAGCCCGGAACCGCCGCCGCCGGGGCCGTCGTGGCCCCGGCGGCGGAGGCGCCCGCCATCGAGATCGACCACGTCGAACACGTGTACGGCACCGGCGCCGGCGCCGTCACCGCCGTCGGTCCCGTCGACCTCACCGTGGCCGCGGGGGAGTTCCTCGTCCTGGTCGGCGCGTCCGGCTGCGGCAAGAGCACCCTGCTGCGCCTCATCGCCGGGTTCGAGGAGCCGACGTCCGGCAGCGTGCGCGCCGGCGGTGCCGTGCCGCGCCCCGGCCGCGGCGCGGGACTGGTGTTCCAGCAGCCGCGGCTGTTCCCCTGGAAGACCGTCGGCGGCAACGTCGAGCTGGCGCTGCGCTACGCCGGTGTGTCCCGGCAGGAGCGGGCCGCCCGGGTGCCCGAGCTGCTGGCGAAGGTCGGCCTGACCGACGTCGCGCACCGCCGTACCTGGCAGATCTCCGGCGGCCAGCAGCAGCGCGTGGCCATCGCCCGCGCGCTCGCAGTCGAGAACCCGCTGCTCCTGCTCGACGAGCCGTTCGCCGCGCTCGACGCACTGACCCGCGAACGCCTTCAGGAGGACCTGCGCCGGGTCAGCGCCGCGACCGGCCGCACGTCGGTGTTCGTGACGCACAGCGTCGACGAGGCCGTCTTCCTGGGCAGCCGGGTCGTCGTCCTCAGCGCCCGCCCCGGCCGGGTCGCCCTCGACGTCGCCGTGGACCTGCCGCGGACCGGGCTGCAACCCGACGAACTGCGCGGGCTGCCCGCGTACGCGGCGCGGCGCGCCACCGTCGGCCATGCAGTTCGCGACGCCGCCGCCACTTAGCCCGCCTGTCCCGGCCGGTGTCCGCCCGGCCGGGACAGGCGTCGTCGGCTATGTGATCGCCGAGGCCGACTGGTGGATGACGGCGCAACACGCGAACATCCGGAGCGCCGGAGGTATCCGCCGGTCAGGCTGAACGCTGGCTGCGGGCCAGGCTCGCGGCTCGACTTCGCCGGGACGGGGACAGCACATCCACACCCGCTCCGGCGCCCTCGCCAGGTGTCGCCTCCCACCCGCGGAGCTTGTCGGCTACCTTCCGCACCCGCTTGTCGTGCGGACCGACTGCGATGTAGAACAGCGACTCATCCACCTCACGATCGTCGCCGCCCCAGCGCACGACACCCTCGCATTCGGCGAGGATGTCCCGCAGAACCATTTCCTGCAGCGGGAAGAACCCGCCCTTCGCACTGGCGCCCGGCCGAATACGCACCGCGGTACCGGAAGCGAGGTTGGACTCCGGCAGCCCCTTGCGGAGCGTCCCGATCTCCCGCCAGCCGGTCAGGTCAATTTGCTGGATCTCCTCGATCTCGTAGTGGAAGCGGCGCACCACGTGAAGCAGCATCGCCTCGACGTCGCCGATCCACACCGCCACGCTCAACCCCGCTCCGGCTACCGACCGGGTCCACACCTGCGAGTCGCGGTCCAGGTTCGTCTGGATGGTCCACCCGTTGGCCGAGGTCTCCGGACGCTTCGGTTTGCGGGCCTCGGCTGCCGATGCGGACGAGGTGGGCAGGGCCGAGCCGACGGCGAGGGCCGCGCCCGTTAGGGCAGCGGTTCTGAGGACGGTCCGCCTATTTGTCTGGTGGTTCATGTTTCCCGTGTCTCTTTCCTGAAGTCGTCAGAACAGAAGGAAGCCCGTGAAGTACGGCAGGAGGGATGCCAGCACGCACGCGATCCAGTAATGGGACGTCCGGACGGGCGTCCTGCTGCGCATCCAAAGGTTGATCAGGGCCCAGATGGAGCCGAACAGGCCGAACACCACAGCGGCGATGACCAGCCAAGGGAGCATTCCGTCGTTCTCGGTCGGTTCCCGCTGCGTCCATCCGAGGGCAGCCAGTGGCCAGTTCACCATGATGTACCAGGCGAGGAACAACGGGACGATGGCCGGAATCCCAAGCAGCAGGTTCACACCGATGGGTAGCAGCAGCTTCCGCCTGTGGTCGTTCTCCATGATCGGCGTCCCCGGCTACTGCGCGCGACTGAGCTTGTTGTAGTTCTCCAGCACGTTGTACAGGCCGATCAGCTCGCGTCCGTACTGCTTCACGTTCTCGCCGCCCTCGTCGTTTTCGTCGCCGTTGTACCGGGCCAGGATCTTCTGGGAGTCGGCCTGACTGGTGGTGAGCGTCGGGCCAGGAAGCCCGACCTGAAACGCGTTGTACATCGTCAGGTAGGCCACAGATGAGATGTTGTAAAGCGGGTCCTGGAGACGATCCCAAACCGCACGCTTGTCATTGGTCTCGTGCAACGGCGTTCCGTTGATGATATGCCGCTCGATGCAGAAGTTGCGGGACTCGATGGTCACCCAGGCGAAGATCTGTCCCCAGCCGGTGCTGCTGTCATCCAACAGCCCGCTTCTGACGAGGTCATCCCCCAGAGGATCGCCCGGATTCAGCTTGCGCAGCTCCCACAGCACGGGTGCCTGGATGAGCGCCTTGCGGATCTTCAGCTGCCGGGCCAGGTTCGTGAACATCCAGTCGGCGTCCATGATGCGGGTGAACGCCTCCGTCGTCGTCATCATGTTCCAGGTGACGAGATCTTTGTCCTTCCAGCCCGAGCCGCCGGTCTCCGGGACGCCGATCGACGTCAGATACGTCTGGACGTCGGCGAGCAGCGCTGCCCGATACTTCGTCTTGTCGAAGTCCACGTCCAGATCGTTCGTGTTGGGGTTCGGCGGGTCGAAGTCGCCCTGGCCCGTGTCGCGGCCGGAGGCGATGTTGTTGTCGATCTCGATCTTGCCGTCGCCGGAGCCAACCGAGATCGTGGCGATCTGGTCGAACGCCCAGTTCGTCGGCAGCGGGTAGCCAAGGTTTCCGGAGAACCCGGACGACATGTCGGAGACGAACGAGGTGGCCGCGTATCCTGCGTCGGACACGCGCTGGCAGATGTTGCGGGGACCGTAGATGCCGACGCCGTAGCTGGAGAGCTCGCCGATGGTGCGGTAGATGCCCTGGAAATGCGGGAGGATGTAATCGGTCACCTCGCCGTCCATAGCGTCGTAATCGACGGCGAAGTAGATGATCGAACCTGGCTTGAAGCCGTGGATCTTCGCCCATTCGATGGCGTTCGACGCGTCGATACAGCCCTGTGGGTAATTGAAGTAATCCGCGGACCGGGACCACGTCTGGTAGATCGGGAAGCAGCGCAGCCCGTACTGCTTGATCGTGGCGAGTTCGCCCGGCTGGATCTGCTTCTCCGGCAGGCTGGTGCTGGAGGGGTTGTAGAGGTACCGGCCGATGTACTTGACGCCGGCGGCCTTCAGCGTCTGGGCACGCGCCGGCGTGATCTTCGTGACGCCGTCGCACGCCTCGCCTTTGCGGGTCTGGTCGCCATAGGAGACGAGCAGCGACGCCCACGTCTGGAAGTCACCAGCTCCAGTGATAGGAAGCTTCGCGAACGACTGGAACTCCTGCACGGCGGCCCGCACGGAGGTGGTGAAACTTCCGAAGGGAACGTTCCGCCCGTTCAGGGTCATGGCCGCGGTAAACAGGTGCGCCCACGTGTCGGTGGCGCCGACCACGACTGTATGGGACTTCAGCCCTGCCTGTGTGCCAGGCCCGAATGTGCCGTTCGCGGTGCCGTCGGCCATGCCAATCTCGTACTGGACCGCCAGCAGCATAGATTTTGCGACATCGCGCGAGTGGTGGCCGTCGCAGGGAATGATGTAGAAGTCCCTACGATTGACGTATCGGCCGTTCAGCCACTGCTGAATGGAACGAATCACCGCCGACCCGTTGTTGACGGTGACGTAAGCGTCCATATTAAACAGCGCCTTGACCACCTTGGGTTCAAGTGAACTGCCCGGGAATGCGTTGGCGACTCCCATGTCCTGCTTCAGCTTCGTTACTGCATCCTGGACGCGGGAGTTGTAGGTGCCGTCGATACCGCCGCCGTCGTAGCCCTTGCAGTACAGGGCAGACTGAAGAATGCAGGCGAAGCTCCACGACGGAACAGTAGATTGATTGAGCTTAGGATACTTTGTTTGAAGCGTCGAAAGTGTCGTCGGGCCGAAGGAGTCCGATAGCCCGGTGATGCCCATCTCGTACTGCAGCGCCCTGGTCAGGGCGTACATCGTGGTCCAGCCGGTGCGGCCGTCCTCAGCCAGCTTGGATATGCCGAGGGTGGCACCGTTGTTATACGTGCTGTTGATGAACCGCTGAGCCCGAAGGACCAGCTCGTCAACCTGGGGCATTTAAGATCCTTATTCGAGGGATGCGTGACAGTGCGAACTGCAGCGGGACTGCAGGGCGGGCCTTTCCTGGGGATTCACCCGCGAGTCTTCGCTCAAGTGGCAGGCGGCTTACACAATCTTGATCACGCTTTGTCGGTCCCGCCGGCATTAATTGGGTAGGTGCCACCGCGGGGCTCATCGCTGCGTTTCGAGAACGCGATCATCCATTCAGATGCCCCGCTAAATTGACCTAGCATTTACGATTTGCGTGAAGATCATATACGGAGCAAAACGCGCATCCAGGTTAAGTGTTTTTTGTCACACGTGGGTTATCTGAATCTCCCTAGGAGCTACCTCGTCGCACTTTTGGTCACCCTTGTACTCAAGGCTCGGGCAAAGTTGCCAGGCGTTCCGGCCTGGCGGCAATCACGTAGATACGCCCTTTCTGGTAACAGTGGTGCAAGTGTGTCCGATTCGATGGAGTAATCAATGTCCGTTAACGCCTTTCGATCGCCCAATAGGAGCTGCATCCGCCAATGGGTGATTCGCCAGCGGCTTGTGACCCTCGCCATAGGCGGCGTTTACGCTCTTGATTTTGCGGCCCGGCGCCGTCAGGATATGTCCGGCTCGAGTGCATTTGTGCGCTGGGTTTTGCCCGACTCACGTGCATTCGACCAATGGCCCCTTGGCCAGAAAGATCTGGCGAATAGCAACGGGGCGAACGCTTTTCGGTCGTAATCATTTCGCGGTCCGAGGGTGCGCGAGCCGACGGACGCACCCGTGTCGTCCTTGCTCATTCGCGCCAAAGCCTCGGTGATTTCGAACAGGCTAACCCCGCCTGCCATTCGCTAAATTCCGAATTACCACATACGGCTGGTTCTGTATGTGGACGCTTTCGTGGAGGACCAAACAGTTATGGGCGCAATGCGCATGTTCGCTGCCGCGGTGGTCGGTGCCGCCACTCTGGCGGTCTCGCCGGTGGCGGCTCACGCCGTCGACCGTGGTGACCAGAAGGCCGCTTGCAACAGCGGCGAGATCTGCTTCCAGTACATCTGGGACGGATTCAGCACCAGCCAGTACCAGCGGCACTTCTGGTACAACGACGCCAACCACACCGACGACCAGTTCGGCAACACCCCGGACCTGTACCCGTTGATGGACCTCGATGGCAACGCCAAGGGCATCTGGAACCGTGACAGCAGCTGCGCGGTGACGCTGTACGTCTCCACCAGCTACCGGAACGGGTACGCCACCATCGCCCGCGGTAAGGAGCAGTCCATCTCTCCCTGGAACCAGTCCCACAAGCGCTGCGCCTGATATCGATTCGCGTGGGTGGCGGCCCTTCGGGTGCCGCCACCCACGCGAGCTTTGCTGAGAAGGATGAAATGCGGAGGCAAGAAGCCGTGAAGAAGAAGTGGTGTGCGGTCGTTGCCGCCGCAGCTCTTACGCTGGGGCCACTGGCCGCCTGCTCGGACCAGGGCGTCGGGGCGACGCCGGCCGATGCGGCCGGCCAGCAGGTGGAGCAGCCCTTCGCCATCTTCCGCGGCGCAAGCTTGGGGGCTGTCGACTACGCCCAGCTGAAGGTGCTCAATCAGTGCCTGGCGGACAAGGGCTACCCGCAGAACCTGCAGGTCATGCTTGCGGCGCCGAGGAATCCCTTCCCGCAGTTGATCGTCACCGAGAAGACTTTCGGCCCTGCCTCTGAGGAGGAAGCGCGACGGGACGGCTTCGGGCAGGACGAGCCGGCCATTCCTCCGTCCGTCGTCAGCTTCGACCCGAACTACGACCGTGCTTCCGAGCAGTGCTCCGAGGACGCCTGGAAGAAGCTTTCGGCAAACGCCAAGAAGGTGTACTACAGCTATTTCGACCTGGGTAACTCCTTGAGTATGCCGTTTCATCTGACGGTGAATGAGCGGATGGGTCGTGCGCGCTGGACGAAGCTTCTGTCCTGCCTCGCTGACAAGGGATACCGAACGAACGACGAGGACGCCTTCTACCGCTTCCCCGATCCAGGTCTGTTCGGTGTGCCGATCGGCGCGGGCGCCGAGGACCCGGCGGCAAGCTGGACGCCGAAGGGCGTACCGGGCACGGTCGAGGTGGGCCCGGCGACACCGGCTCGGAAGTACCGGCCCAGCGCTCAAGAGTCCGATCTTGCGGTCGCCTGGTTCCGGTGCCGGCGCGACACCGGTATCGCGAAGGATCAAATGGACCTGGTCATGCAGGTGCAACGCGGCCTCGTCGCGAAGAACGAGTCCGAGCTGACCGAGCTGAACCCCCAGATTGAGCAGATCGCCAAGCAGGCGGCCACGCTGATCGGTCAGGCATGACCGCGGTGGACGGTCCGGTCCGGCGGCGGCGGCGCTTCGTGGCGCTCATCGCGACGTCGTTCCTGGCAGTGATGCTCGTGGCCGGGGCGGGAGCGTTCTTCGGGCCCCAGCTGCGGTCACCGGCTCAGGTCGCCGCGGAGGCCGCACCGCCGCCGCCGTCCGTGGTGACGGCGGAGGCCGCCCGTCGAGAACTGAGCGAGCCGGTAGTGCTCCGGGGCCAGCTGCGCCCAGGTCAGAGCATCAAGGTGCTGGCGCCGGCGGCGGCTCTGGGACCGAACAGCGTGGTGACCAAGGTCGCGGTCAAGAAGGGCGAACGCCTCCGGGAGGGCCGCGTCGTGCTGGAACGCGCCGGCCAGCCGATGTTCGTGCTGAATCTCGCATTTCCCCTGTACCGCGACATCACCGCCGGCCTGACCGGGCCGGATGTGGCCGAGATCCAGCGTGCCCTGCGTCGGATCGGCTACCGGGTGCCCGTGTCCGGCAAGTTCGACAGCGTCACCCGGCAGCAGGTCAGCCGGTTCTACCAGGATCGTGGTTACCCTGCCGGCTCTGTTGGCGACGATGACCGCAGGCCGGCGACCAACGTCGACGAGACTGATGCCGAAGAGGCGGGCGAGGACCGGCAAGGCGCGCGCCTCGAGCGAACCAGTGAGATCCCCCAAGCGGCGGTCCTCGTGGTCAACCGCCCCAATAAGATCATCACTGCGGTGCCTGCCCGCGTCGGCCAAGTGCTGACCGACGCCAAGTCAGCCCTGCTCGAGCTCGACGGCAAGGCGCCAGCCGTCGTCGCCATCGCGGATCGCGACCAGGCGGCCCTGCTGCGTGCCGGGCAGAAGGCCACCGCCACCGACGACCTCACCGGCGAGGACGCGACGGCGACCGTCACCACCGTGGGAAAGGATCCGGTGGCCGACGCGGCCGGCCAGAACGGCTTCCAGGTGCGGTTCCAGTTCACCGGCGAGCCGATCGGTGGCGGAGTGAATCGGTCCCTGCGACTCGATGTGCAGTTGGCGTCCGGCGGAGCCGAGGTGCTGGCTGTCCCGGTGACGGCCATCTACTCCCGCCCTGACGGAACCACTTTTGTCACCACCGTGTCGCCCGAGGGCAAGCAGGCTGATGTCACCGTGACGACCGGACGGACTGCCGGCGGCTGGGTCGAGATCGTTGAGCCCGACGAATCATCCCTCAGCGAGGGCGTGCCGGTCGTGGTCGGCGACCAAGCGGGCGAGTGAAATCAGATGTTGACCATGCAGGGAGTGACTCGCACCTACGACGATGGCCAACCGGTGCATGCACTGCGCGCCACTGACCTGCACATTGCCGCGGGTGACTACGTTTCGATCACCGGACCGTCCGGGTCCGGAAAATCGACGCTGCTAAACATCTTCGGTCTGCTGGACGTTCCGTCCACCGGCTCCTACAAGGTCGCCGGCGCAGAGACGGTGACCTGCGGGCAGGCACTGCGCGGCGCGATCCGTGGCCAGGTCTTCGGATTCGTCTTCCAGTCCTTTCATCTGCTGGCCGGCCGCACGGCTCTGGAGAACGTCGAGATCGGCTTGCTCTACGGGCCGCACCGGCGACGGAAACGCCGGCAGTTGGCCACCGAGGCTCTGGAACGTATGGGTCTCGCGCATCGGATGCTGGCCGACCCGCGTCAACTTTCGGGTGGCGAGCGTCAGCGCGTTGCCATCGCTCGTGCGGTGACAGCGCAGCCCCGGGTGTTGTTCTGCGACGAACCGACCGGAAATCTCGACAGCGAGAACACCGAAGTCGTGTTGAACCTGCTGCGCCAACTCAATACCGACGGACTGACCGTGGTCGTGGTCACCCATGATCCAGTGGTGGCGGCACAGGCAGGACGGCTGCTCCAGGTGACTGACGGCGTGGTGAGAGAAGCATGAAGAGATTCGGTCCCGGCCGGCACAATCAGCTTCACGAAGGGTCCCTGCAACTACGGATCGCGCGACTCAACTGGGGCGATCTGATCCGTGAGGCGTCGTTGTCGGTGCTGCGCAATCCCGGCCGTTCCCTGGCCACCGTCCTCGGCACCGTCCTCGGAGCCGCGGCCTTCGTGGCCAGCCTCGGTCTGGGAACCACCTTGAACCAGCAGGTCTCCTCGGCATTCGACATGCGACGAGCCACCGAGGTCCTGGTGGAGCCGGAGAGCGACCAGACACCGGCGAGTTGGCTTGACCAAACCGCACTGGCCCGGCTTACCCGCCTCAACGGCGTGGTCACCGCTGGCCGACGAGTGACCCTCGACGAACACCCGATCAGCCGCACCGTCGATCTCCGGCAGTCAGGCACGTCGATCACCGTCATCGGAGCCGATCCCGCCGCGGTGCGGGTCATGGCACCGAGTCTGACGCAGGGACGCGCCTACGACGACTTCCAGGAACGCAACGCCAGCCCGGTTCTCCTGCTGTCCGAGCCGATAGCGCACAAACTGAATATCGGGCGGATCGGCGTCGCGGTCTTCCTGGAAGGCCGCGCCTACACGGTCATGGGGATCTATCGCGACGTCGCGCGTCGCCCGGAAGCCATGGCCGCCGTGATCATGCCCTACTCCGTCGCCACGAAGCTCTCGGGCACCACGGCCGGCGCCGCTGCCAACCACGACGTTCTGATCGAAACAGCATTCGGGGCAGCCCAGCTGATCGGTACCCAAGCACCACTCGCGCTGCGGCCCGAAGCCCCCGCCGACCTGCGCGCCCTGGCGCCCCCCGACCCACGAACCCTGCGCAACGACATCGAGTCCAGCGTGACCGAATCCACGGTCATCATCAGCGCCGCCGCCCTGCTCATCGGAACCATCTCGATCGGCAACGCGGCCACCGCCGGTATCGCCTCGCGAACACAGGAAATCGGACTCCGTCGAGCCGTCGGCGGTCGGCGACGCCACATCTTTCTACAGCTCATCCTCGAGACCGGCGCTCTCGGCGGATTCGGTGGAGTGATCGGCGTACTCCTGGGAATCCTGGTTACCTGCGTCGTGTCGCTGGCAAAGGGATGGACGCCGGTCATCGGCATCTCATCGGCGCTCGGAGCCTGCGCGATCAGCGCCGTCGCCGGCCTGCTCGCCGGACTGATCCCGGCTACTCGGGCCGCACGAATCCCGCCGGTTCGCGCACTCCAGCGTTGACGCGTCAGCTGCCTCAGCCGCGCAGCAGGGGCAGCAGCCGGCTGCCCTGGCGCTTGATTCCGTGCAGGTAGGGCGTGTCTGAGGGGACGGGAGTGGGTGATGCCGACGCCCGTGCGGTCCGCGACGCGCCCGCCGCCTCGTAGGACGGCTCCTGGGCGGCGGCTGGCGTGCGGGCGGGCGGTCGGCCAGGATGGGTAGCCATGGCCGACCTCACCGCCTCCACGTTCGTCGATCGCCTCCGCGCGGCGCCCCGCGGCGCCGGCGGACCGGTGCCGAGCGCGGACGAGGGCGAGCCGCGCCTCGGCCTGGCGATGGGAACGATCTTCAACCTGGCCAAGGAGTACCTCGATCTTCCCCTCGGCGAGATCGAGGTCCTCCTGGACACCCCCGTCTACGAGGCCCGCGTCGGCGCTCTGTCGATCATGGACAAGAAGGCGCGCCGGAGAAGGACGGGCGCGGAGGAGCGCCGCGGGCTCTACGAGCTGTACCTGCGCCGGATGGACCGCATCGACGACTGGGGGCTCGTCGACCTCGGCGCACAGTACGTCGTCGGCGGCTACCTGCAGGACAAGCCGCGCGACGTGCTGTACCGGCTGGCGCGGTCGTCGAACCTGTGGGAGCGGCGCACCGCGATCTGGGCGACCATGTTCTTCGTGCGCCAGGGCGACACCGACGACATGTACGCCATCGCCGAGCTGCTCGTCGACGACCCGGAGCACTTCGTGCAGACGGTCGTCGGCGGGATGCTGCGTACGGCTGGTGATCACGACGGTGACCTGCTGCGCGCCTTCCTCGACCGGCACGCGGCGACGATGCCGCGCACGGCGCTCCGGTACTCGATCGAGCACCTGGACCGGCCGGAGCGTGACCACTACCTGTCGCTGGCCAAGGGCGGGGGGTCTCAGCCGCGCAGCAGCGGCAGCAGCCGGCTGCCCTGACGCTTGATCTCCGGCAGGTAGGGCGTGTCGGAGAGGACGCAGTGGGTGATGCCGAGGTTCTGGTACTTGCGCAGGGACTTGGCGACGTCCTCGGCCGATCCGACCAGCCACGTGATGCCGGCGCCACCGCCGCCGAACCGGCCCGGCGCGGTGTAGAGGTTGTCGTCCAGGACGTCCCCGCGCGCGGCCAGGTCAGCGCCTCGGCCTACCGTCGCGCTGAACGCGGACCGGCCGGTCGCCTGCGGGGCAGGCCGTCCCGGGGCATGCTGGGGGGATGGCAGCGATGACCCGGCAGGAAGCGATCGATTTCATCTCCGTCGGCAGCCGCACCGGGAAGCTGGCCACGGCCTCGCCGGCGGGTGAGCCGCATGTGGCACCGGTCTGGTTCGTGGTCGACGGCGACGATCTGGTGTTCACCACGGCGGAGCAGACGGTCAAGGGGCGCAACCTGCGGGCCAATCCGCGGGCGGCGCTCACCGTGGACGTGTCCGAATACCCCTACGACTTCGCCGTGGTCCGCGGCCCGGTCAGCCTCGAACCCCGGGACCCGGACCTGCTCGGGTGGGCCACGAGGATCGCCGAGCGGTACGTTCCGGCCCGGCTGGCGCCCGACTACGGCAAGCGCAACGCCGTCGACGGCGAGCTGTTGTGCCGGCTGCGCATCGACCGCATCAGCGGCGCCAGGGACATCGCCCTGTGACGGCCCCGCCGCTCACATGTACAGGTCGACCCCGGTGCCGTCGGACAGCCGGGCGGCCGCGATCGCGGGCAGGCGGAGACCCATCAGCGCCTGCAACAGGTCCGCCTGCGCGTTGACCTCGGCCTGCTGGGCGGACGGGGACGGCGTGCCCGCCCCGGTCGCGGCCCTGAACGCGAACATCGCTCCCGCACCGACGGAACTGACCGACATGGGTCGCCTCCTCGCAACTGGCCGGATCGCCCCGGCCCTATCGAATCCGCTCGCAACCATCGGCCGCCGTACCGCCGATGTGAGGCGAATGCCGGGCGGACCTCACCGGGTGAGGGCGTGTGCGATGTCGTTCGCGTGATCGGTAACGGACGCCGCGGTCACCGTCGCCCGTACCGGCAGGATCTCCAGGCAGCGGCGCAGCGCCGTGGCGAGCAGCGGGTTGGGCACCCGCAGCGAGACCGTGCAGTGCGGCACCCACCGGCCCGGCCGGTAGTGGTCCCACACGTCGATCCCGGCCGCGGTCAGGCGTTCGTGCACCGCCCGGTGCACCTCCAGCAGCTCCGCGGTGGGGGTGACGCCCAGCCACAGCACGCGGCCCACGAACTGGCCGACGAAGTCCAGGTCCAGCGTCAGCCCGACGCCGAGGTCCAGGTCCGCGAGCGCGGCCGCGACCGGTTCGGGCTCCAGCCGGGCCGCCGCGACCAGCGACAGGTGCGGGCGGTGCCGCTCGGCCAGCAGCGAGGCCAGGGTCGGAATGCCCTCCGCCTCCAGCGCGTGCCACAGCGTACGGAGCCGCCGCGTCGCGTTGACGTCCAGATAGAGTTCGAGAGCCGCGACCACGAGGACACCGTAGCGGCCCGGCGCCGCCGGGCATGGGATGACCCGGGCACACGGCGAGCGCGTACCCGGGTCACGGATCTCCTGCGGTTACGGGGTCAGCGGGTGCCGTTGAGCGTGGACGTCGGAATCCGGTCCGCCACCGGCGGGAGCTGCTTCGACTCGTCGGCCCGCATGGCCGTCATCCGCTGCGGCTCGCCCGTCTCCAGCGGCTCGGTGAACGGCTGGACGTCACCCTGGCAGACCTTGCCCTTGGCCGGGAGCGTGCCGCGGAGCAGGTAGTCGTCGATCGCCTCGGTGGCGCACGCCCCGGTGCCGTACGCGGTGTGCCCGAAGTTGGTGCTGGACAGCAGCCGGCTGTTCGGCAGCAGCTTCGCCGACGAGACCGCCTCCTCGTAGTTCGTGGCCGGGTCCCAGTAGCTGCCGACCACGAGCACCGGTGCCGCCGTGCGGCGGGTGAACGGCCCCGTGTAGGCGTCCTCGTCGCGCACCGTCCACGAGTTGCGGGCGCACTGCACGCTGCCCCACGCCCAGGCGCGGCCGAAGTACTTGGCGCGCTTGTCCGCCTTGGCGGTCGCCGCCGGCCAGGAGTTCGCGTCCTTGGGGTGCAGGCCGTCCGTGCACATGACGCCGCTGAACGCCTCGAAGCCGTGATCCCCATCTACGATCTGCCGTACGAGGCCACGGCGGCCGTGCAGGACGCGTGGAACCCCAAGGACCCGGCCGGGGTGCAGCTGATGGCGTGCGCCGAACAGGTGTCGGTCGGCGCGAAGGTGAAGGACTGCCAGGTCGACGAGCCGAAGCCGCAGAAGGTGCCGATGAAGGTGAGCAACTTCCGGGTGACGTTGTACGAGGTCGCCACCCGGCGCAGGCTCGCACAGGTGCGGATGAGAGGCGAGGACGAGACCTGCGGGCCGTTCATGATCTTCGTCGGCGCGGACGGGGCGACGTACAGCGACGTCGACGATCGGCAGCTTGTCGAGGCCCTGCGCCGCTACGTCGAGGAGTAGAACGCACGCCGGATCCCGGCGCCATCGGTACGGTGACGACAGAGCCCGAAGGCCCGGTGACGAGAGAGGGATCTGCCATGACGGTCAACTCTGTACAGGACGCAGGCCTGCTGGACACCCTGCAGGAGGCGGTGGACACCGCGACGGTCGGCAAGGCGTTCGGCGCCCCGATTCTGCATGAAGGGGCATTGCTCCTGCCGGTGGCCCGGGTCGGCGGCGGCGCCGGCGGGGGAAGCGGCAGCGGGCAGGAGGACGAGGGCCGGCAGGGGCGAGGGATGGGCGGCGGTTTCGGCACGGCGACCAAGCCCCTCGGGGTCTTCGTGCTCAAGGACAACGAGGTCAGCTGGCGTCCCGTCGTCGACGTCAACCGGATCGTTCTCGGCGGCCAGCTGGTCGCGGTGGCGGCGCTGCTCGTGGTCCGCGCCTTGATCAAGAGGCGGGCGCGGAATTAGCGCCTGTTTCGTAAGGGATGGCCGGGCTGCGGCGGCCCAGCCGCCGTCTCACGTCGGCCGGCGGGCCTGTACGGCCGTCCGCACCGCGGTGAGCAGTTGCGCCGTGGTGAACGGCTTGGCCAGCAACGCCGTGCCCGGCGGGAGCATGCCGTGGCGGTCGATGAGGCCCTCGGCGTAGCCGGACATCAGCAGCACCCGGCTGCCGGGGCGGTCGGTGGTGAATCGGCGGGCGAGCTCGGGGCCGGTCATGCCGGGCATCACGACGTCGCTGAGCAGCAGGTCGATGGTGCCGTGGTCGGCGGCCAGGGTGAGTGCCTCGCTGCCGTCGGCGGCCGCGATGACGGCGTAGCCCGCGTTGGACAGGTTGCGGGCGACCGTCTCGCGGATACCCTCCTCGTCGTCGACGACGAGGACGATCTCGTGGCCGCCGGAGGCCGGGACGTCGGTCGTCGCCGGCGGGGCCTCGATCGCGTCCTCGGTGGTGGGCAGGTGGATGGTGACCACGGTGCCCAGCCTCGGTGCCGACTCGATGCGCAGCGAGCCGGCCAGCTGATTGACGAGGCCGTAGGTGGTGGCGAGGCCGAGCCCGGCGCCGGTGCCCTTGGGCTTGGTGGTGAAGAAGGGTTCGAGGGCGCGGTCGAGGATCTCGGGTGTCATCCCGACGCCCGTGTCGCGCAGGGTGAGCCGGGCGTACCGCCCGGGCGGGAGGCCGGTCTCGGGGCTGTCGTCGGCGCCACTGACGTCCACGGTGGACGTGGTGATGGTGAGGGTCCCGCCGGTGGGCATGGCGTCGCGGGCGTTCATGGTGAGGTTGAGCAGGATCTGGCCGATGTTGACGGGCTCGGCGAGGATCGGGCGCAGGTCCGGCGCCAGGCGGGTGACGACCTGGATCCGGCGGCCGATGCTGGGGGCGAGCAGGTCGTTGGACTCGCGGATCGCGTCGTTGAGATCCAGCGGGGTCACGGACAGCTGCTTGCGGCTGCCGAACGTGAGCAGCTGCTGGGTGAGGTCGGTGGCCCGCCGTCCGCCCTTGCGGATCTGTGCGAGGTCGTTGAGCAGCATGCGACCGGTCTCGGCCGGCAGCCGGCCGGTCTCGGCGAGTTCGGCGATGGTCTCGGTGATCAGACCCTCGAAGCCGAGCATCGCGCCCAGGATGTTGTTGAAGTCGTGTGCGACCCCGCCGGCCAGGCGGCTGAGTCCCTCCAGGCGCTGGGCGGCCCGGATGCGGGCGTCGACGTAGCGCTTGCGCTCGTCCGCCTGCTGCTGTTGCTCGGTCTCGACGGCGGTGGTGATGTCATCGACGGTGGCGATGAAGCCGTGCGCGGCGCTGTCCGGGATCGACTGGACGTTGACCTGCAGCCATCGCTGGCGGTTGTCGGGCATGGTGACCTGACCGCGGAAGTGGTGTTGCGCGCCGGCCTGCCCGCGTCCGCCGACCACGGCGAGGATGGTCTCGCGCCGGTCGGGCGCGACACAGCGCAACCAGCGCAGACCGAGCAGTTCCTCGGGGGGTAGACCCATGATGGCGACGAATCTGCCGTTGACGTAGTTGGCGGAGCCGTGCCGGTCACCGAACACGGTGCCGACGGGGGAGTGGTCCGCCATCAGCTGGAAGCGGGCCGCGGTCTCGGCGAGCACGTTGGTCCGTTCGAGCAGTTTCGCGTCGACGGCCCGCCGGCGTGCCCGGGCGGCGTTGTCGGGATCGAAGCGGGTGTGCGTCTCGGCGGCGGTGGCGATCGCCTCGTCGACGGTGCGCAGCAGGGTCTGCGGGTCGGTGGATTTCAGCAGGACGCCGGCGACGCCGCAGGCCTCGGCGACGGGCTGTGCCTCGTCGGGCAGGTAGTTGGCGGTGAGGAAGAGGATGGGGGTGTCGGCGGTGTCGGGGGCCGCGCGCAGTTCGTGTGCGAGCTGGTAGCCGTCCATGCCGGGCATGAGCACGTCGGTGAGCACCAGGTCGGGGTGCCGGGCGTGGGCCAGCCCGAGCGCTTCGCTGCCCTCGTGTGCCTCGATGACGGTGTGCCCGCGGTAGGTCAGGATGTCGCGGACCAGCTCACGGTTGGCTCTCTGGTCATCGACGACGAGGACGGTGCTCATCGCATGTTCCCATCTCGAGACACGTAACGATGAATGATACTCACCTTGCGCTTACATATGCCTACGTTTCTAGTATTTTAGGTACTTTTGTACTCACTGCTCGCCCGGCTCGGAGCGCGGGTGAAGGGCGCCCCGGACGCCGGCGAACTCGATGTGCAGCCGGCCGAGCGCGTCGCGCGCGCCGGTCAGATCATGATTGTGTGCCGACACCTCGAGGATCTCGCAGACCGACGCCATCGCACCGGCGCCGAGGTTCGACGCCGCGCCCTTGAGGCTGTGCGCGGCGTGCCGGACCGCGTCGGCGTCGCCGGCGGCGACGGCGAGGTCCAGCTCGGCGAGCTGGCTCGGTGCCTCGTCCAGGAACGTGGTGATCAGGTTCGTGATGGTCTCGGGCTGGGCGTACTGCCGCAGGTCGGCGAGGCGATGGGCGATCGTCTCCGCGGGGAGGCCGGCACCGGGCGAATCCACCGGTTCCGCCTCCGCGTGATCCAGCCACCTGCCGAGGGCGGCGGCGAGATCGTCGGGCTCGAACGGCTTGCTGAGGTAGTCGTCCATGCCGGCGGCCAGGCACCGTTCACGATCCTCCTTCAGCGCCGCCGCGGTCATCGCGATGATCGGTGTGCGGGCCGGGGCCTCGCCCCGCGCGGCGGCCTGTTCCTCGCGCTCGCGCCATCGGCGCGTCGCCTCGTATCCGTCCATGCGCGGCATCTGACAGTCCATCAGGACGGCAAGGTAGGTGCGATCCGCGCCGCGGCTGAGGGCCTGCACCCCGTCGGCGGCGATGTCCACCTCGAACCCCAGGTGGTCGAGGACGCCGGCCGCGACGATCTGGTTGGTGGCGTTGTCCTCGACCAGCAGCACCCGTCCCCGCCGCGGCTGGGGCGTGACGGACTCCGGGCCGGTCGCCGGCTTGAGCTCCGCCGCCGGCACCTCCTCCCCGGCGATCTCGATCAGACAGTTGAACAACGCGGACTGCTGTACCGGCTTGCGGACCTCGGCGGCGATGCCCACCTCCCGCAGCCGCTCGGGCGACACGGTCTCGCTGCTCAGCAGCACGACCGGTAGCGGCGGGATGCCGGGGTGCTCCCGGATCCTGACGGCCAGCTCCGCGCCGTCGCCATCGGGCATGACCTGGTCGATGAGGGCGACGTCGTACGGTTGCCCGGCGATCGACGCCTGCCACAGCTGCTCGACCGTCTGCTCTCCCGAGTCGACCGCCGTGGTCACGATCTCCCAGCTGGTGAGCTGCTCCTCGAGCACCTCCCGGGTGGTGGCGTTGTCGTCGGCCACGAGCACCCGCAGGCCCGCGAGGCTCGCCAGATGGGCCTGCGGCACCCGCGCGGACGCGTCGCGCTTCAGCGGGATGTCGCACCAGAACGTGCTGCCCCGGCCGGGTTCGCTGTCCACGCCGATGTCGCCGTCCATCGCCGTGACCAGCTCGCGGCAGATCGCCAGGCCGAGACCGCTCCCGCCGTACTGGCGCGTGGTGGAGACGTCCGCCTGGGTGAACGCGTCGAACAGCCGGTCGTGCATCTCCCGGCTGATGCCGATGCCGGT
This sequence comes from Actinoplanes sp. NPDC049118, assembly GCF_040648555.1. NCBI lineage: Bacteria > Bacillati > Actinomycetota > Actinomycetes > Micromonosporales > Micromonosporaceae > Actinoplanes > Actinoplanes sp. NPDC049118. Next base: position 105,873 of record NZ_JBEZDY010000011.1, read on the forward strand.
GTCGGTGACCTGCAACCGGACGACGACCGGCCCGTCGGGTTCGGACGGCGACCCGGGCGCCAGCCGGATGACGACGGAGACCTCACCCCGGTCGGTGAACTTGATGGCGTTGGTGGTGAAGTTCAGCAGGATCTGGCGAACCCGCACCGGGTCACCGCGGAGCCACTGCGGCACGTCGTGGTGGCACTGGCCGATCAGCTCCAGCTTCTTGACGCGCGCCGTCTCGGCCACCATGTCGAGCACATCCTCGAGGATGCTGCTCAGGTTGAGGTCGGTCTCGTCGAGCATCAGGGCGCCCGCGTCGATCTTGGAGAAGTCGAGGATGTCGCTGATCACCGCCACCAGCGCCCGCCCGGCGGCGCGGATGCTCTCGGCGTAACGGCGCTGGGTCTCGTCGAGATCGGTACGCAGCAGCAGCGCGACCAGGCCGATGACGCCGTTCATCGGCGTGCGGATCTCGTGGCTCATCGTCGCCAGGAACGCGGACTTCGCCGCGGTGGCCGCCATCGCCTCGTCCCGGGCCGACGCCATGACCTGCATCGAGGTGTTGACCAGGGCGGCCATCTGCGCAAGGTCGGATGGACCGGTCACCTCGACCCGCTCCGCCAGATCCCCGTCGATGATCCGCCGGGCGGCCGTCGTCACCCGGCTCACCGGCAGGCTCACCGCGCGGGTCACCGCGTACCCGACGCCCGCGACGGCCACCAGGCACAGCAGGGAAGTCCACAGGATTAGCTGCTGCGTCGTCTCGGCACGGGCGGCGCTGGCCTGTTGCAGCTGCTGCAGCTGATGCATCTTCTGCGCATGCAGCTGCTCCAGGAGGGTCTCGATCCGATCCATCGCCACCGCGCCGCGTTGGGTGAGGACCAGCCGCACGGCGGCCTCGAACCCCTGATCGCGCCGGATCGAGATCGTCTGTTTCATCTCGCCCAGCTTCTCCGTCAGGGTCCCGTTCAGGTCGGACAGGAGCTGCTCCTGGGCCGGGCTGCCGGCCATGAGCTGCCGAAGACGCGCCAGGCTGTCGTCGAGGCTGCCGAGCGCCTGGTAGTAGGGCGCCAGGTACGACTCCTGGCCGGTGATGAGATAGCCACGCTGACCACGCTCGGCGTCCTGTACGTCGGAACGGACCACGTCGATGTGGTGCAGCGCCTCATTGGCGCGGGTCACCGGCACCTGGTCCGCCACCAGCGAACCGATCCGCACGTACGAGCTGACCGCGACCAGTATCAACCCCGCCGCGGCGACTCCGAAGCCCGCGATCAGCAGCCATCGGACGGGCCACCGCCACATCCGGCGCAGCGCCCTGTCGAGCGTCCGCCCGTCCGGCGCGGGCCCGGCCCCTCCCGACGTCGCCGCCGCGGAATCATCCGCCGTCACAAGGGCGACGCTATGTCCCCGACATCGGCCGTGTGGGCCCTTTGGAGAACCCGGCGGACTCAGCCGTCGTCCCCGTCCGGCGGCGGGTTCTTCGCGAGCAGGTCCGCGACGAGTCCGGGCAGCGCGCGGGTGTCGATGGGCTTGCTCACGTACCCGTCGCACCCGGCCTCGAGTGCCGTCCGATCGTCGCCCTTCATCGCGGCCGCGGTCACCGCGACGATCACGATCGGCCGCGTCGCCGGGTCGCCCTTGAGCCGCCGCGCCAGCTCCAGGCCGCCCATCCCCGGCATCTGCAGGTCGAGCAGGATCATGCGAGGCCGCCAGTCCTGCAGCACGAGGAGGGCCTCCTCCGCACTCGCCGCGGTGCGGACCTCGTAGCCCGGCCGGGCCAGCACGAAGTCGAGGAGCTTCAGGTTCGCCGCATGGTCATCGACGATGAGTATCGGCTCACCCGGCATTGTTCTCACCTCTCTGTTCGTCGGTCGGGACGGTGCCGGCGTGCCGCGGGAACACCGCGAAGAAGAGGCTGCCCTCGCCGAGCACGCTGGAGACCCCGACCGAGCCGCCCTGCGCCTCGACGAGCCTCTTGGTGAGCGCGAGCCCAAGGCCGGTGCCGCCGAGCTCGGGATCCGCCCCGGTCTCGAGCTGGACGAACTCCGTGAAGAGCCGCGTGACGTCCGTCGGTGCGATTCCGGCTCCGTTGTCCTGCACCTCGAGGCGGAGGCGGTCCCGGCCCTCGGTGCGGGCCCGGACCACCACGCGTCCCGCCTCCGGCGTGAACTTCAGCGCGTTGGACAGGTAGTTGAAGAGCACCTGCTTGAAGCGGGCGGGGTCGAGAGTGGCGTCGAGCCCGGGCTCGACCTCCAGCTCGACGCGGATGTTCTTCTCGGCGGCGGCCGTACGCACGATGCCGTAGACCTCCTCGACGACGGTGCGGACATCCATGGCCTCGGGCCGGAACACCCACCCGCCGGCCTCGACCTTCGACAGGTCGAGGATGTCGTTGATGAGCTGAAGCAGATGGCGTCCGCTCGTCAGGATGTCGCCCATGAACTCCCTCGCCTGCGGCGATCCGGGATCGACCTGCCCGTCGTAGAGGATCTCGCCGAAGCCGATGATCGCGTTGAGGGGTGTCCGGAGCTCGTGTGACATCTGCGCGAGGAACGTCGACTTGAAGCGGTCGGCCGATTCCGCGCGTGCCATGGCCGCGTGAAGTTCGACGGTACGCTCGGCGACCTTGAGTTCGAGGCCCTCGTTCAACTCCCGCACCTCGTTCTCCGCCTGCTTGCGCAGCTTCACCTGGCCGTTGAGATCCTCGAAGGACCTCTGCAGTCGTTCGGCCATGTCGTTGAAGGAGCCGGCCAGGCTGTCCAGTTCCGCGAGGCGGCTGCCGGGTACCCGCTGATCCAGATCTCCCATCGCCAGCAGGCGGGTGGCGGTCGAGAGTCGCTGCAGCCGCCGGGTCACCGAGGACGCGAGCACGGCGGACATCGCGAGCGACAGGAGCAGGGCCAGCGCGAAGACCATCGCCGAGCGCCTGCTGCCGGTCTGCACCCCGCCCTGGTAATACGATTCCGGCATCACCGTGAGCACGAGCCAGTCGTCGCGCCCGGTCCGCGGGTCCTGGAACGCGGCGACGTACGCCAGCCAGGTCTCCCGGTGCAGCGGCTTGGCCGTGACCTGATCGAAGCGGTACTGAACACCCGTACGGAACCGGTCCAGACCCGGCGGCGACGCGGCGAGGCCGGCGATCGCCTTCGCCGCCACCGGGTCGCCCGGCTCGGCCGACGAGCCGATCACGTTGCCCCAGCGGTCGACGACGAGCGCCATGCCTTGACGCGCCACCGGCAGGCTCCGGAGCAGGGCGCTGATCTCGCCGGCGGCGCCGGCCGGCGGCGTCGTGCGCCCGGCGAGCCGGAGGCGGATGTTGTCCGAGGTCTCCTCCTGCAGCCGGGAGGCGAGCTTGTCCGCATCGTCCTCCGCGGCCCGCAGCGTGACGTACGACGTCGCGCCCACCATGAACAGCACGAGGGTCATGAACGGCGTGAGCAGTGCTATGCGGATCGGCCAGGCGTCCTCCGCGGCGGTCGCCGCGGGGTCCTCGTCGCCCGTGCCGGCGACCCAGACCCACTCCTTGCGGCTCAGGCTCCGTTCCCGGACGTGGCCGGGGATCTCGGCCCAGAACAGGCCGAACCTGCGCGCCGCCGGCAACGCGACAAGCATCGCCACCGGTGCCAGGATCCAGGTGATGGTCGTGGTGAAGAACAGCGCGGAGCTGATGTTCTGATAGGAGATCGCGGGGGTGAACTTCTCCGAGCAGAGGTAGCCCCAGAGCATCGGCTCGACGGCCAGGAACACCGCGACGAAGAGCAGGTACCTCTTCCAGGTCCGGCGCCGGCGGAAATCGGGGTTCCGGCCGATGAGAAGGTAGGCGACCCAGAAGCAGGCCGGGTTGATGAGGTAGCCCGGCACCCACTCCAGCACGAACTCGGGAGGCACGCCCTCGATCAGGTCGGACAACGCGTAGGCGAACGGAACCGTGATGAGGGCCGGATATCCGAAGAGCAGGATGCAGACGAAGACGGCCAGATCCTTCAGGACCTCGAAGGTCTGTGCCTCGGGGACGAGCACGATGAAGGATCCGAGGTAGCCCGCCGCGGTGATCAGAATGAAGGTCAGCGGGATGCTCAGGACGGCCTTCACGTCCCATGCCTGCCGCTCCCTTCCCAGCCCCCACCGTCCGCCGGGCCTGAAGGTGAAGCCGCCGAAGGCGACGATCGCGAGCACGAACCCGACGAGGTAGGCGAGTCTTCCCCAGGCTTGCAGGACATCGGCCGGCAGGGCGGCGATCGAGTCTTCGATCCATCGGATGGCCGCTTTCATGCCGGCCGCGCATCAGGGCCCGCCATTGGCCACGACGAACCGACCGCGTCGGGCCCTCCGCCGAGCTCGCTCATTGCCCCGACTGAGCCTCCTGTCCGTAGGACCACCCTGCCATCCTCTTGCGCAAACTTCAGGGCATTGGACAGATGCGCCGGGATGCGTCTCCCACCTCAGTAGCGGAAGTCGGCGAGCCGGGCGGTGAGGCTGTCGGCGAGGCCGGTCAGGTCGTCGGCCGCCCGATGGGTGGCCCGGGCGCCGTCGGCGGTGGTGTTGGCCACCTGCGCCACGCTGGACACCGTGGTGGCGACGTCGCTGCTGCCCGTGGCCGCTTCCGAGATCGATCTGCTCATCTCCTGGGTGGTGGCGGTCTGCTCCTCGACCGCGGCGGCGATGGTGTTGGTGTAGGAGCCGACCTGCTCGATCACCTGGTGGATCTGCCCGATCGCCGTCGCGGTGGAGCCGGTGGAGGCCTGGATCGCGGCGATCCGGTCGGTGATCTGCCCGGTGGCATGCGCGGTCTGCTGCGCGAGCTCCTTGACCTCGCCGGCGACCACCGCGAAGCCCTTGCCGGACTCTCCCGCCCGGGCGGCCTCGATGGTGGCGTTGAGGGCGAGCAGGTTGGTCTGCTCGGCGATGCTGGTGATCAGCTTGACCACGTCACCGATCTCCGCGCTCGCCGCCGTCAGCTGACCGATCTCCTCGTTCGTGGTCTTCGCCGTCGTCATGGCCTGCGCGGACACGGAGGCGGCCCGGGTGGCGTTGGAGGAGATCTCATTGATCGACGCGGTCATCTGTTCGGTGCCGGCGGCGACCGTCTGCACCGCGCTGTTGACCTGGTCGGTGGCGGTCGCGGCCCGGGTGGCCTTCTCCGCGGAGTCCGTGGCGCCGGAGGCCAGTTGGGTGCTGATCGTGGACAGGTCCGCCGCCGCACCGGACAACGTGGTCGCGGTGGTGGAGATGGCCTGCAGCGACTCCCGCATGCTGCCGGTGCTGCGGTCCAGGGCCTGCGCCAGGCGACCGAGCTCGTCGGTGGTGTCGACATCGGCCCGGCGGGTGAGGTCACCCTCGGCGACCGAGTGCAGCACCTCGACGACGTGGGCAAGCGGCCTGGTGATCGACCGGGTCACCAGGAAGGCCAGGACGAACGCCAACAGCAGGCAGGCGACCCCGGCCGCACCCGCCATCCAGAAGGCTCGGCCACCGGCCGATTCCGCGTCGCGCTGCACCTGCTGCTGGCTCTGCAGGGCGTCGGAGGACAGGTCCGCCACGTTGGTGGCGACCTCGCCGAACCGCTCCAGGGACTCGCCCGAGGCCAGCGCGCCGCCCTCGCGCAGGCTCGCCGGCGTGCCCTGGCGGTAGAGGGCGACGATCTTCTGGTCGACCTGCATGAACTTCTCGTACGCGGCCGCCGCGCCGGCGACCAGGCCGCGCTGGAACTCGGTGAGCGGCTGCCCGTCGAGCTCGCTCAGCAGCTGTTGCAGCCGGGCGGCCGAGGCGACGAACTCCTTGCGCTGGCCGACGTCGTCGCTGGTGGCGTCCGGCACACCGCGTAGCGAGTCGAACAGGTAGCCGGTCTGCCAGCCCGCCATGTCCGCGGCCTGGAACCGGGCCTCGTCGGCCAGGTGCGCCACCGTCGCGGCGGCGGCCATCCGGGAGGTGCTGTCCCGCCCGGACTCGATGCCGTTGAGCCCGATCACGAGGGCGACGGCAAGCAGGACCGCGACCGTACCGAATGCCAACCCGAGCCGGGCGGCGACCCGGAGCCTCTGCAGTGCACGCGTCATTACCCATGTGAGCATCTCGGCCCGGTCGATGAGAGTGCATTGCCCGAATAGCAACCGGCTCGCGCTGCGGTCGCGGCCGGCGGCGCCATAATGAGTGGCGATCCTTCATCCAGGCCGCCTTTACGGAGGGAACGAGATGAGCGAGCACACCTACCGAGTGACGGAGATCGTTGGCAGCTCACCCGACGGCGTCGACCAGGCGATCCGCAATGCCGTGAAGCGGGCCTCGCAGACCCTGCATCACCTCGAGTGGTTCGAGGTGACCGAGATCCGTGGTCACCTGGAGAACGGCGACATCGGGCACGTCCAGGTCACGTTGAAGGTCGGCTTCCGGCTCGACGAGGTCTGAGCCCGCGACCGTGCCGGGTCTTGTACCCCCTACGTAATGGTGATTACATGATTACCCCAACATGAGGGGGACATGTGGCGACCATTCGTATCACTGAGGACGGGCCGTACCGGGTCGAGGGTGAAGTGTCGATCCGGGACACCGACGGCAACGAACTGCGTACCGAGGGGATCTGGCATCTGTGCCGGTGCGGCGGGTCGCGCAACAAGCCGTTCTGCGACTCCACCCACGGGCTGAAGGGCTGGACCGGACCGGAGACGGCCGATCGCGGCGGCGACGCTCCCGCCGACGGCCCGCCGTCCATAGCCGCCACAGTGGACGGGCCCTATGAGGTGTGCGGGGCGATCCGGCTCGTCGGCGCGGACGGTGAGCCCTACGCCGCGCGCCGGCGGCGGAAGCTGTGCCGGTGCGGGCACTCCGGCACCAAGCCGTTCTGCGACGGCTCGCACCGCTACGCCGGCTTCCGGGATCCGCTGCCGGCCGAACTGGAGAACACCCCGACGGTGTACGCCTGGCTGGGCGGGCGCGAGGCGCTCGAGCGGCTGACCACCGCGTTCTACGACGGCATCCTGACCGAGCCCGACGACCTGCTCGAGCCGGTCTTCCGCGGGATGGACCCCGAACATCCCAAGCACGTGGCCGCCTGGCTGGGCGAGACCTTCGGCGGGCCGGCCGACTACACCGCACACCACGGCGGCTACGAGCACATGGTCCAGGCGCACCGGGGCCGCGCACTGACCGAGGAGCAGCGGCAGCGCTGGGTGAGCCGGCTGGCCCGCACGGCCGACGAGGTGCTGCTGCCGGACGACCCGGACGTGCGCCAGGCGTTCCTTTCCTACCTGGAGTGGGGCTCGCGGATCGCGCTGTTCAACAGCCAGCCGGGTGTCGAGGTGATCGCGCATGCGCCCGTACCGAAATGGGGCTGGGGTAACGCGACGCCCTATGTGCCGCAGCCCTGGGACGATCCGGAGGCTGCGGCCAAGGGCCGCGCCGGCTACGCGGGTTCGTAGGCGAGGTTCGGTCGCAGCCACCGCTCGACGTCGGCGACGGTCATGCCGCGGCGGGCCGCGTAGTCCTCGATCTGATCCCGGCCGAGGCGGCCCACCGTGAAGTACTTCGCCGCCGGGTTGGCGAAGATCAGGCCGCTGACGCTGGCGGCCGGCGTCATCGCGAAGGACTCCGTCAGGGCCAGCCCTAGCTCGGTCGCCTTCAGCAGGTCGAAGAGTTCCCGCTTCTCGCTGTGGTCCGGGCAGGCCGGGTAGCCGAGCGCCGGCCGGATGCCGCGGAAGCGCTCCGCGTGCAGGTCCGCCAGCGCCGGCTCGGCGTCCGGCTCGAACCAGTCGCGGCGGGCCCGCAGGTGGATGTACTCGGCGAACGCCTCGGCGAGACGGTCGGCCAGCGCCTTGACCATGATCGCGCGGTAGTCGTCCTGCTGTGCCTCGTAGTGCGCGGCCAGGGTCTCGGCGCCGTGGATCGTCACCGCGAAGCCGCCCAGGTGGTCGTCCTGCGGCGCCACGTAGTCGGCCAGGCAGCGGTTCTCGCGGCCCTCCGGCTTGACCGTCTGCTGGCGCACCATCGCGAAGCGCACACCGTTGTCGAGGACGATGTCGTCGCCCTCGGAGCGCGCGGGCCAGTAGCCGTAGACGCCCTTCGCCTGTAGCGAGTCGTTCGCGATGATCTCGTCGAGCAGGGCGTTCGCGTCGTCGTACAGCTCGCGGGCGACCGGCTGGTCCAGGATCGCCGGGAACCGGCCCTTGAGCTCCCAGGCCAGGAACAGGAACTGCCAGTCGATCATCTCGCGCAGCGCGGGCAGGTCCGGCTCGACGGTACGCAGGCCCGTGAACGCCGGCGTCGGCAGGTCGCCGAAGTCGACCTCCTCGCGGTTGGCCCGGGCCTGTGCCAGGGTCAGCATCGGCTGGGTGTGCCGGTTGGCGTGCGCCTCGCGCAGCCGGTGCTGCTCGATGCGGTTGGCCGTGTCCAGCCGCTCGGCGCGCTCGTCGTCGAGCAGGTCGGAGACCACGCCGACGACCCGGGACGCGTCGAGCACGTGCACGGTCGGCCCGTCGTACGCGGGAGCGATGCGCACGGCGGTGTGCTGGCGCGATGTCGTGGCCCCGCCGATCAGCAGCGGCAGCTTCAGGCCGCGGCGCTGCATCTCGGCGCCCACCGCGACCATCTCGTCCAGCGACGGCGTGATCAGTCCGGAGAGCCCGATCGCGTCGGCGCCCTCGGCGACGGCCGTGTCCAGGATCCTCGCCGCCGGCACCATCACGCCCAGGTCGATGACCTCGTAGTTGTTGCAGCCCAGGACCACGCCGACGATGTTCTTGCCGATGTCGTGCACGTCGCCCTTGACCGTGGCGAGCACGACCCTGCCCTGCCCGCGGCCCGGGTCGACCCGGCCGGCGAGCCGGGCCTGCTCCTTCTCGGCCTCCATGAACGGTTCCAGGTAGGCGACCGAACGCTTCATCACCCGGGCGCTCTTGACCACCTGCGGCAGGAACATCTTGCCGGCGCCGAACAGGTCGCCGACGATCTTCATGCCGTCCATCAGCGGCCCCTCGATCACCTCGAGGGGCCGGGCCAGCCCCTTCCGGGCCTCCTCGGTGTCCTCCTCGATGAAGTCGACGATGCCGTGCACCAGCGCGTAGGACAGCCGCTCGGCCACCGGCGCCTCGCGCCAGGACAGGTCGACCTCGCGCCGGGTGCCGGAGCCGGTCACGGTCGACGCGAACGTGACCAGGCGGTCGGTGGCGTCGGTGCGCCGGTCGAAGAGCACGTCCTCGACCAGCTCCAGCAGGTCCGCGGGGATGTCGGCGTACACGGCGAGCTGGCCGGCGTTGACGATGCCCATGTCCAGCCCGGCGCGGACCGCGTGCAGCAGGAACGCCGAGTGCATGGCCTCGCGGACCACGTCGTTGCCGCGGAAGGAGAATGACAGGTTCGAGATTCCGCCGCTGGTGCGGGCGCCCGGGCAGCGCGCCTTGATCAACGGGAGGGCGTCGATGAACGCCTTCGCGTACCCGTTGTGCTCGGCGATGCCGGTCGCGACCGCGAGGACGTTCGGGTCGAAGATGATGTCCTGCGGCGCGAAGCCGGCCCGCTCCACGAGCAGGTCGTACGCCCGGCCGCAGATCGACACCTTGCGCTCGGTGGTGTCCGCCTGGCCCTGCTCGTCGAAGGCCATCACCACCACGCCGGCGCCGTAGTCGCGGATCCGGCGCGCCTGCGCCAGGAACGGCTCCTCGCCCTCCTTGAGGCTGATCGAGTTGACCACGCCCTTGCCCTGCACGCACTTGAGGCCGGCCTCGAGGACCGTCCACTTCGAGCTGTCGATCATCACCGGGATCCGGGCCACCTCCGGCTCGGTGGCGATCAGGTTGAGGAAGGTCGTCATCGCCTGCTCGCTGTCGAGCAGGTCTGCGTCCATGTTCACGTCGAGCAGGTTGGCGCCGCCGCGGACCTGCTCGAGGGCCACGTCGACCGCGCCTTGGTAGTCGTCCGACTCGACGAGCCTGCGGAACTTCGCCGAGCCGGTGACGTTCGTGCGCTCACCGATCATCACGAACCCGGTGTCCGGCCCGATCGCGAACGGCTCCAGCCCGCTGAACCGGGTGGTCTCGGCCGGGGGAGCGATCGCCCGCGGCGCCAGCCCGTCGACCGCGGCGGCGATCCGGGCGATGTGTGCTGGCGAGGTGCCGCAGCAGCCGCCGACGAGGTTGACCATGCCCGACGCGGCGAACTCGCCGACCAGGGCGGCGGTCTCCTCCGGCGTCTCGTCGTAGCCGCCGAACGCGTTCGGCAGGCCCGCGTTGGGGTGACACGCCACGTACGCGTCGGCGACCTTGGCGAGCTCCGCGACGTGGGGGCGCATCTCGGCCGCGCCGAGCGAGCAGTTCACGCCGACGATGAGCGGCTCGGCCCGCTCGATCGAGCGCCAGAAGGCCTCGACGGTCTGCCCGGACAGGGTCCGGCCGCTGAGGTCGACGATCGTCACGGAGATCCAGAGCGGCAGGTGCGGCGCGACCTCCCGGGCCGCGGCGATCGCCGCCTTCGCGTTCAACGTGTCGAAGATCGTCTCGATGAGCAGCAGGTCGACGCCGCCCTCGGCCAGGGCCGAGATCTGCTCCGCGTACGCCGCGCGCACCTGATCGAAGTCGACGGCGCGGTACGCCGGGTCCTCGACCCGGGGCGACAGCGACAGCGTTACGTTCAGCGGCCCGACCGATCCGGCGACGAACCGCCCGCCGACCTCGTCCGCCGCCTGCCGGGCCAGCCGCGCACCCTGCACGTTCATCTCACGAACCAGAGACTCGAGGCCGTAGTCGGCCTGTCCGATGCTCGTCGCCGTGAACGTGTTGGTGGTGGTGATGTCGGCGCCGGCGGCCAGGTACCGCCGGTGCACGTCCAGGATCACGTCCGGCCGGGTCAGGTTGAGCAGGTCCGGGTCGCCGGTGACGTCCCGCGGGTGGTCGACGATCAGGTCGCCGCGGTAGTCCGCGGCGGTGAGCTTCGCGTCCTGCAGCATCGTGCCCCAGGCGCCGTCCAGCACCGCGACGCGCTCGGCCAACAGCTGTCGCAGCGATGCAGTAGTGCCCTGACTTGACGTGCTCACCCAGCCACCTCCGTGATCGGAGGCGCCCTTGTCGAAGAAAGCAGGCCGAGCGTGGCGGGTTTCACCCCGTCGCAGCGCCCCTCGACCTGACAGCCGAGAATACCCGAACCCGGTCACCGGGCCGCATCGCCGGTTATGTCGGATTCCCGCCACGGCGTGCCGGCCGGCCCGGCACGATCAGGCCCGACTCGTACGCCACCACCACGGCCTGCGTGCGGTCCCGCAGCCCGAGCTTGCCCAGCACCCGGCTCACGTGCGTCTTCACCGTCTCCTCGCCGACCACGGCCGGGGTGTGGCGAACCGACGAGGTGGCCATGCCCGAGCCGCCGATGCCCGAGGGCGAGCACGACAAGGGCGAGGGGACACGGGGGAGCGTGACCGAGGCGAACGGCAACTACACCATCAGGGGTACCGGCAAGATCGGTCCCGAGATCCCGCCGGACGACATGGTGCAGATCTCCCTGTTCGGCGTGCTGGCCGGGCTCATGGCGCTGAGCGATGGACGCGGGCCTCAGCGTCCAGACGACGCGGGACTTCGCGACGGCCCACATGGGACCGTGGTCGGGGCTCGGCGTGCTCGCCGCGTACGCGGGCGTGGCCATCGTGGCGGGGGCGATCGCACTCCGGTCCCGTGACGCCTGAGCCGCCGCGGTGATCCCGGCCATAAAAGAGGAACCTCATACTCCGGTTTAGGTACGGTCGGTCCGTGCGACTCAACCGATCCACGGACATCGGGCTGCGCATCCTCATGCTGGGTGCGACCCGCACGGACCTGCTCACCGTCGACGAGCTGGCCGATTCCCTCGCGGTCGCCCGCCACCACCTGGCCAAGGTGGTCCAGCGGCTGCAGCATCTCGGGCTGCTGGAGACCGTCCGCGGCCGGCACGGCGGCGTACGCCTCGCCGTCGGTGCGGGCACGGCCTCGATCGGTGCCCTGGTCCGCGAGCTCGAGGGCGCCACCGAGGTCGTCGACTGCGACGGCGAGCCGGCCTGCCCGCTGAGCTCCGGCTGCCGCCTGCGCGGCGCGCTGCGCCGGGCGCAGGAGGCCTTCTACACGACCCTCGACCCGATCACGGTCGGTGACCTTGCCGCGCCGCCGACGCGGCAGGTGCTGCTCAGCCTCGGCCGCCGCTGAACGGCTCCCACCATCACACCTGGAGGAACAATGCTGTCCGCAACCAGTGCCCCGGTCGTCGAGGCCACGCTGCCGGTCGTCGGCGCCAACCTTCCCGCCATCACCGACGTCTTCTACGAGACGATGCTCGGCGAGAACCCGGAGCTGCTGCACCTGTTCAACCGCGGCGCCCAGGCGACCGGCGAGCAGCGGCAGGCGCTGGCCGGCGCGGTGGCCGCCTTCGCCGCGCACCTGATCGGCGCCGGACCTGGCGAGGTCGCCGTCGAGCACCTCGTGGAACGCATCGCGCACCGGCACTGCGCCCTGGGCGTCCGACCGGAGCAGTACACGATGGTCGGCCGCTACCTGCTCGGCGCGGTCCGGGCCGTGCTCGGCGATGCGGTCACCCCGCCGGTCGCCGCCGCTTGGGACGAGGTGTACTGGCTGTTCGCCGCCCGGCTGATCGGCCGCGAGGCGCGGATCTACGGCGAGGCCGGTGTCGACGGCGCCGACCCCTGGCGCGACTACCTGGTGCTGAGCCGGATCGCCGAGGCACACGACACGATCTCGTTCGTGCTGGCCCCGGCCGACGGCGGACCCGCGCCGGCCTTCCGGCCCGGCCAGTACGTCACCGTCGCCGCCGACCTGCCCGGCGGGGGCCGGCAGCTGCGGCAGTACTCGCTCTCCCAGGCGGCAGCCTCCGGGTGCCTGCGGATCACCGTACGCCGGGTCCGCGGCGCCGCCGGAGCGCCGGACGGCATCGTCTCCGGCTTCCTGCACGACCACATCCACGCGGGTGGCAGGCTGCGGCTGAGCCAGCCGTACGGGGAGCTCACGCTCCGCGACAACGACACGCCCCTGGTCCTGATCAGCGCCGGGGTCGGCGTCACGCCGATGGCGGCGATCCTGGATCACGTCGCGCGTACCCAACCCGGCCGCGACGTCACCGCGGTGCACGCCGACCGCGGCCCGGACCGGCACCCGCTGCGCGCGGAGATGGCCGCCAACGGCTCCCGGCTGCGTTCCTTCCGCAGCGTCGTCTGGTACGAACGGCCAGGCGACGCGCCGGGCGTGCGGCCCGGCCTGATCGACACCGCCGGGATCCCGCTGCCGCCGGACGCCGACGTCTACCTCTGCGGCCCGGTCCCGTTCATGCAGGCGGTCCGCGCCGGCCTGCACCGCCGCGGCGTACCGGACGAGCGCATCCGATACGAGGTCTTCGGCTCGGAGCAGTGGCGCCCGTCCCCGGAGCCCGCCACCGTCTGACCCGCCGCGCCGCCGGTGCGCAGGCGGCGGATCCGACGGCTACGCTCCGGCTGTGTTGCGGATTTCCTACCCCTTCGCCGACGCGGGGATGCGGGGGAGTGCGCGCCGAGGCCTGGGAGCAGTGCGCTGAGCGGGAGGCTCCAGGCTGGGACGTCACGGCGTTCATCGACGCTTCGAACGGATGATGATCGGGAACTCTTCAGTGGATGGCATGGCCGAGGCCTCGCCCGGAGTCGAACCGGAATCGGGTCACCCGCTTTGCAGGCGGGGCGCTCCGCCGGGAACGCCACGAGGCCGTCGCGCCGGTCCGCGGTCGCGGGTCCGGCGGTGTTGCGTGCCCCCGGCTGGACTTGAACCAGCGGCCTCGACGTTCGGAACGTCGCGCTCTGTCCTGCTGAGCTACGAAGGCATACCCACGGCGACCGATCGGCCGGTGGGACGTGTGTGCGGGCGGAGGGATTCGAACCCCCTCAGCCGAGGCACCTGGTTTACAGCCAGATCCGACTCTCCAACGTCGGCGCGCCCGCAGGTGTGTGACCGTCGTGTCGTGCCCTGGGTGGGATTCGAACCCACGTCCCCGTGTCGACGGTGAGGCAACGCGCTTCCCTGCCGGGGGCTGAGGTTCCCTGTCCCGTGGTCTTCTACACCACTGGCCCGGTCCCGGTGCATCCGCAACTCTCCCGCCGTGCCGCCGTTTCGTTTTCGGCCGCTCTATCCGCTGAGCTACCAGGGCATACGCAGCGCGGACGGGACTCGAACCCGCACCTTCCCGGGTGAAAGCCGGGTGACTCTACCTGTTCGTCCACCGCGCCAGGGTGCTGAGAAGTGTTCCGGCCTGGACTCGAACCAGGGCCCTCCGTCTTGTCGAGGCGGCGCTCTACCAACTGAGCTACCGGAACGGGAGCGGGGACCGGACTGCTCCACCCCGCGGTACGCCGCCAGGGACTCGAACCCTGCTCCCCGGATTAAAAGTCCGGAGCATAACCATCCATGCTCGCGGCGCGAGCTGTCTCCCGGGCAGGACTCGAACCCGCAACCCGCGCGTTAGGACCGCGCAGCTCTGTTCCGTTGAGCTACCGGGAGGTGATTTCGGCCCCTGGGCGGGACTCGAACCCGCAACCGTCGCCTTAGAAGGGCGCCGCTCGATCCGATTGAGCCACCAGGGGATGTTGTACGCCGTCACAGATTCGAACTGTGGACCCGAGGCTTAAGAGGCCCCTGCTCTGACCGGACTGAGCTAACGGCGCAAGGCGGAGGAGGGCGGGGTCGAACCGCCACGGGCGGCAAAGCCCCAACCGTTTTCGAGACGGCGGCCGGCGCCAACTTTCGGCTGGCTCCTCCAAGGGTGTTGCGGTCACAGTCGATCCGCGGGACCCGGTAGCTAACCCGGGTGTCGCGGCCATCTGCTTCGTCGGGCCAGTCGGATTCGAACCGACGTCCTCTCGCTCCCAAAGCGAGCGCGCTGACCAAGCTGCGCCATAGCCCGTTGGTCGGGATGGCCGGATTCGAACCGACGACCGCGCGGCCCCCAGCCGCGAGCGCTGCCAAGCCGCGCCACATCCCGATGATCTTGCGTGCCTCCACGAGGATTCGAACCTCGGACCCCCGGATCCGTAATCCGGTGCTCTATCCGCTGAGCCATGGAGGCTTGGTCTCGCCGGCAGGAGTCGAACCTGCGCCCTCCTCGTTATCAGCGAGGCGCCCCTACCAACTGGGCCACGGCGAGACGAAGCGGAGGGTGAGGGGATCGAACCCCCGCAGGACCTGGGCCCTGTCGACGGCGTAGCAAGCCGCAGCCTTCCCACTCGGCCAACCCTCCTTGCGCGCCGACGACGGGAATCGAACCCGCGGCCCTCCGCTCGACAGGCGGATGCTCTACCACTGAGCTACGTCGACATCGTGGACCCGGTCGGATTCGAACCGACAAACCTTCGCTGTGCAAAAGCGCTGCTCTACCAGTTGGAGCTACAGGCCCAATAAACGTGCTGCGTACCCGGAGCAGGATTCGAACCTGCACTGCCCGCGTTCTGGGCGCGGTGCCTCCTGCCAGTTGGGCTACCCGGGCATGGTGTGTTCGGCGTTGCGTGCCCTCGGCGCGATTCGAACGCGCACTGTACGGTCCCTCAGACCGTCGCCTCTGCCGTTGGGCTACGAGGGCGGGAGCTGCGAGCGGAGGATTCGAACCTCCATCGTCCGGGTCAGAGCCGGGTGTGCTGCCGTTGCACCAGCTCGCATCGCCCGGGCCGGCGGGGGTAGCGGTTCCCGCGGCCCGGACTTACTCAGCGCGTGGTGAGCTCTGCCCAACTGGGAACCCAGGGAGTGGTTCGCAGCGGCATCCCGGCCTCGGCCGGGGTCCGGTCACCCTTGCGCTGGTTACACCGGCCGCACGCGGCGACGGTGTTGGTCCACGTGTTGGCTCCGCCGCGCGAGCGCGGCAGGACGTGGTCGATGGTCGAGGCCTCCTTGCCGCAGTAGGCGCAGCGGCGGCCGTCGCGGACCAGCACGCCGGGCCGGGACCAGGCGGGGCCGCGGCTGTGCCGCCACCGGGTCACCACGTAGGCGACGAGCCGGACGACCTTCGGCATCGGGTAGACGCCGATGAGCCGGTCCGGTTCGGCGTCGTGGATCTCGGCGACCCTGCGGCACAGCATCCGGATCGCGTGTTTGAGGGTGACCCGGTGCAGCGGGCCGAGGTCGGCGTTCAAGACGAGGACCGCGGTCACCGGGTCCACCTCCTTCCTATCTCGTCGTCGGTACTGCTGGACATGAGTGGCTGCGGGGAGTCGAACCCCGGTCTCCGCCATGGCACGGCGGCGCACGACCGTTGTGCTACAGCCACGGGACACGCGCCTTGCCGGCGCGCGAGAGCCTTCGGCGGGGCTCGAACCCGCGGTGCCCGCCGTACCAGGGCGGGGCCCGACCCGTCGGGCGAAGGCGTGCCGCGAGCGGGATTCGAACCCGCACTGAGCCGATCTTGAATCGGCGGCCTCTGCCGTTGGGCTACCGCGGCATTCGGTGCTGGGGGTGCAGGACTCGAACCTGCACAGCCGAGGTCAAAGCTCGGTGGCCTGCCGTTAGCCGAACCCCCATGGAGCCTGGAGCGGCAGCGGGGTCTCGAACCCCGCACCTCCACGTTGGAAGCGTGGCGCTCTGGCCTGATGAGCTACTGCCGCATGTTGTCGCGTCGCCCGTCCGGGGGTTGAACCCGGTCTTCCGGATCGAGAGTCCGGTGGTCTACCTACCTCAGCCTCACGGGCGGTGTGCCCGGCGTGGGCACGAGAATCTCTTCGTGCCCACGCCGGATCGTCACCGGCGACCCACAAAAAATGGGCGCCGGAAATACATGCCATCCACTGTTGAGTTACCAAAAACCAATTCCACTGAACGTATTCAGGGCACGCACGGGTGGCAGGATTCGAACCTGCAACCTTCGGATTTGGAGGCCGGTGCTCTATACCGTTGAGCTACACCCGTAAGACGATCCGGGAACGAAAAAACCGCCCGTTCCTCGGGTACGGAGGTGGGCGGCGTAGACGCAGATACAGCTGCGCTACCCGTTCCAACGCTCCAGATCACGACTGGTTTCGTAACCTTTGAGGTGCGGCTTCACCGTCACGACGGGCGTGGCTAGCCCACACCGCGTCGGCCTCGATTGGGCGATTGCGCAGATCGGCTGCCACGACATGACGGTTCAACTCCCCTCGGAACGCTCGGTGCGGTATCGGCATCCAGGATGGCCGATAACGCTTCATTCGTCAACGGTTTTGTGAGCCGGACTTCGACCCCGCCGCTGGCGTTGGGATCACTCTGCCGCATACCGCGGAATACCCGCCAGTGATTTATCGCGGCCGACACTCGGCGTCCATTGTGAAGTGACCGAGCCGCCCCGGGCGGGCCTCCGATGCGCGGAGTGCGTCAGCCGCCGAGATTCCGCGGTCCGCGGGGCAACCGGACCGCGGTGTATCCGGTCTGGTCGGGGTGAGAGCTCAGAGCCGGCAGAGGGAGCGTCCGTGGCTACGGACATCGAGACCGAACTGCGGGCGTTGTCGGGGACGGTTTGAACGCCGGCCATCTCGCCGGAACGGGTTCAGCGGCGTTGCCATTCGGCGGGTTGTGGAACAGGCGCCGGGCTCAGGCCTTGGCGGACTCACGATCGTCGGCCGGCAGCCACGTGCCCACATACCGGAGATCCTGCAGGTATCGGACTCGGCGCAGCTCATCGTCGCGGGGTGCCCAGTCGCGGTGCGGCAGGTAGGCCAGGCGCCACGCGATGACCGGGAACAGCCACAGACCACCGATGCCGGTGAGCCACCAGAACGCGTCGCGGCGACGGTAGGAGACCTTGGGCGCCAGCCATGCGGTCACGCAGATCAGCGCCGCGGTGGGGATCAGAAAAACCAGCAGGTCGCTGCCGGTCGCATCCTCGATGGCGAGTCGGAGCGCGATGTCGCCGCCGATGACCGAAATGTCGAGGGCGGCTGCCAGTAGGACGCGCGCCAGGTGACTTCGGGGGGCAGCGGCTTCGGGCACCAGAGCAGCGTAGGAGGCCGGGCGGACCTTGGCAGTCGGCCTGGCACGCCGTTGTCGTCGGAAGTCGCTGCCGCGCGGTGCCGTGTCGCCGGGTTCCCGGCGTCATTCGGTTGTCCGTCGTCGTCCGACAGGATGATCCGTTCCTGTCTCTGACGCTCAGCGGCCCGCGATCTTTGCGTGTGCGTTCAGGGGCGGAGCAGCAAGCCGGCGGCCAGGCCGGCGGCGGTCAGCAGGAAGCCCGCGACCAGGGCGGGAGTGCGGACCGGGCGGCCGGCCAGGAGACCGGCGAGACCGGCGAGCAGGCCCAGGAGCGCGGCCGCGCCGGGCAGGGGGCGGGCCCAGTCCGGACCGCTCGTCGGGCAGACGATCTGCCCGCCGGCGTCGAAGCAGTGGTTCGACATGAGGTAGCTCGAATCGAAGATCGTGTACCCGGCGAAGAGGAAGAGCACGCCGAAAACGCCGACGAATCCGGCGACCGTGCCCGGACCGCCGTACCGCCTGTTGAGTCGGCCGGGGCGCACCGCCGCGGTTTCTGTTGCTGTCACACCGCTCCTGACTCGCGGACAAAACCAGGTGCCGGCAAACCTGCGGCGCGCATCCGACTCGGATGCGCGCCGCAGGTCTCGAAGTACCGGTCTCTCAGTGCACCATCACCGGGGTCTCGACGCGGCCGGCGTCGTCACCGCCGGCGTCCTGCTGCGCGGGTATGCGCTTGCGGGGCAGGAACGCGATCGGGATGAACGTCAACAGCACCAGAGCGAAGGCGACCATGAACGTCGTGGCGAACGAGTCGGCCACGAACGTAAGGCCGCGTTCGATCACCGACGGCTCGACCGGCAGCTGCGCGCCGTGCTGGCTGGCGATCGCGGCGCCGGCCTCGGTGACCGGCTTGCCGGTCTTCTCGTCGACCATGCCGGGGATCGGGGTCGACTCGTTGAGCTGGCTGGTCAGGATCACCGACATGATCGCGGAACCGATCGAGCCGCCGATCTGCTGGAGGATGTTCACCAGCGTGGAGCCGCGCGCCACGTCGTGACTGCCCAGGGTCCGCAGGGCCGACGTCATGATCGGCATCATCGTGCCGCCCATGCCGAGGCCCATCACGAACAGCGAGCCGCACAGCAGCCAGTACGAGGTGTCGGTGCCGACCTGGGTGAAGGTGAAGAACCCGGCGGCGATGAGCGCCATCGCGAACGGCACGGTCCGGCCCACCGGGATCTTGTCGGCCAGGGCTCCGGCGATCGGCATCGTCAGCATCGCGCCGATGCCCTGCGGCGCCATCAGCAGGCCGGCGTTGAGCGTCGACTCGCCGCGGACCTGCAGGAAGTAGCTCGGGAACAGCAGGCCGGCGCCCATGAACGCGATGATGAACACGAACAGTGAGATCGACGCGACGGCCAGGTTGCGGTTGCGGAACAGGCGCAGGTCCAGCAGCGGGTGCTTGGGCTTGAACGAGTACAGGACGAACCCGATCACCAGGAGGGCGCCGAGGAGCATCGGGATCCAGACCTTGTTGGCCGTGATCGTGCTGGTCTCGGGCAGCGACGAGACGCCGAACAGGAAGAGCGCGAGACCGGGCGAGAGCATCAGCATGCCGATGAAGTCGAACGACTCCGACGGCTGCGGGTTGTCCTTCGGCAGCGCGAACTGGGCGTAGACCAGCCCGATCGCGCCGATCGGCAGGTTGATCAGGAACACCCAGTGCCAGCTGGCGGCCTCGATCAGCCAGCCGCCGAGGATGGGGCCGGCGATCGGGCCGAGCAGCATCGGAACGCCGAGGACCGCCATCAGCCGGCCGATCCGCTGCGGGCCGGCCGCGCGCGTCATGATCGTCATGCCGATCGGCATGAGCATGCCGCCGCCGAGGCCCTGCAGCACCCGGAAGGCGACGAGCTGTTCGATCGAGTCGGCGGTGGCGCAGAGCGCGGAGCCGAGCGTGAACAGCAGCAGCGCGAGCATGTACAGCCGCTTGGTGCCGAACCTGTCGGCGGCCCAGCCGCTGAGCGGAATCACCGTCGCCAGCGCCAGGGTGTAGCCGGTCATGGTCCAGGCGACCTCGGCGTACGTGGCGTTGAACTCGGACTGGAAGGTCGGGATCGCGACGCTGACCACGGTGATGTCGAGGATCGACATGATCGCGCCGAGGACCACCACGCCGGCGATCTTGAATACGGCAGCGTCCAGTTTCGTGGGCGGCGCAACGGCCTGATCGGTCACAAAGAGCTCCATGTTTCGTAGGGCCGGCTGCCGCCCGCGGCACACCGAAACCCAAGGCCGCGCGCGCTGCGGGCGACCATGGTGTCATCTCGGCCGGGTTGCGATCATCCGGTTTTCCCAGCATCTCAGGGGCGACCACGCAACGGGCAGGTCGGTGACCGACGGCACAGTCACCCCTCTCCCGAATCGCGCGGCATATACGGCGACCTGGTGGGCATTGCAGCGATTAGCCCGCTTTCTAGAGCCAACCCTTTTGCCCGAACTCCATGTGATACGCACCATGTCGACGCGCAAAACGTGAGCGGTCGGATCTTGGACATCGGCGTGGCACCGCCGATTCGGTAGGTGCGACCCTGATGCCGGTCCTACCTGCTCAAGCGTTTGAGCTCCGACGGTCAGGGCGGCCGATGACCTTTCGATCACGGGTACGCGCGCTGGTGCGCCGATCGGGGCACGCACGCGACCTCGACCGGCGGATCATGAAGTTGCGGGCCGGGGTCGACGCCGCCGCGCCCGGTTCCACCGAGCAGGCCGAGCTGCTCAACAGCCTTGGCAACCGCCTGCTGGACCGCCACCGGCTGGCGGGGAACGTGGACGACCTGGCGGCGGCCATGGACTGCTACCGCCGCTGCCAGGACCTGGTGCCGGGTTCCGAGCTCGCCACCCTCGCGCGGGGGAACCTGGCGGTCGCCCTGGTGAACCGGTACTCGCAACTCGGTGGGCTCGAGGACCTGGAGGCCGCGATCACTAACGGCCGCGCCGTTCTCGCCGGCGTACAGGCACCGGCGGACCGGGCGCGCAACCTGAGCAACCTGTCGCACGCCCTGCACGAGCGGTACTACCGCACCCGCCATCGCGAGGATCTGGACGAGTCGGTCACCAGTGCGGAGATCGCCGTCGAGCTCGCTCCGGTCGGCGCGCCCGAGCGGGTGGCGGCGATGGTGAACCTCGCCGTGGCGCTTCTCGAACGCGCCGCCGCCACGGAGTCGTTCACCGATCTGAACCGCGCCGCCGGGCTCTACGAGGGCGCCGCCGCCATCACTCCCCCCGATTCCTGGCTACGGTCACCCGTGGCCGCGGGCCTGAACACGGTGCGGCTTCTCCAGCTCCGCCGGTCGGAGGAGCTCCAGGCCGCGGGGGAGGAGTCACGAACGATCGCGGAGCTGCGTGCGATCGCCGATCGCGCCCCGGCGGGTTCGGTGACGCGTCATGCGGCCTACTACGCGATAGGCGGCACGTTGTGGGGGCGGTACCTGCGTGACGAGGATCCCGCACGGTTGGCGGCGGCGATCGAGGCGCTGGAGGCGGCGGTCGCGGCAAGCCCCGAAGGGGCCGGCGAACTGCCGCGGTATCTCAACGCCCTCGGCATCGCGCTGAGCGAGCGGACCGTCGTGTCGGGAAGCGCCGCCGGGCTGGCCGCGGCGCTCGCGGCGTGGGTACGCGCCCTCAACCTGCTGGACAACGGCTTCGGCTCGGTGCCGATGGCCTACAAGCTCGGTCAGCAGAGCGTTGCGGCCGATCTCGGCATCGCCGAGCGGGTCGTCTCGGCGTACCTCTGGTTCGCCGAGGCGGTCGCGACCAGGGACGGCCTCGATCGCATGCTGCGCAGCGCGATGCTGGTCGCCGAGGCGACGAAGTCCCGCCTCCTGACGGAGCTGATCGGGCGCGGCGACCTGCCGGCGCCGCCGGGTGTGCCCGCGGACCGCGCCGTTCGGGAGCGGGAGATCTTCGCCGAGCTGCGGATGCTGGACACCGTGGAGCTCGTCGGTCACGGCCGGGACACCGGGTTGACCGACACCGGCGCGGGCGGCCGCCTCGCCCGGCGTGCGGCGCTGCGCGGTGAGCTCGAGGCGGTCTGGGCATCGATGACGGCCGCCGACCCGCGCGCCGCCGAGTACGTGGCGCTGCGCCGCGGACGCCCGCTCAGCTGGGAGACCCTGGCCGGTCTCGCGCAGCGGCTGGGGCCGGAGACGGCGTTGTTGTCGGCGTTCTCGACGAACCTCCGGACGCTGATCTTCGTGCTGCGCTCCGGCGAGGAGGCGCCGGACGTCTGTTCGGCCGAGATCGATTCGTCCGGGTGGCGCGACCTCCTGAACCGCTTCGACCGGGAGGTGCGTTCCGGCTCCGGCCGGCGCGCCGAGACGTGGGACCGGCCGCTGCGCCCGCTGCTCGACGCGGTCTGCGCGCATCTCGACGGCGTCGACCGGGTCGTCCTCGCGCCGTACGACGCCGCGCTGCGACTGCCCTGGTCGCTGCTGGCGGCACGGGCCGGCTGGCGACGAGGGGACGGCGGCGCGCTGCCGCTGGTCACAATGGAGTCGCTGGGCCTGCTGCCGTTCCTGCTCGATCGCCGACCGGCCGCGCGCGGACCGGCCACCGTGGTCGGCGACCCCACCGGAAATCTGACGCACGCCGAGGCCGAGGCGGTGGAGATCGCGGCGATGATGGGTGTCGATCCGCTGCTCGGGCCCGCCGCGACGAAGGACCGCGTGCTGAACGGGCTGCGCCGGTCGCCGGTCGCGCACATCGCGGCCCACGCGCTCTTCTCGCCGGGCTCTCCGCTGGATTCCGGCATCGTCCTCGCGGACGGGGTGCTGACGGCGAGGGAGATCCTGGCCGAGTCCATCACGCTCGACCTGCTCGTCCTCTCCGGCTGCGAGACCGGCGTGGCCGAGTCCCTCGGTGGATACGAGTTCGCCGGGCTTTCCCAGGCATTCCTGCAGGCGGGCGTCCGCTGTCTGGTCGCGAGCCTGTGGCGGGTCGACGACCCGGCCACCGCCGCGCTGATGACCTCGTTCTACGGCGACTGGCGCGCCGGCCTCGACCTGGACCGGTGCCTGGCCCGGGCGGTGTTCGCCGGAAGGCTCGCCGCCGGGCCGGGCCGGGCGGACTCGTCAGACGCATTCGTGCTGTCCGGTGACTGGTCGATCAAATGGCCGGTGACAGCCCCGAGATGAGAGGCGCGCCATGCTGCTTCAGGTACCAGACGTGATCGAGACGCCACTGTGGGAGGGCGAGCTGGAGCCGGACGACACCGTGCCGCCGGCGGCGTCCCAGCGCGGCCCGGAGTCCACCGGATCGGGCGCCCCGATGCGAAACCTGCCGGTCGTCAGCATCGGACGCCCCGAGGTCTGGAACGTCGTCGACTTCTTCGACGCCGGCGCGCTGCCGGCGCCGATGCGCTCGAAGCTGTCGGAGGCCGACTTCTACCTGGTACGGCTGGCCTGCTCGTTCCGGCCGGAGCACGACAACACCGAGATCGAGTGGGCGAGATTCTCGGTGTCGTTGCAGCGGGACGAGGCCGGCCTGATTCCGAGCGCGTTCGACCTTCATCCCCTGTTCGTCACGAGCGAGGTGAAGCGCAACGTGACGATCAGCCTGGCGCCCACGTTGAAGTTCCTCGAGGTCGAGGCCGGTATCGGCTCGGTCGGCTTCGGCATCGAGTACCAGGAGATTCAGCCGATCATCAGTGCGTCCGGCGCGGGCGAGTCGGAACCGGCGTGGGACTTCCAAGCCGCCAAGGGCACGCACGTCCACGGAAGCAAATGGATGCATCTGCTGGTCCGGGCCAGTCCGGCCATGACGACCTGTCACGCCCGGCTCGAGCTCAGCGCCGACGTCGTCCGCAGCGGCCTGCGGATCGCGGCGTTCAGCCGGCCCAGGCAGACCATGGCCGACCCGCTCACCGTACGTCTCTGGGGATGATCGACGGCGCGGCCGGTACGTCGGTCAGCCGTTGATCGAGTCCCGGCCGCGCTGCACGAGCAGGGGATCCGCGGGGTAGACCACCGAGGTGTCCTTGCCCTCGTACTCGAACTGGTTGAGGAAGAACCGCATCGCGTTGATGCGGGCGACCCGGGCGGCGCGCGGGTTGAGGTGTTCCATGAACCGCTTGATCGTGCCGCCTTTGCCGGCGGCGTCGCGGCCCTCGAACAGGATGACGTGCTTGGTGGCGGTCTCCAGGGACCAGTACTGGAACTTCAGCAGCTCGATCTGGCGCTGATACTTCTGCTCCTCGTAGACGTCGCGGTCGAGCCGCTCGGCCGTAGGGGTAGTCCTCGCGCCAGGTCTCCACCGGGTTGCCACCCGGGACATGATTTGATCATGGCTGTGGATACGTCTCCTTCCTTGAACCCGCCGGGTCGGCGGTGGTGGAGCGTGCTCCGCGCCGTGCTGCTGGCGATGTGGCTGCTCGCGTCCGCGGCTAGCTGGTGGTCGGCCCCCCGGCCGGCGAGCTACGCCGAGGCCAAGGCGGCCGTGGCCGAGAAGCGCCTGACCGCGTACCAGTGGGGTGACTCGTGGGACACCCAGGTCTCGCACCTCATCTGGTTCGACGGCGCGGAGCTGACTTCGACGGGCACCATCGGCCCGCTGTTCGTGTGGCGTACCGGTGACGGCCGGGTCCGCTGGACCGACACCGAGAAGTTCGACGAGGTGACGGTCAACGGCGCCGTAGCGGAGAACGACTACTCGGGGCCCGGGGCCACCGGTCTCGCCCAGGACCTGGTGGCCGCCGGAGTGGCGGACCGGACGGGTGCCGTCGACACCACGGGTCCGTGGCTCGCCGGCGCCGGTCTCGTCCTCGCGCTGCTCGTGCTCGGGGTGATCGTCGCCGGGCCGGCACCGGTGCTCGGCACCCGGTGGTTCTGGTTCTGGCTGACGCTCACCGCGCCGTACGGCCTGGGCCTGGTGTTCTGGTTGCTGCGTGACCGGCCGTGGTCGCGCACCGCCCGGCCCGCCCTCGGCGCCGACGGCAGGCAGCGGCGGGACCGGGGCTTTCTCGGTCTGCTGATCGGCATCCTCGCCTCATTGCTGGTCAGCGCCCTCGTCCTGGTTCTCAACATGGCGCTCGGCGATTGGTGGGTGCCGTCGGGAACAAGCCCGTACTGACCTTGTCGTACGTCGTTGGTACCGTTCCGCGCGGTCTTGATCACGAGGTTTGCGTACGCGGAAGGGGGTTCGCCATGGGGTTGTGGGGCAAGCTCAAGGGCGAGCTGGTCGACGTCATCGAGTGGACCGACGACAGCCGGGACACCATTGTGTGGCGGTTCCCCCGCTACGACAACGAGATCAAGATGGGCGCCACGCTCGTCGTGCGGGAATCGCAGACGGCCGTCTTCGTCAACGAGGGCCGGATCGCCGACGTGTTCCAGCCCGGCACGCACACCCTCACCACGCAGAACCTGCCGGTCCTCACGACCCTCAAGGGCTGGAAGTACGGCTTCGAGTCGCCGTGGAAGGCCGAGGTGTACTTCGTCAACACCCGGCAGTTCACCGACCTCAAGTGGGGCACGCAGAACCCGGTCATCGTCCGTGACCCCGAGCTCGGTGCGGTGCGGCTGCGGGCGTTCGGCGCCTTCGCGATGCGCGTCGTCGACCCGGCCCGGCTGCTGCTGGAGCTGGTCGGCACCGACGCGCGGTTCCGCACGGAGGACGTCCGGGAGTATCTGCGTCAGCTGGTCGTCGGGCATTTCGGCAGCGCCCTCGCCCGGGCGAACGTGCCGCTGCCCGACCTCGCGGCCCAGCAGCTGTCCATCGGGGACACCCTCGCCGCGGTGCTCACCGACGAGCTGACTGCCAACGGCATCGCGATCGCGAAGTTCATCATCGAGAACATCTCGGTCCCGCCCGAGGTGGAGGCGGCGCTGGACAGGCGCACCTCCATGGGCGTGGTCGGCAGCCTGGACGACTACACCAGGTTCCAGACGGCGAACGCGATCGAGGCCGCGGCCGGTAACCCCGGCGAGGCCGGCTCCGCGATCGGCCTCGGCCTGGGCATGGCGGCCGGTCAGCTCGCCGTGCAGTCGATGAACGTCGCGTCCGCCCCGGCCGGGCCGCCGCCCCTGCCGACGGCCGGATGGTTCGTCGGGGTCGACGGGCAGCGGCACGGCCCGTTCGACCTGGCCGTGCTGGCCGGGCAGGTCAGGTCGGGCACGCTGACCCGGGACACCGTGGTCTGGAGGAACGGCATGGCGGGGTGGGTCGCCGCCGGGCAGGTGCCCGAGCTGAGCAGCGCGTTCGCCGCTGTCCCGCCGCCCCTGCCGCCCCGATGAACCAGTACCCGTGCTCCAGCTGCGGAGCCAACGTCGAGTTCGCGCCGGGCACCGCGGTGCTCAGGTGCCCGTACTGCGCTGCCGAGACGCCGCTGGTGCCGACCGGCGCCCGGGTGCGCGAGCACCCGTACGCGGAGTTCGCCCGGATGCCCCGCGAGCCGGTCGCGATGCTGGCCGCGTACACGTTCACCTGCCGCGGCTGCGGCGCGGTGACGCACAGCGACAAGATCTCCGACCGGTGCCAGTTCTGCGCCGCGCCCCTGGTCGCGGACGCCACCGCCGGCGAGATGGTGGCGCCCGAGGCCGTGCTGCCGTTCGTCCTGGACCGGCCCGCGGTGCGGTCGGTGCTGAGCGGCTGGGCGGCGTCGCGCTGGTTCGCGCCGAACTCGCTGAAGAAGGTGTCCGAGGCGGAGTCGGCGCACAGCACGTACGTGCCGCACTGGACGTACGACGCGCGCACGATGTCGTGGTACACCGGCCAGCGCGGCACGCACTACTGGGTGACCGAGACACACACCGTGAACGGGAACTCGCAGACCCGCCGGGTGCGCAAGACGCGGTGGCATTCGGTGTCCGGCACCGTGGCCCGTGACTTCGACGACGTGCTGGTCGCGGGGACCGGCCGGCTGGCGGTGAGGCATCTGGTCAAGCTGGAGCCGTGGCCGCTGCCGCAGGCGCAGCCGTACCGGCCGGAGTTCCTGGCCGGCCACGAGACCCTGCGCTACGACGTGGAGCCCGAGGCCGGGCTGGTTTCCGCGAAGGCCCGGATGGCCGGCGTGATCGAGCGGGACTGCCGGGCCCGGATCGGCGGCGACGAGCAGCGGGTCACCTCGTTGCGTACCTCCCACTTCGACATCACGTTCAAGCTGATGCTGCTGCCGGTGTGGCTCGCCTGCTACCTGCACGCCGGAAAGACGTACCACGTCATGATCAACGGGCGCACCGGCGCGGTCGCCGGGGAGCGGCCGTACAGCGTCGCCAAGATTGTTTCCATGGGGCTCGCGGCGCTGGCGCTGATCGCGGCCCTCGTCGTCGCGGTGGACCTGTACCTCGGCGGCGCGCAGGACTGAGGCGAGCGGGCCGCGAATTGTGTCGCCGGCGACCGGCCGGTCTGCAACGCTGATCGCCATGGCAGTGCCTGATCCGCCGGGGAGGTAACCGCGCGCGGTGCTGCGGGGGACACACGCTGTGGGCCTACAACGACGCGCATCTGACGCTGCTGGAGGACTACGTCGCCGCGAGGCTGCGCGAGCGGGACCCGACCCGATCCGGCATGACACTCGTCGCCCGGCTGCCGGCCTGGATGAAGTCGGCCAAGAACCGCGACGAGATCCTCCGCGTCATCACCCGCCTCCGCGCGGCCCGCGGCGGCGACCCGGCGGGAGCCGTCAGACCGTGACGACGGGCTCGACCGCGTCCGGGCCGGCGATAGAAGCGGTCATGCGGCTGTTGCACGTCACCTAGCATGCGGTGATGCAGGAGATCGAGAAGCCGTCGCCGAGGCAACTCATCGAGGCCGCGCGCGTCACGCGGTCGCCGACGCTGGACCTGGACAGGTGCGGGCTGGACGAGCTGCCGAAGGCCGTGCGCCGGCTCACCCATCTCGAGTCCCTCAACCTGCGGTTCAACAACATCGAGGAGCTGCCGCACTGGCTGACGGAGCTCGACCGGCTGGCCGAACTCGACCTCCAGGCGAACGACATCGCCGAGGTGCCCGAGGTGATCGGCGAACTCACCGGGCTGCGCGTGCTCAGCCTGAGCGAGAACAACCTGGAGGACGAGCCCCTCGACTTCCTCGGCGGGCTGAAGAACCTCACCAGGCTCTCCCTCGTCGACACGCGGTCGGACCGGCTACCGGAGAGCATCGGCGACCTGACCCGGCTCACCGAGCTGAACCTGTACATGGACTGGTTCAACTGCTCGCCGGAGAGCCTCCCGGACAGCCTCGGGCAGCTCACCAACCTGACCCGGCTGGAGCTGTCCCGCAACGGCCTGTCGACGCTGCCGGAGTGGGTTCGCCGCCTGACGAGCCTCCAGGAGCTCGGGCTGTGGATGAACGAGGGCATGACCGAGATCCCGGAGTGGATCGGTGAGCTGACCGCGCTCACGGAGCTGTCCCTACCCTGCGCACCCGACGACGAGGTCCTGGCCGTTCTGCGTCGGCTGCCCCGGCTGCGGAAGCTCAGCCTGGACGGCGAGGACGTGGATCTTGCGTGAGTTCCGGCGGGTGGCATGATTGCGTGCCATGGCCAGGTCCGTGGATGTTCTCGCCGGCGTCGGCGAGGTGGCGTGGGAGTCGATGACCCACGCATACGGCGCCGCGACCGACGTACCGGAGGGCCTGCGCGGGCTCACCGACACCGACCCGGCCGTGCGCGAGGCAGCCCTGGATTTCATGTACGGCTCCGTCCACCACCAGGGCGACATATACGACAGCACGCTGGCCGCCGTCCCGTTCCTGCTGCGCGTGGCGGCCGACCGGCGCCGTCCGGGACGCGCCGCCGTGGTGGAGCTGCTGGCCAGCATCGGCAACGCCGCACACGCCGGGGCGCTGACCCCGGAGGAGACGCGGGCCAACGCGACGGTGGGTGCGGCGTACCCGATCCTGCTCGAACTGCTGACCGACCGCGCGCCGTCGGTCCGCGCGGCGACCTGCACCGCGCTGCTCGCCTGCCGGGACCGCGCGGCCGAGGCGCACGCCGCGCTTCGGCAACGCTTCGACACCGAATCCGACGCCGGCGTCCGCACGGCCGTCGTCGGCGCGGCCGCGGAGCTCGCCCGCCGTGCGGGCGACGGCGCCGAGACCGGAACCTGGCTCGCCGGGGTGCTCTCCGACGACCCGGACCACGGCGTACGCGTGGCGGCGCTGACGCAGGCGATCACGCTGACGGAACACGGCGGACCGCCGGTCGCCGTGGAGACCTCGCTCGCCATGCTGACACAGCACGGCGACGGCTCGCGGCGGCGCCGGGTCGACCTGGGTGAGCTGGTCATCGGAGTGAGCAACTCGATGGGGGACCGGCTCGAGGCGCGGATGGAACTGCTGGTCGCGCTGCTGCGCTCGCCCGACCCCAAGTGCCGCGAGAGCGGCATTCGGGCCGCGGGATACATGGTCAACTGCTGGCGTGCCGACTACGCGTCGCTGGCCGCGCTCGTCGCCGAGCAGGTGACCCGCGGGCCCGCGACCGCCCGGGACCGGGCCTACCAGGCGCTCGGGATAATGGACGTACACGCGGCGCCCGCGGCCGACGCGCTCGTCGCCGCGCTGATGAGCTCCGACCGGATCGTTGCGGAGTCCGCCCGGAACAGGAAGGCGGCGTGGGTCATCGCCTCGGGCTCCGGCGCCGTCGTGGGCCCGGCGCTGTCCGCGCTGGTCGGCACCGGCGACCCACGCGCGCTGCCGATGCTCGCCTGGGTGCTCGAGGCGGAGGTGGTGCCCCGCGGCATCGGCGCCCTCGTGGGCCGGTACGGCGCCCGCGCCGCCGACCTGGCCCCGCTGCTCGTGCGACGCCGGCGGGAGATGCCCGACGCCGACCAACGCCGTTCCGATCTGATCGGCGCGCTGGTCCGGATCGGTCCGGCCGCCGCCGCGACCACCGACGACCTGCTGGCCGAGCCGCTGGACCGGGGCGCCATCCGGGCGCTGGGCGCCTTCGGCCCGGCGGCGCGGCGCTCGGAGCAGCGGCTGAGGGAGATCATCGGCACCGGGCACCGGATCGAGGCGGCCTTCGCCGCCGCCGCGATCTGGCATGTGTGCGGCGACGACACCGCGGCCCGGGAGGTGCTCGACCGGTACCGCGACGAGCAGTACGGCAAGCGCGACATGACGTCGCTCCTCGCCCAGGTGGGCGCCCCGCTGGCCGACTTCGCGCCGTACCTGCGCGAGCTGCTCCAGGACGAGGACTTCTGGGTACGGATGGACGCCGCCCGCGCCCTGTGGTCGGCGGCCGGCGACGTCGACGCCACCATGCCCGTGCTGGAGTACGGGTGGCGGGAGAGCGCGGAGACCCGCCGGGCGGCCGCCGAGGTGTGGGCGCGGATGGGACCGTCGGCGGCGCCGGCCCGGCCGCTGCTGCTGGCCGAGCTGCGAGAGCGCCGCCGGTACACGATGGAGCCCTTCGCGCACAGCATCAACCCGGTACGCGACGACGAGGACCTGCTGAACCTGTGCCGCAAGGCCCTGGAAGCGATCGGTTGAACACCTGACGCCTTCGCCTACCGCGATCCGTGCCAGCGCACGGCGGCGGCGCCGGCGAAGTCGCCGGCGTGTGCGAAACCGCCGAACACCACCAGGTCCCCGTCGTGTACCCGGCCGGTGCGCACCACGTGGTCCAGGGTGACCGGCATGGCCGCGCCGAACAGGTTTCCGCACCGCTCGAAGGTGTCCGGGTGCCGGGCGGCGGGCACTCCCAGCGCCTGCCGCCAGTTGTGCAGGAAGGTCCGGTTGGGCTGGTTGGTGATCAGCACATCGATCTCGCTGCTCGGCACGCCGAGCCGGTGGCAGAGCTCGCCAACCGCCTCCGGGACCAGGCGGTTTCCGCGCTCCAGCACGGCCGCGACGGCCGGCTCGGTGAAGCCGATCCGCAGCTGCGACTGCCGGGTCTGCCAGTACCGCCGCCCGTCGTCGGCCACCAGCCGCATCTCCCCGGCGTACTCGCCGAGGTGGCGGGTGGTCACGTCGAGGATGGGCGACGGGCCGCCGACGGTCAGGTAGGCCACCCCGCAGCCGTCGCCGGGGATGGCCGCCTGGCCGAGGCGGCGCACCTCGGACTGGGTGAACAGCTGGCCGGCGGCGGTCTGTGCGTTGCACACCAGCGCGCTCCTCGCACGCGTCGTGGTGAGGAGCTGCCGGGCCAGCCGCAGCATGTGCACGAACGAGGCGCAGCCGGCGTTGGCCACGTCGACGAGCCACTCGGGGCGTAGCCCGAGGCGCCGGGCGATCTCCGTGCCGGCGCCCACGATGGGCAGGTCGGGGAGCTGGGTGTGCACCAGCAGCACGTCCACGCCGCGGATCGCGTCCGCACCGTGCCGGTCGATGAGCGGCCACACCGCGCGTTCGACCAGGTCGACGTTGGTCTCGTCGGCGGCGACGTGGTGGCGCCAGCGCGGCGCCGTGAACATCGTGCTGTCGCGCGACGGGTCCGGGCTCTGCGGGTACCGGGTGAAGAATTCCCGGCCGACGGGCTCGCCCGGCAGGTAGCCGGCCACGTCGGTGAGGCTGACCGCCCCGGTCACCGTGGCACCGCCGGCTGCGGCGGCCGGCCGACCGGCTCGCCGTTGGCGTGCCGGTACTCCAGGATCGTCTTGAGGTTGCGCAGCTCCAGGGTGTGCCCGGCGCGGAACAGGTCCCAGTACCGGCCGACCCAGGGCCGGTCCGGGCTGGGCGCGAGCCGCGGGTACGGGTTCGCGTCGTAGTACGGGTGACGGCAGTTGGTCCAGGTGATGACGCTGCCGGGCCGGTCCAGAACCAGCGCGGCGGGTACCACCCGCATCAGGTAGATCATCCACAGCCGGTCGCCCTGGTCCCAGGAGCAGTGGTAGTCGATGGTCATCGCGTCCGGGTTGGCCACCACCCGGCAGAAGATGCGGGTACCCTCTTCGATCCGGTCGTATCCGGCCGACAGGCCGGGCGCGCCGGCGGGTTCGAGGTCCCGCACGCTGTAGGTCCACTCCTGCAGGTTGTGCAACACGCGCAGATAGTCGTACGCCCGCTCGGGCGGGCAGTCGACGTGCTCCTCGACCGTGCAGTACCGCTCGTCCGCCTGCGCCGGGCCGGGCGCCGCCAGGCAGTGCGCGAGGAGCTCCTCCCGGTCGGTGTTCTCCACGCGCATCAGCCCGGGGATGCGATCAACCGGCGTGAACCTGTCGGCGCTCATCGGATGCCTCCTCGTTGTCGTTGGTGCGGTCGGTGCCGTCCAGGCCGAGCGCGGCGAGGAACGGCAGGAACGGCGGTATCTCGCGCGGGTCGAAGTCGAGCGAGACGAACGCCGGGCCGGTCCGGCCGTTGCTGCGCAGCAGCGCCCGGCGCAGCTGGCCGGCGTCGTCGGCGTGGGTGACGTCGAGGGTGGGGAAAGCGGCGCCGACCCCTGCGGCGATGTCGGTCGGCCGGAACGTGTTGTAGCTGTACCGGTCGCCGTAGAAGAGCTGTTCGCGGGTCACGCACATGCCGTGCGCGTTGTTGTTGAAGACCACGAAGGTCACGCAGGCGTCGTACTCGACCGCGGTGTGCACCTCCATGCCGTGCATGAGGAACGCGCCGTCGCCGGCGAGGACATAGGTGCGCCGGCCGCTGCCGAGGGCCGCGCCGATACCGGCTCCGAACGTGTACCCCATGCCGCCCATGCCGACGGCGACCACGAACCGGCCCCGGCGCGGGGCGGGCAGCAGGTGTATCGCGGCGGCCGCCGCGTTGCCCGCGTCGACGAACACGTTGGCGTCCTCGGGCAGCGCCCCGGCGACGGCGGCGACGGCGTCGGCGTACGAGGTGCCGGGCCCGCGGGCCGGTGGCGGCGGCAGGGGTACCGGGCCGGCATGGTCGGGGCACCGGCGCGGGCGGGCGTCGAGCCGGGCGACGATGGCGCGCAGGGTGGCTCGCACCGCGCCGCGCAGTGCGACCGCCGGCACGAACGGCGGCTCCGGGTCGACTCCGATGACGAGCGTGCCGGCCAGGAGGTCGTCGAGGCCGCCCCGGGCCATCACGGGAAGCCGGGTACCGACGAGCAGGCACACGTCCGCGCGGCGCAGGCAGTCGGCGACGCCCGGGTGCCCCATCACTCCCGACACGCCGGCGAACCGGGTACCCCGGTTGTCGTACACGTCCTTGGCGTCCGGGGTGACCGCCACCCAGGCGCCGAGGCGCCGGGCCAGGTCGGCGACCTCCGGCCGCGCGTCGTCGGCGGCCACGCCCTCGCCGGCGACGATGAGTATCCCGTCGGCCGAGCGCAGCGCGGCGATGACGCGGTCCAGCGCGGCCGGGTCGACGCCGCCGGCCGCCTCGGTGTGCGGCCATGCCGCGGCGGGGGGTGGTGCCGCCGCCTGCTGCACGTCCTTGGGCAGCAGCAGCACGGCCGGCCCGCGGGGATGCGACCAAGCCGCGGCCACGGCCTGCGGCAGCAGCTCGGCTATCGACCCGGCGGTGTGCACGTGCGCGCAGAACCGCGACAGCGGCGCGAACACCTCGCGCGCGTCGAAGGATCCGGCCTTGCCGCTGGTGTCCTGGAAGGCGCCCCGCCCGTGCTGGCCGGTGGGCGGCTGCCCGACCAGCGCGAGCACCGGTATCCGCGAGGCGTGCGCCTCGGCGAGGCCGGGTACCAGGTTCATCGCCCCGCCGCCGGAGGTGGCCGCGACCACGCCCAGCCGGCCGGTCGCGCGGGCGTACCCGTCGGCCATCGTCGCGGCGGCGAACTCGTGCTTGGCGACCAGCCCGCGTACCGCGCCGCCGCTGCGGTGCATCGCGTCGTACAGGTCCTCGATGTTGGCGCCGCCGACGCCGAACACCCGGTCCACCCCCGTACGGGCGAGCTCGGCGACGATGTGGTCGACCACGCGCACGGCCGGTTCCATCAGTCCACCCGCTCCCAGTCGACGACGAGTCCGCCGGCGCCGAGCGTCTGGAACCGGTGGCGGTACTCGGTCGGGGTGGTGCCGAGCACCTTGGTGAAGGCGCGCAGGAACGTCTCCACCGTCGGGAAGCCGCAGCGCCGCGCCACGGCGGTGACCGGCAGATCGGTGGTCTCCAGCAGCCCGCGGCTGCGGGAGATGCGGGCCCGCTCGATGTAGTGCCCGGGTGTCATGCCGACCTCGCGGCGGAAGACCCGGGCGAAGTTGCGCGGGCTCATCTTTGCCCGCTCGGCCACCTCGGCGACCAGGAGGGGGTGTGTCAGCTGGTCCAGGATCCACTCCTGTGCGGTCCGGATCGGTGCGAACTCGGCGAGCTGGGCGTCGAGCACGTCGCTGAACTGCGACTGCCCGCCGTGCCGCTTGAAGAACACCACCAGGTAGCGGGCCACCTCCAGCGCGAACTCGGCGCCGTGGTCGTCCTCGACCAGCGCCAGGCTCATGTCGATGCCGGTCGACACGCCCGCCGAGGTGATGTACGGGCCGTCCCAGATGAAGATCGGTTCCGGATCCACGATCACCTCGGGGTACCGGCGGGCCATCTCCGCGCTGAACGCCCAGTGCGTGGTGGCCCGGCGGCCGGTGAGCAGGCCGGCCTCGGCGAGCAGGAAGGCGCCACCGCACACCGACGCCACCCGGCGGGACCGGCCGGCGGCCCGGCCGATCCAGGAGACCAGCTCCCGGTTGGCGAGCGCCTCATGCAGGCCCCATCCACCGGGTACGAGCAGAGTGTCGATCGGTCCGTCCCCGGTCTCCAGCGACGCGGCCCCGATGGTCACCCCGGAACAGGTGCGTACCAGCGGTGACACCGGGGAGACGAACTCGATCCGGTACCCGGTGCCGGGCCGGTTGAGCAGCCGGTGCGCGGTGTCGAAGACCTCGACCGGGCCGGCGATGTCCAAGATCTGTGCGCCGGGATATGCGACCACTACGACACGTCGATGCATCACGGATACAACGTTTCGCCCGTTTCCGTGCGGCGGCAATGCCAAGCCCTTGACGAATCCGGCCAACATCGACACCCGGCCCTACGGCGCGATCGCCGTGCATGCAGGCGCTACGCATCGTCGTATCCACAGTGGAGCAATCAACAGGCATCTCGGTGAGATAGCTCACTCATTCCCCGTCGGGCCGGTGGAGTAATGCCATGAGGAATGTCACCGGCATCCCCGGTCACGGGCGCCATGGTCACGCATCGTTGCATTGACATATAGACATTGCGCTTTCAATAGCAGTGCGTTACCCGCATGTTTCCATTCGCCGCTCCGATGTCTGACGCGGCAGGCAACTGCCCGCACATGCCGCCCGCGAGTGGAGGGGTCGTGTCGCCCGGCGGCGCGGGTTGCGGGCCGGAGATCGACGTTGCTAGCTTCGGCGGCCTCGGGATAAGCCGAAGGATCCTCGGATTGGGCCATCCCTAGCAATAAATCCTTAGGTAGATGGCCGTCTAGTCCGCGGATTCTTCAGCGCACGAACTAGGGGGAGAATTTCAGTGACCACCATGAAGCGCCGTGAGCTGTTGAAGCTGACGGCGGCCGGGGCGGTGGCGGTGGGCACCGGCGCGCTCGGCGTCCAGGTGCTGACCGTCAGCGGCTCGCAGGCCGCACCGGACTCGAACGCCACCGCCGGCAAGAGCGAAAGCTTCGACGAGACCTACCGCGGCCGCCGCATCCAGGGCGCCGGCATCCCTGCCGCGCGGGCCCGCAGCCTCGCCGTCGACGGCGCCGGCGCGGCCATGCCGAACGTCGTCATCGACGGCACCGCGCTGCACGTGATGGTGAACGCCGACGGCACCTACACCAGCGTCGCGAACCACTACCAGACCTTCCGGACGCTGCGCGAGGTCGCCCGTGCCGCGGTCGACGAGCTCGACGGAGCCCAGCTGGTGCACGTCCAGCACCGCTGATCCCCGCTCGCGACCACCCCTCTCTCGGAAAGGCGACCCAAGTCCACCATGGGCGTACGCAAGAACCAGCGAGACCTCACCGCCACGGAGAAGCGCAACTTCGTCAACGCCGTGCTCGAACTCAAGCGCAGCGGCCGATACGACGAGTTCGTCCGTACCCATAACAGCTTCATCCTCGGCGACAGTGACAACGGCAACCGGGTGGGTCACCGCTCGCCGTCCTTCCTGCCCTGGCACCGGCAGTTCCTGCTCGACTTCGAGCGCGCGCTGCAGTCCATCAACCCCGCGGTCGACCTGCCCTACTGGAACTGGACCGTCGACCGCAGCGCCACCTCGTCGATCTGGGCCGCCGACTTCATGGGCGGCGACGGCCGCAGCAGCGACGGCCGCGTCACCACCGGCGCGTTCGCGTTCGGCGCCGGCAACTGGGCGCTGAACGTGCGCACCGACAACCGCAACTACCTGCGGCGGGCGCTGGGCGCCGGGGGCCGGACACTGCCGACCGCCGCCGAGACCAGCGCGGTGCTGGCGATCAGCACCTACGACTCCGCGCCGTGGAACAGCACCTCGGCCACCGGCTTCCGCAACCAGGTCGAGGGCTGGCGGGGCCCGAACCTGCACAACCGCGTCCACGTCTGGGTCGGCGGCGACATGCTCGCCGGCACCTCACCCAACGACCCGGTGTTCTGGCTGCACCACTGCCACATCGACAAGCTGTGGTCGGACTGGCAGCGCGCACATCCGGCCTCGGGCTACCTGCCCACCTCCGGCACCCCGAACGTGGTCGACCTCAACGACACGATGACGCCGTGGAACACCGTGCGCCCGTCGGACGTGCTCGACCACAAGGCCTGGTACACCTACGCCTAGCAACAATGCAGGAACCGGCCGGCGGCGGGCACGCCGTCGGCCGGACGGGCCTGCCTGGTGGGCGGCACGCGCCCACGTCCGCGTGTCAGTTCCAGCCGGTGGCGGTTACGGCGACCGTGTGGCAGTCCTCGCAGAGGAAGAGGCTGCGCCAGCCGTCGCCGCGTTCACGGATCTGGTTGGACACGGTGGCGATGTGGAACATCAGGCGCTTGCAGGATGGGCACGACGGGTTCGGGTAGACGCCGAGCGGCGGACCACCGACCGTCCCGACCACACCCGGAGTCAGGTCGACGTGGCCGTTGCAATAGACCAGGTCGGGACCGTACGGGCGGAGCGCAGCCCGGCGGCGAAACCCAGGTCGAGGCGAACACCGGGGGCCGATAAGCCCGCGGGCTCAGCCGTGCGTCGGGCCGGCGCCGGGGCATCAAGCCCGCGCCGGCCTCACATGACCAAGTCGCGAGTACTGCTGCCCTGCTAGCGGGTGGCCACCTCGGGAATCGTGACGGCCGGTCGCATGGCGATTATCAGGTATCTGTCGTCGAGCTCGTGCAGGAAGACGACCGCGTCGCGATAGGGCAATGATCGAGCGGATGCGACGCGGCCGTCGATCTTGATCGGGGTGGTTTCCCAGTCGCCGGGGGAGCGGTAGAGCTCGAGGTGCTCGGCGAGGTCCGGTTTCCATTGTTCCGCCTGTTCTCCGGCGGTGGTCAGGTCGAACAGGAAGGCGATGGCGTGGGCCGCGGCATCGAGGTCGTCGGTCGCGGCGATGCCGGTCTGTGCGTCGAACGACAGCTCGGCAAGCTTCATCAACTCGATGAGGGTGGCCCGAACGGATGCGTCCGCGAGGCCGTACCGAACGCGTCTGCCGGCGTAGCCCCGAGGATCGTCGAGCTGTTCCGCGGTGGCTGTTTCGGCAACAGGATGAACGAGATCATAAGTTCTATGGTCGGCCATATCGGCAAAGATACCGGCCGGCGGACGACTCGGACATATTGATCATTCCTCGGGGTGCCATAGATGGTGATCATGGTCACGGTGAGGAAGTTCGTGATCGGGTCCGTTGCTTACGCCGGCATGACGATTACACCCCTCAGCCCCGCCAGTGCACTGCTGCAGCCGGTGACGGCCGGTGCACTTCAGGCACCCAACCGGATCTGGATGGCGCCGCTGACCCGCAACCGGGCGAACCCGGACGGCACCCCGAGCGCCCTGCAGGCCGAGTACTACGGCCAGCGTGCCGGTGCCGGCGTCATCATCGCCGAAGGAAGTCAGCCGTCCGCCGTCGGCCAGGGCTACCCGAACACCCCGGGTCTGCACACCGACGGCCAGCAGGAGGGCTGGCAGCGCATCGCCGAGGCCGTGCACGCCGGCGGCGGCCGGATCGTGGTCCAGCTCATGCACGCCGGGCGGATCTCGCACAGCAGCATCATCGCCGGCGAGACGCCGGTGGCGCCCTCGGCGGTCCGCGCCGCGGGCGAGGCGTTCACCGCGACCGGCCTGCAGCCCTTCTCCGAGCCGCGCGAGCTGCGGACCGACGAGCTGCCCGGGGTGGCCGCCGAGTACGCCGACGCCGCCCGCCGGGCGGTGGCGGCCGGACTGGACGGTGTGGAGCTGCACGCCGCGAACGGTTACCTGCTGCACCAGTTCCTCGCCGACGGCGTGAACGGGCGCACCGACGCCTACGGCGGCTCGCCGCAGAACCGTGCCCGCTTCGTCGTCGAGGTCGCAGCCGCGGTCAGCGCCGCCATCGGCGCCGACCGCGTCGGGATCAGGATCTCCCCGCAGCACCCGTTCAACGACATCTCCGAGGACGACGTGTCCGTGTACGAGGTGCTCACCACCCAGCTCGCCGAGCTGGGCCTCGCGTACCTGCACGTGCTGGCCGCGCCGGGCGACCCGATCATCGGGAAGCTGCGCGCGGTCTGGCCGTCGACGTTCGTCCTCAACACCGGTTTCGGGGTGGAGTCGGATCGCGACGAGCTCGACCGGCTCGTCGCGGACGGGGTGGCCGACGCGGTGACGGTGGGACGCCCGTTCATCGCCAACCCGGACCTGGTGCGGCGGTGGACGCAGGGCGCCGAGCTCAACGAGGCGGACCCGGCCACCTTCTACGCCGGCGGCGCGAAGGGCTACACGGACTACTCCGTCCTGTCCTGAACCGGGACGCTTCCCGCCCGCCGTCCGCCGGCGGGCGGGAAGCCCTCGAATTGTCACGCGAAGTAGTCGCGGAGCAGGGCGATCCGCCCGTCGCGGAGGCGGAAGATCTGCACGAGCGACATCGTCGTCCGCCGCCCGTCGGCTTGGTCGAAGGCGACATCGATCTCGGCGATGAACACGTCGGGGTCGGCGGTGTCGTGTAGGACGTAGGCGGACGCTGCCACGTTCATCGCGCCCGGGTCGGTCAGTTGCCGGTGGTACCGGCCGATTCCGGTCCGGATCGCGTCGCGGCCAACCAGGCGCCCGTGCATCGGATGGCCGTCGGGAGCCAGTGGCGCGTCGAGCACGCCGTCCTCGGTGAACATCGCCGCGACCGCGTCCGGGTTCCGGGTGACCGCGCCGGCGTACACGTACCGTTCGAAGATTTCCCTGTGCGTCAGCTCCACTCTCCAGTTTAGCCGGTGTCGTCGCCGCGGCTGAGGTATCAATGAGCAATGGGCTCGCCCGGGCCCACGCCTTGCTGGACCGGCTCACCGGCGGCCGGATCGAGCTCGCCATCGGGGCCGGGGCCTTCTGGGACGGCATCGAGGCGATGGGCGGCCGGCGCCTGACCGCGGGCCGGTCGGTCGACGCGCTGGGCGAGGCGATCGAGGTGATCCGCCAGGTCTGGGACGCGGACCGGCCCGGTCCGCGGCTCGCATCACGAGGTGGTCGGCGCCAAACGAGGCCCGGCACCGGCGAACGCGCCGGGCGCCGCCGTCAGTAGTCCTGGTTCTCCCTCGCGTGTTCGCGCGCCTTCAGGAACCACTTGACGCCGCCCCAGGGCCACTGGCGCACCCAGTCGTCCTCGATCGACTCGTACAGGTGCCAGGCCTGCTTGAAATACCGACCGTAGGTCAGCGTGTACGCGAAGTCGTTCCAGAGCACCGGCGTCAACAGGGACGTCTCGTAGTCGTCGTGCCAGACCGACTCGTAGGCCGCGGCGTTGATCTCGTCGGCGACCTCGTCCCGCTCGAGGTACTCCTCGCGGCCGTTCTTCCAGTGGTACTCGATGTGTGCCTTGGCGATGAGCACGGGCACGTGGGTACCGGGGCAGGCGGCGGCGCGGGTACGGGCGAAGTCGAACATCGCCTCGTTGCTGCCGCTCCACTTGGGCATCAGGTTGTTGAGCATCTGCTCGTGGCCGAACAGGTGGCTCGGGTCGATCTCGATCAGCTTGTTGAACCGCCGCCAGTGCTCGTCGATGGGCAGCTGCCGGGCCCGGGCCAGGGTGATCAGGTAGTGCCAGGCCTCGGCGTTGCCCGGGTCGCGGTCCACCACCTCGTCGAGGCAGTTCTCGGCCAGTTTGAGCCGCTGGAACCACACCTTCCAGGCATCCTGTCCCACGGTATCCGCCGTGCCGCTGCCCCGGGCCTCCCACGCCCAGCTGACGGCGCGGGCGCCCCGGAGCAGGAGCGGCAGCGTCGAGCCGGGCTCGGCGCGGATCGGCTCGGTGATCCACTCCTCGAGCCCTTTGACGTCGGACGCGACCTCGACGTAGTACATGAAGTGCTCGCGGTCGGCCGCCGAGAGGATCTCCCGGGCGGTCTCCCAGTCCCGCTTCTCGAGCGCCGCGTGCAGGTTCTCGGCGCCCTCGTCGTGCAGGAACTCGCTGATCTCCACGGAGTCGGCGCCGTCGGCGCGCCGCTTCTTGAATGGCCACACGGCGTGCAGCGTAGCTTTCGCCGGCCGCGCGGTCTGCCCCGAAGATCATCTCAATTTCGGAGCGGTACGGCCGGTCATCGGGCGGTCACGAGCCGGTGGGCCGCGGCCGGCGGGCGGGGCCCTCGGCGCCGGCCGGGATCCAGCCCAGGTGCGCGGCCCGGACCCCGGCCTGGAAGCGGGTCTCGGCATCCAGCCGGGCCAGCAGCGTACGCAGGCGCCGCTGGAAGGTGCGGTAGCTCAGGCCCAGCTGCCGGGCGATCGCCTCGTCCGGTATGCCCGTCGTGAGCAGCGTCAGCAGCCGCAGCTCGTCGCGGGTCGGCCCGGCGCCGGCCTGGGTCCCGTAGGCGAGCCCGAGCGGCAGCGCCCGGGCCCACAGCGACTCGAACAGCGCGCCGAGCGCCTCCAGCAGCGCCGACGGATGGACCACGACGATGCTCTCGATGGACGACGGCGCCGCCTGTAGGGGCAGCAGGCCCATCCGGTCGTCGGCGAGGATCAGCTTGGTCGGCGCGGCGGCCAGGACCCGGGCCACCTCGCCGCGCGCGGCGCTCTGCTCGAGGTCGGCGCGCAGGTCGTGGAACTCGAGGAGCCCCTGCGGGTCGTAGATCACCCGGTAGCTGATGCCCCGGGCCAGCATGTCCAGCTCGACGGGGTTGCGGTTGCCGGAGGGCACCGCGTAGGGGGGCTTGTCGATGGCTCGGATCTCGCGGCGGGCGGCGCGCTGGACCTGCTCGAAGCGCTCCAGCACCGCCATCCGGCCGGTGACCACCTCGACCAGCGAGGCCGGATCGTCGCCGGCGTGTGCGCGGCGGTGCCGGGCGGCCAGCTGGTGCGCGTGCAGGCGGGCGCGCTGCAACTGTTCCTCCTGGCGCAGCAGCAACGCCTCCAGTGCCACATCCGGTGCCGCCGCGGTGTGCCGTTCCGGGTGGCCGGCGCTGCGGCCGACCAGGCCGGCCTCCTCGAGGTGGTCCAGCGCCACCCGGACGAGCTCCTCCGCCAGGCGGGTGCTGCGGGCCAGCTCGGGCAC
Organism: Actinoplanes sp. NPDC049118; assembly: GCF_040648555.1. Classification (NCBI taxonomy): domain Bacteria; kingdom Bacillati; phylum Actinomycetota; class Actinomycetes; order Micromonosporales; family Micromonosporaceae; genus Actinoplanes; species Actinoplanes sp. NPDC049118. The sequence goes on from NZ_JBEZDY010000011.1 coordinate 147,342, forward strand.
CGTCGCCGGACCGTCCATCAAGGCCGCATAGACCGCCTCGTCCTCTTCTCCGAGGCCGGCCACGGAGAACATCTGGCTCATCTTCGCCGGGGGTCCGGCCGCCGGGCTGGCGTCGTCGCGTCGGTGGCGAGTTCTCGCCAGGGCGGAGACGTTCCGCCGCGCCTCACCGGACCTCATCCTTTTCATAAGTTGTTAGCGGTTGGTTCATCTTCCCCCGCCCTAGCGGCCCACCGGCACCGCGTCGTGCACGACATGGCGCGGTGCTGCTTCTTTCGCACCTGGACGGAAGGACGGTCCGATGAACTCCAAGCACAGTTCCGGCTCTGCCCGCAACAGACGCCTCGGGGTCACCGTTGCCACCGTGGTCGCCTGCGTCGCCGCCGGACTGCCGCCCACCGGCGCGCAGGCCCGGCCACCGGCGTCCGCCCTCCGGGCACCGTCGTCCGCGGCCGTGACAAGTACGCACACCGTCACGCTTCTCACCGGTGACCGGGTCAGCTATCGCGAGCTGCCGGACGACCGGGCACAGGTCACCGTCCAACCCGGATCGCCCGACCGGGGCGGCGTCACCTTCGCCACGATGTCGCGCCGCTCTGCGGGCGGCCGGCCCGCGCTCTACGTCGTACCCTCGGACGCCGAACCGTTGATCGCGGCCGGCGCGCTCGACCGGGAACTGTTCAACGTGCGGGGCCTCACCCGGCAGGGACTCGACGACGACCGGTCGGCCACGCTGCCGGTCATCGTCACCGGCCGGAGCCACGGGGACCCGGGGGCGCTGCCGGCCAGCCGCCGCACCCGCGTCCTGCCCGCCGTGCGCGGCTCGGCGTTGCGGGTGAGCCGCCAGGGCGCCGAGTTCTGGAAGGCGGTCCGCCCCGCCACCCCGGCCGCCGGCCGGGCCGGGCTGAGCCGCGGCCTCGGCAAGATCTGGCTCGACGCCCGGGTGACCGCCACCCTGGATCACAGCGTGCCGCGGATCGGCGCGCCCGAGGCGTGGCGGGCCGGATACGACGGCGCGGGCGTGAAGATCGCCGTTCTCGACAGCGGGGTCGACGCCGGCCACCCGGACCTGCGGGGAAGGATCGCCGGCGCGATGGACTTCACCGGCTCCGGATCCACCGTGGACGGGCACGGGCACGGCACACACGTCGCCTCGATCATCGCGGGCAGCGGCGCGGCCTCCGGCGGCCGCTACCGCGGCGTCGCGCCCGGCGCAGAACTGATGATCGGCAGGGTGCTCGACGACGACGGGGCCGGGCTGGGCTCCATGGTGATCGCGGGCATGCAGTGGGCGGCGGACGGCGGGGCCCGGGTGATCAACATGAGCCTGGGCGGCGAGCCAACGGACGGCACGGACCCGCTGAGCGTGGCCGTCGACGAGCTGAGCCGGCGCACCGGTGCCCTGTTCGTGGTGGCCTCGGGGAACGACGGCGCCCCGGTCAGCGTGAACGCGCCGGGCGCGGCCCGGGCCGCCCTGACGGTCGGTGCCGTCGACCGCGACGACCGTCCGGCCGCCTTCTCCAGCCGGGGTCCACGCCTGGGCGACGGGCTCTTCAAGCCGGAGATCGTGGCGCCCGGCGTGGGCATCGTCGCGGCCCGCGCCGCCGGCACCGAACTCGGCGACCCCGTCGGCGACGCCTACACGGCGCTGTCCGGCACCTCGATGGCCACCCCGCACGTCGCCGGGGCCGCGGCCATCCTTGCGCAGCGCCGCCCGGTGTGGCGGGCCGACCGGCTCAAGGACGCCCTGATCAGCAGCACCGCACCGGTCGACGGCGGCTGGGCGGCCGTCGGCGCGGGGCGGGTCGACGTGGCCCGCGCGGTTCGGCAGGACATCGCCGCCACCGGCGCCCTGCAGGCCGGCGGCGACACGCCGGGCCCGGCCACCACCGAGTACCCGGTCACCTACGTCAACGACGGAACCGAGCCGCTGAACCTGCGGCTGGAGATGACCTTCACGGGCTGGAACGGCGTTCCCGCGCCGAACCTCGGCCGGCTCTCGACGACCGTACTCACCGTGCCGGCGGGCGGCCGGGCCACCGCCACGGTCACCATCGATCCGGCCGGGGCCGCCGGCGCGTACGGCGGGGCCGTCGCCGCGACCGGGGCGCAGGTCTCGCTGCGCACCGCGGTCGGTGTCTACCTGCGCCCGGAGACCTCGCAGGTGACCGTGCGGATGAGCGATCATCATGGCCGGCCGGCTCCCTTCGGCAGCGTCTACCTGGTCGATGCCGGACTGGATCCGGCCACCTCGAACGACCCCTTCGCCGCCGCGATGCTTGTCGTTCCCGTCGCGGACGGCTCCGGGGAGACGCCGGTGCGCCGCGGCGGCGTCTACACGGCGCTGGCGTCGCTGTCCGCCACCGAGCTGACCGGACGGCGTACGGATCTGATGGTGTCGCCCGAGGTCACCGTCGCCGGCGACACCGAGATCTCGCTGGACGCCCGCAAGGGGCAGCTGCACACGGTGAGCACCCGCGAGGCCACCGACGAACTGGCCCGCTCCGTCGAGGTGGTGCGCACGACCACCGGCGCCCGGATGAGCCTCATGGCCGCCGTGCGGACCGATCCCGATCTGGGCGTCTTCGTCACCCCGCAGCCGGCCGCCCGGCACGGCAACCTCGACACCTACGACAAGCGCACGCTGGCCGGCGCGGGGCTTCGGGTGCGGGCGGCCACCGAGTCCTCCACCGTGGACCTGCACCCGCGGTACGACGTCTACCGGACGCCCGCCCGCTGGCCCGGTACCCGCGAGGCCGACCTGGTCTGGGCCGGGCAGGGCAGGCCCGCCGACCTGACCGGGATCGACCTGCACGGCCGGCTCGCCCTGGTCGCCGTCGCCGCACCCGGCGACGCACCGGACCCGGCGGCCGCGGCCCAGGCGGCCACGGCGGCCACCCGGGCGGTCTCCGACGCCGGCGCCGCCGGCATCATGCTGTACGTCGACCGGCCCGGCGCGGTGCCACCGGCCCGGCCGTCGGCGACGCCGGTGCCCCAGCTGTTCCTCGGCCATGCCGAGGGCGCGGCCCTGCGGGCCTGGCTGGCCGACCGGGCGGTACGGGTCACCCTGACCGGCGACGCCTCGCCCGCCAGCGGCTACAACCTCTTCTATCCGTACGACGGCGTACCGTCCGCGCGCAGCGACGTCGCCACCGCGGCCGGGCTGGTGGTGATACCGACGCGCTACCACGCCGACCGGGCGATGACCTACGAGAAGAACTGGTACGCCTTCGGCCCGCGCAGCCTCAGCGCCGTCCGCGAACGGGTGCAGTTCGCGGCGCCGGCCGTTCGCGCCGAATATGTCGGGCCGGCGAACCCCGCCGTTACGTGGATCCGCTGGACCACCCAGAACGAGCAGCCGGCGAACTCCCCGGCGCGGACGATCTCCCTGATCAGTCGCGACGTCTTCGGCGCCACCGCCGGTCCGCTGCCCGAGGAGCGCTGGTACGAGGGCCCGGTCCTGGAGGGTGAACCGGGCGGCGGCGCCGACGGCTGCGGCCTCTGCCGCGGCGGGCCCGACGGCAGCGTGTTCTTCCCGGCCTGGCACCTGGGTGACTCGTCCGAGACGCACGCCGTCCAGTCCTGGCCGGACTACCGCAGCCAGGTCCGGCTCTTCCGCGACGGCGTCGAGGTGCCGGCGGAGGAGACGGGCAGCCTGCCGATGCCGACGTTCCGGCTCGCGCCGGCGCCGGCGGACTACCGGCTCGAGGTCGACGGACCGGCGCCGGCCGGCCCGACGGTCCGGCCCGTGCAGCACACGACCTCGCAGTGGTCGTTCCGCTCGGCGCCGCCGCGGTCGCCGTCCCTCGCCTGCCCCGGCGCGGTCTCCGGCGGCTGCGCACACCAGCCGTTGATCCAGTTGACCTACCGGCTCGGGCTGGATCCGGGCAACCGGGCCCCGGCCGGGCGGGAACACGCCTTCGAGGTGCTGGCACGGCAACCGCGGGGAGCGGAGAACGGCGGCGCGCCGGCCGGCCTCTGGCTGTGGTCCTCCGCGGACGCGGGGCGGACCTGGCGGCCGGCCGCGGTCCGGCAGCTGGCGCCCGGACGCTACGGGATCACCGTACGGAATCCCGTGAGGTCCGGCCCGGACGGCATGTGGCTGAAGGCGGAGGCGTGGGACGGCGCCGGCAACCGCCTCCGGCAGACGGTACGAGGGGCGTACGCCCTCGCCGAGCCCCGGACGACATCGGGTTGACCGGACCCCGCTACGGCCCGGTGGGATCTCCCACCGGGCCGTACCCCTCGAGCGGTTCAGCGCAGGCACTGTCGGGACGCCGCCCGCCGGTTCGGGGTGATCAGGACGTGCCGCTGTTGCGCGGCATGGCGGGCGCGATCCGGCGGAAGTCGAACGCGTTGTTGTTGGTGTCCTGATCGGCCACCCGGAAGGCGGACTGGTCGGCGAAGTCGGTGCTCTGCGCGGGCGCCGCCGCCGTCTCCGTGCAGGGGTTGGCGGACGAGAAGCCGACCGAGTCGACCCGGGCGCCCGTGGGGTTCTCGGCCGAGGGAGCGCCGCGCAGCAGCACGCCGCCGGTACGCGCGATGTTGCCGTTGTAGGCCTGGTCCGGCGGTGTGAGCCGCTCGTAGCCCTGGGCCGCCAGCAGGTAGAACTGGCCGGTCTCCGGCTGCTGCTCCTCGCTGCCGGCCAGGATGGTGCCGGCCGGCACCGTGGCGAGCAGGATGTGCTGCCCGGAGTTGGAGCAGGACCAGACGCTGAAGTTGGAGATGTCCATCGACTGTTCGCCGAGGTTGTGCAGCTCGACGAATTCGTCGGTCGTCCCGGCCGGTCCCTGTGTGGAGACCTGGCTGATCACCATGGTGGACGCCGGGGCGGGTGGCACGAGCGGCGCGGCGGCGGCGGGCGTGACGGTCAGGGCCAGCGCGGCACCCGCGGCCAGCGGGAGCGTGCCGAGGGTGGCGAGACGCCGGGTGGTGTGAGACACGGGTTCCTCCTGAGTTCAAAAACCTGTCCGGTTACCCGCGGACGGTGCGGGACCGGCTTTCGAATTCGATCCTGTCGGTGGGGAGGGCGCCGAGAAAGAGTCCGTTTTCTGGCCACCCCATGGGCTTCGTGTGTCACGCAATTGCGCCGATAACATTGTCATCTGTCAATCTGAATTGAGACTGATCCGCTTGGGCGCCGGCCGGCACGCCGGCGTTCGACAGCAGGCGCAGCGCCCGCGCCTCGGCGGCCGCCCGGTCCAGTTCGGTGCGGGGCAGGCCGAGCACCACGCACAGCCAGCCCCGCCAGTACGGTCCCGGCACGCGGCCGCCGCCCTCCCAGCGGCTGACCTGGTCGCGGCTGACCGAGCCGTTACCGGAGGCCGTCGCGAGCGCCCTGGCCAGTGCCGCCTGGGTCATGGCACGGCGCAACCGATGCCGCCTGATCAGCCGCCCGGTGGGCGGTTCGGCGTAGCGGGTCACGGGGTCCTCCTTCTGGCGTTGCGAGCATGGCGGGGCTGGGCGCCCCGCAGCGCAGTCAACACCGAAGGCGTATGGGCCGCCCGGTCGCGCAACCGCGGCGCCGCGATGAGCAGGACCTCGATCGCGCCGGGTGCACCAAAGGGGTGCGCCGGACTACACCTTTAGGAACAGGTGGCCCTTTCCGGTTCCCGTGTGGCGACGAATTTGACAATCCGACGGCGTATGTGAAAAGACGTCAACAATATCCGGGCTTTGTGGACAATCACCCCCGGATATTGGCAGAATCGGCGAAGTCAGGCATGTGCCGAGCGATCGATGTGCGCGTCGAGTACCCGGATCCGCAGGAGTACGAGGTGTCATGCACAAACTCGACAGGAACGAGCAGGCCCGGTTCGTCCCACCGGGACCGGGCCGCAACCGGGGCCGGACCAGGCGGCCACCGAGGTCGCCGTCACGACCGGTCGCCGGCCCCGGCAGCGGATCGATCGACATCCTGATAGCCGGCGACCACACCCTGCTCCGGGAGGGGCTGGCGGAGTTCGTCACGGCCGAGCCCGACTTCCGGGTCGTCGGCCAGGCCGGCAACAGCGTGACCGCCGTGCAGTCGGTGGCCGCCAAGCGGCCGATGGTCGTCCTGCTGGACGTCGGGATGCCCGACCACCCGGTCTGCGCCACGGTGCAGCAGATCAAGCGGATATCGCCGGGCACCCGGATCATCGTGCTCGCGATGGACGACGATCTGCGCCTGCTGCAGGACGTCCTGACGGCCGGCGCGCACGCCGTACTGGTCAGGTCCGCCAGCCGCCAGGAACTGGTCGGTGTGATCCGCACCGTCTGCTATGAGGCCAACAGCGTGCTGGTCGTCTCGCACCGTAACGCGACCCAGCTGGCCGTGCCGGCCGACAATCCGTTGAGCCGGCGCGAGGTGCAGGTGCTCGAGCTGGCCGCCCTCGCGCTGAGCAACGCGCAGATCGCGGCACGGCTGTGCATCGTCGAGGGCACGGTGAAGCGCCATCTGACCAACATCTACACCAAGCTGAGGGCCGTCTCGCGGATCGACGCGGTCAACAAGGCGAAGGCGGCACGCCTGCTACAGCCGCACGACCCGGTGGTCCGGTAGCGGCCCGGCTTTCATTCGTCGGGGGTGAGGTGGGCCGGCGGCCGCTGCGGGACGTTCGACCTGATCAGCGCAGCGCCGCTCAGGAGGATTGTGATGGCCGACGTGCCCGACCGCCACGCCCGCGTGATGCTACCGATCCCGGACCGGCCGGCGCCCGGCCTGACGACCTACGACGCCAAGGACCCGGATACCACGTACCCGCCGATCGAGGCATTGCGGCCGCCCGAGGGCGCGTCGAACGTGTTGATCGTTCTCCTGGACGATGTGGGTTTCGGCGCGTCTAGCGCGTTCGGTGGCCCGTGCGCGACGCCGACGGCGGAGCGGCTGGCGGCGGGCGGCCTGAAGTACAACCGGTTCCACACGACAGCGCTGTGTGCGCCGTCGCGGGCGGCGCTGCTGTCGGGCCGCAACCATCACTCGGTGGGGATGGGCAGCATCACCGAGACGGCGACGTCGGCGCCGGGCAACAGCTCGGTGCGGCCGAACACCAAGGCGCCCCTGCCGATGACCCTGAAGCTGAACGGGTACTCGACGGCCCAGTTCGGCAAATGTCACGAGGTGCCGGTGTGGCAGTCGTCGCCGATGGGGCCGTTCGACGCGTGGCCGTCGGCGGGCGGCGGGTTCGAGACGTTCTACGGCTTCATCGGCGGGGAGAACAACCAGTGGGATCCGGCGCTGTACAACGGCACCACCCCGGTCGACCCTCCGGCGACCGCGGAGCAGGGCTATCACCTCACCGAGGACCTGGCGGACCGCGCGTGCAACTGGGTGCGTCAGCAGAAGGCCCTGATGCCCGACAAGCCGTTCTTCATGTACTTCGCGCCGGGCGCCACCCATGCGCCGCACCATGTGCCCCAGGAGTGGGCGGACCGTTACCGGGGCCGGTTCGACGACGGTTGGGACGTGCAGCGTGAGCGGACGTTCGCGCGGCAGAAGGACCTCGGCGTCATCCCGCCGGGGGCGGAACTGACCGAGCGGCACGCCGAGATCACGGCCTGGGACGACATGCCGGATCAGCTCAAGCCGGTGCTGGCCCGGCAGATGGAGGTGTACGCCGGGTTCCTCGAGCACACCGATCACCAGGTCGGCCGACTGATCGACACCATCGATGAGCTCGGCGTGCTCGACGACACGCTGGTGTACTACATCATCGGCGACAACGGCGCCTCCGCCGAGGGAACCATGAACGGCGCCTTCAATGAGATGGCGAACTTCAACGGCATGGCGGCGCTGGAGACCCCCGAGTTCCTGCGCGACAAAATGGCCGAGCTCGGCACTCCCAGCTCCTACAACCACTACTCCGTGGGCTGGGCCTGGGCAATGAACGCCCCGCTCCAGTGGACCAAGCAGGTCGCGTCGCACTGGGGCGGCACCCGCAACGGGGCGATCGTGCACTGGCCGGCCGGATTCGCCGAGCGGGGCGGGCTGCGCTCGCAGTTCACCCACGTCATCGACGTGGCACCCACGATTCTCGAGGCGGCCGGGCTGCCCGAGCCGATGATGGTCAACGGTGTGCAGCAGTCGCCGATGGAGGGCACCAGCATGCTGTACACCTTCGGCGATGCCGGCGCCGCCGAACGCCACGACCTCCAGTACTTCGAGATGTTCGCCAACCGCGGGATCTACTTCCAGGGCTGGACGGCGGTGACCAAACACCGCACGCCCTGGATCATGGTCGGTGACGACCTGCCCGCCTTCGACGACGACGCGTGGGAGCTGTACGGCCCCGACGACTACAGCCAGGCCGCCGACCTGTCCGCAAAGATGCCGGACATGCTGGCCAAGCTGCGACGGCTCTGGCTCATCGAGGCCACCAAGTACAACGTGCTGCCGCTCGACGACCGGACCGCCGAGCGGCTGGAACCGGGACTCGCCGGCCGGCCCACCCTGATCCGCGGCAACTCGCAGCTGCTCTACGCGGGCATGGGGCGGCTGTCGGAGAACAGCGTGGTGAGCATCAAGAACAAGTCGTTCTCCGTCACCGCCGAGATCGAGGTGCCGGACGGCGGAGCCGACGGCGTGCTGATCGCGCAGGGCGGCCGGTTCGGCGGCTGGTCCTTCTATCTCAAGGCCGGCCGGGCCAAATTCGTCTACAACGTGCTCGGGATCCAGGAGTTCGCCGTCGCGGCCGACGCCCCGGTACCGGCCGGCCGGCACCAGGTCCGCATGGAGTTCGCGTACGACGGGGGCGGGCTGGCCAAGGGCGGCGACGTCACCCTGTACCACGACGGCACCGCCGCGGGCCGCGGCCGCGTGGGCGCCACCCAGCCGATGATCTTCTCGGCCGACGAGACGACCGACGTCGGCTACGAATCCGGCACCACGGTCACGCCCGACTACACGGCCGGCAGCAGCCGCTTCACCGGCCGGATCAACTGGGTGCGGATCGATCTCGGCGACGACGACCACGGCCACCTCGTCGATCCCGACGAACGCCTGCGCGTCGCCATGGCGCGGCAATGAGGCGGCCTCAGGACTCCGGTTCACGGCCGGGAGGCTGATCGCGTGCCGGGTACCCGAGAAGCTCGACGAGGTCACCCGCGGCCGCGGTGAAGGCCGCGTAGACGTCGTCGTCGAAGTGATTGCGCCAGTCGCCGGGCTCCCCTTTGCGGTAGTGGGAGACCGTCGTCGCGCTCCCTCGGCCGCCGCGCATTCTCGCGAAGCTGTACCGGGACTGGAGCGCCGCCAGGTCGGCGGGCGGTAGGAGGATCCCGCAGTGCCGCAGCAGCCGATCGAGTTCGTCCGCCTGGTGTTCCCCGGTCAGGTCCTCGTACCGGAAGAAGCGGACGGCCTCCGCGCTCGGAGCGGTCGCCCATGCCCGCAGGGATCGGAAGGTGCCCTTCCTGGAGAGATGACCGATGACATGCAGCAGGCCGTCCTTCGGCGAGCTGTCCTGGATGGCCCGCCGCACCTGCGGAACGTCACCCATCGGCGTGTGTGAACTCCGATAGGAGAAGTAGCTGGAGACGACCATGTCGCGCGGATCCCGGAGCACGAAGAACGCCTGGTAGCGGTCGGGCTTGGGAATGCTCATGAAGCCCTGGTGCGAGACGAACAGGGACACGACCGCGCGGCCGGGCGGGAAGGCCAGCGGCGGATGCCACCTGTAGGGGCGCGGGTCGTAGGGCAGCAGTCCGGAGTAGCGGTACACGGCGGGGTCGTTGAACAGGGCCTTGATCCATTGGCTGGCCGTCTTGCGCATGGTGCAGTGGTAGATGTTCTGGTACTCACACCGGGATTGCACCGGGACCGTGAGCCGGAGTCTGGCGTTGTGGGCTTCACACATCGCCCGTCGCGCCACCACGCGCACGGAGTTCGGTGTGTGGTGCTTGGCGAACCTGACGGCGCGATTCATCATCGCCTGGAACCTCTCCCTACCTGCGCGGCCGGGGGAGCACCGCAGGACAGCCGAGACGTCTGTTCAGGGGTGTTGGACTGTGGGTTGCGGCACTCTACACCACATTCGACGATCCGGCGCGGGCGAATACCACATATGGGTGATAGCCCTACATGGCAGCCGGGGCTACGCTGAAGACTTCGATAGCCGTGGTCCCCTGCTGCTCAAGAAGTGGGTAGCGCGCCTGTTCTTCCGGTGCCTGCCTCTCTGGAGTAGCCATGCCCGTGGAACTGAAGCCGCCCTACCTGATCAACCACGCGCCGGCCCGCGGTGACGGCCGTGTCGCGGTCACCGCGGACGTGGCCGGTGCGGTGATCGAGGTGGCCGTTCATGGCCGCTGGAATCCGTCGCTGCGCATGGACGCCTGGGCGGCGGTGACCAAGTGTTTCGCGCAGCACCCCCCGACGGTCATCGTCGATCTCCACGACCTCGGCGACCCGATGGCCGCCAGCGCTCCGGCCTGGTGGACGATGGGCACGGCGGGGGCGGCGATGCGCCCGCCGGTGTCGGTGGCGGTGTGCCTGCCGACGGCGACGGCGCTGGCCGCCCGGCTCAACCGGATCGGCGCCAAGCGGCACCTGTCGGTGTTCGCGACCATGCCCGAGGCCCACATCGCGGTGGCGGGCCGGTCGCCGATGGTCAAGTGCTTCCAGCTGCCGCTGGCGCCGCGGCCGGACGCGGTGTACCGGGCCCGGTCCCTAATCGCGGAGGCCTGTGAGGCGTGGAGGCTGCCCCGGTTGCTGGGCCCCGGCCGCCTGGTCGTCGCCGAGCTGGTCGCCAACGCCGTCGAGTACGCCGGCACCGACGTCGTGGTCACCGTCTGCCGGCGCGGCACCGGCCTCCACCTGGCCGTCAGCGACGGCGACCCGCGGCTGCCGAGGCTTCTCGACCCGCCACCACCGGACCGGTCGACGTCCGGCGTGCGGGGCCGGGGGCTGCACGCCGTGCACGCCGCCGCGATCGCCTGGGGCGCCATGCCCACGGCCACCGGCAAGGTGGTCTGGGCGGTGCCGCGCCCGGAGCCGGCGTAGACACCCGCGGGCCGTCAGGCCGCTCTGGACACGGCGCCGCGCCTACGCCGGGCGAGGAAGAAGAACGCCCCGGCCGCGGCGACGATGATGAGAACCGCCACGGCGACGATGACGGCGGCACGCTCGGCGTCGAACCGGGACGACGACGGTGGTCCCGGGTCGCCGAGGGGGTTGGCGGGCACGTCGGGCAGCGCGGCGGTGACCGCGGCGTTCGCGTCGACGATGCCGTACCCGTAGGTGTCGTCGCGGCCGGGGGCACCGCGGTCGGTGGCCGTCAGCAGGATCCTGTTGATCACGTTCGGGGCGGTCAGATCCGGGTACCGGGACCGTTGCAGGGCCACGACGCCGGTGACGAGCGCGGCGGCCACCTGATCGCCGTCGGGTGACAGGAGCGGGCCGTAGCCGCTGCCGTCCTTCGCGCCCGGGTCCAGGCCGATGATCTGGTCGCCCTGGCCGGCGGTGACGGGGTCGGGGCCGGGAGCGCGGAGGGTCACCCGGCTGTCGGGCTGTACGCCCGCGGGTAGCTCACCGTCGCGGTCGACGCCGCCGACGAGCAGGACCCCGGCGCGTTGCTGCGGCGGTAGCCGGGCGCCGTCGTGCAGGGCCATGACGACGATGACGTCGTTGGCCAGGGCGTACCGGATGCCGTCGAAATCCCGGCCGAGCCGATCGAACTGGGCCTGGGAGAAGTTGATGACGTCCACGCCCGAGTCGACCAGCCAGCGCATGCACCGGTCGGTGTCGCCGGCCGGCCCGGGGCAGATGATCGGCCTGACCTTCGCGCCGGGCGCGGCCCCCAGCTGCCCGGGCTCGCCCCGGGCCGTCATGAGCCCGATCTGCGCGGTCGCCGTGTCGTCCGCCAGCGGGTAGTCGGCGGGCGCCTGTTCGACGTCGTCCCAGAGGCCGCCGTCGACCCGCATCGCCGGCAGCACGCTGTCACCGAGATCGGGATGGCCGGCCGGCAGCCCGTTGGTGAGCAGTCCGATGGTGACGCCGTCACCCCGGCTGACCCGCTGGGCGTCGGCCACGTGGATCCGGTCGAGGTACCACTGATCGCTTCGCGGGCTCGCCAGGGCCGGCGTCGCCGGCAGAGCCACGGTCGCGACGACCAGCGCGATCGCGGCGACCACACGCCCCGAGCCCCGCGGCGGCCGCCGCATCACACCGTGACCATCTGCGGCCATGAGTCGCCCAGCTCGCCGGTGACCTTCTTGGCGTCGACCATCTTGTTGATCACCTCGGTGACGTGGTTGACGCCGTTCTCGAGGCCCTCGTACATCGCGTTCACCGCGATCTGGACCAGCTCACCGCTCTTGCCGATCGCCTCGAGCGCACCGATGACGGTCGCCGCGTCGACGATCGCCGCACCCAGGGCGCCGGCGATGTCGAACAGGGGCTTGAACAACGAGACGATGTAGGCGGCGTTGGCGGCGGCGAGCTCGGCGAGCCAGCTCGCCATGTCGCCGCCGGCGGCGGCGAGCCCGTCGATCGCCTTGACCTGGATCGGCACCCGCTGGTCGTACGCGCGCTTCGCCGGGCCGTCCCAGTTGTTGACGTTGATGGTGTACGTCGCCGCGGTGTCCGACATCGCCGTGACCGGGGCGTGTACCCGGTCGAGCCAGTCGAACGCGCGGGTGATCAGCGAGAAGACCGGGATGCCTTCGTCGAGGATCTTCTTCACCAGGGCGAGGACCTCCACGACGGCCTTCTTCAGCCGCTCCATGGCGTCGTGCACCTTGTCGCCGTAGAAGTGGGCGACCGCGATGCCGCCGAGGCCGCCCAGCCAGCTCACCTTGCCGAGATCGGAGAGCGTCCCGTTGACCGTGTCGATCAGCTTGTCGAGGGCGTCGCCGGTCTTGCGGTGCTGGTCCGCTACCTTCTCCGACGAGGCCTTGAGGGCGGTTCCGGCATCGTTGATGTTCTTACCGTCGCCGGGCGGCGGGGCCATCGGGAATCACTCCGTTCGCGTCAGGGAATGCCAGGGTCTCGCGGTGCTAGCTGCCGTAGATGCGGCTCAGGTCGTAGGCCGCCTTTCCGTCGGTGGCCTCGTACTCGTCGTGTGCGCGGTGCAGCGCCTCGTCGATCTGCTTGAACTCGGCCGCGGCCTCGCCCGCCAGCTTCTCCACGAGGTGCCAGACGCCGTCGTAGGCGTTCTTCGCCGCCTGCGCGGTGATCGGGTTGTTGGTGAAGAAGGCCGTGACCTGTAGCGCGAGGTCGCCGACCTGGTGCTGGACCGCCGTCATGTCGGTCGACAGGGCCGACCACTTGGCCGCCTCGTCAAGCAGGGCCTGCTTGACCACGCGTGTCTCATCGGGATTCCCCGCCATCAGGACCTCCGTTCTCCAGGGTGGGCCGCGCTCCGGATCAACTGGCGGCCTGGGCGGCTCGCGCGGCAGCACGGAAGGCGCCCAGGGCCTCCTGCGCGAGGGTGCCGTTGGTCGCCATGGCCGGCAGGCGGCTCAGCAGCACCCGGATGCCGTGGATCTGACCACCTTGCACGGTGATCTCGAGGAACCCCGACGGGCCGGTCACCGACGTGTCTCGGCGCTGCGGGAGCGCGACGTCCGGGTTGTCGCCGTAACGCTCGAGCATCTCGATCTGCCGCAACTGGTCCTGCACCTCGCCCAGCAGTTCGTCCGGTGCGAGATGGCGGCGGCGGTGCGACCGCAGGTCGTCCTCGGCCTCCTGCTCCAGCCGGGCGTCGTCGACGTCCCGCGCCGCCTCCTCGAACGCCTGCGCGCCGGCGGTGAGTAGCTCACCGACCGCTTCGCCGTACGCCTGCATGAGCGCCTCGCCGAGGCTCTCGCGGTGCAACCGCTGGTCCCACCGCGGGTCGAAGTGGACCTGCTCGACGAGCTGGCGACCGTCGACGGTGACCGTCACGGTTCCCGAGCCGTCCCGGCCCTCGAAACGCGCTCCCGGCCGGACCGCGGCGTTCGTGGCCTGGCTCAACGCCCGCAGCTCCACGCTGACGCGCCGCAGCCGCGAGAAGACGTCGTCGCCCGGCGGCGCCGGCCGCGGGGGTCCACCGTGGGGATACGCCATGACCGGTCGGCCCGCCTTCCGCGCTCGAGGAGCAGCCCTTCGCTGCGTCGGCAGGCACGCTACTAGCAAACGGCCGGTCGACGCTGCCCCGCCCGCCACGAAGGTGTGCGGGCGGCGTCGCGTCTCAGGCCCGGCGTCTCAGGCAGATCAGCTTTCCGCCGGAGTCGACGGCCACCGTCTCCCAGCCGCTGTTCTCCAGCAGCTCCGCGGCGGACAGCAGGACGTCCACCCGGCCGAGGTCACTCGGATGGATCTTGGTGTCGGCGTAGTACGAGGACAGGGCGATGACCAGGTAGATCAGGCGGAAGGGATACCCCTCGAGCGACACCCGGCCATAGAGAACGTCTTCGGCCTCGAAGATGCGAGGCGGGCGCGGCAGCATCGATCCAATATCGCATCAACCGTCAACGCCGCGCACCCGGCCCTCGGCCCGCCGTCAGACCTGCTGCTGTGCCTGTGCCTGCTGCTGGCTCGCGTGCCACGCGGCGTACTGCTGCGCGGCGTACTGCTGCGCGGCCTGCTCGTGTGCGGTCCGGGCCTCCGTGACGAAGACGGGGTGCGCCTTCGCGAATCCGACCGCGTTGCCGTCGCGGTCGACGAAGCCCTGCGGCAGCAGCCGGTAGCTGCCGCGGGCCAGCACCCCGAGGCCGACGACGCTTGCGACGATGGCCGCGAGCACGATCCAGATCACGGCGGGGCCGGCCAGGTCCGGGCCCGCGAACGCGACCACGATCAGCAGGACCAGCGGGAGGATCAGCCCGGCCCCGATCAGCGCTCGCTTCTTGTGCATCTCCCGGCACCGGGCGCAGAACGGCCAGGCCTCCGCGCGCACCTCCTTGCGCAGCACCAGGACCGCGATGAGGTACGGCAGGGCACCGGCGAGCAGCAGCGCGTAGGTCCAGCCCGGCTGCTTGGAGATGAACCGGACCCGCTTGCGCAGGACGGCCGGCTCGCCGTGCCGGGTGCAGACCCCGGGTACGCCGGCGCCGGAGGTGACCATACCGGCCGGGATGTCGATGCTCACGTATGCCTCACAGCGGGAGATTTGCCGACGAACGGACGAGCCGAAGATCATCGAGCCGGCCCGGCGCGAGACAATAGCAGCTCAGGGCCTCAGGCGAGGCCCGCCTCCCTGGCGAGGATCGCGGCCTGGACCCGGGAGGTGCAGCCGAGCTTGGCGAGGACCCGGGAGACGTGAGTCTTCGCGGTGGCCTCGCTGATGGCGAGGGCCGCGGCGAGGCCGGCGTTGGACAGGCCGCGGCCCAGCGCGGCGAGGACGTCCCGCTCCCGTTCGGTGAGGCTGTCGAACGACGCCGGGGCCGGCGGCGGCGCCGGTGTGGGCCCGGTGGAGACGAACGCGGTGAGGAGCCTGCGGGTCACCTCGGGCGCCAGGAAGCCGTCGCCGGCCGCGACCCGGCGTACGGCGTCGATCAGGGCCGCCGGCTCGACGGACTTCAGCAGGAAGCCGGCGGCGCCGGCGCGCAGGGCGCCGAACAGGTAGTCGTCGAAGTCGAAGGTGGTCAGGATCAGGACGTCGGCGAGCCGGGCCGAGGTGATCGCGCGGGTGGCGCTGATGCCGTCGGTGCCGGGCATCCGGATGTCCATCAGCACGACGTCCGGGCGCAGCGCGGTCGCCTGGCGTACCGCGACGGCGCCGTCCGCGGCCTCGCCGACCACGGTGATGTCGGGCGCCTGCTCCAGCATCAGCCGCATCCCGGCCCGGATGGCGGCGTGATCGTCGGCGACCACGACACGGATCTGCGCCTCGGTCACGACTCCGCCGCCTTCGCCGTGGCCTCCGCCGGGTGCAGCGGCAGCGTCGCGCGTACCCGGAAGTGGTCGCCGTCGCGGCCGGCGGTGAGCTCGCCGCCCAGCAGGGTGGCCCGCTCGCGGAGCGACACCAGGCCCGTTCCCGAGCTGAGCGCGCGGTGGTCGACGCCGTCGGCGCGGGTCAGGGTGTTGGTGACGGTCGCGGTCACCCGGTCGCCGGCCCGCCGGACCTCGAGGCGGACGGCCGAGCCCGGCGCGTGCTTGCCCGCGTTGGTGAGCGCCTCCCGCACGATGCGGTACACCGTGTGTGACACCACCGCCGGAATCCCGGGGACCTCAGCGGTGTGCGTCTCGATTCGCAACCCGCCGGCGGCGGCCTCCGCGACCAGGTCCGGCAGGCGGTCGAGGCCGGCCGGAAGCGTGGGGTCCGTCGATCCGGGGTCGTCGGCCCGCAGCAACATGATCATGGTGCGCATCTCCTCGAGCGCGGCGAGGCTGCTGGTGCGTACGGCCTGGATGGTGGCCCGGTCCCGCCCGGTGTCCGGCGGCCGGGCCAGGGCCGCGCCCGAGTGGATCGCGGTCGTCGACAGGTGCGCGGCGATGACGTCGTGCAGGTCCCGGGCCATCGACGCGCGTTCGGCGAGGACGGCCTCGCGGGCGGTCCGTTCGGCGTCGAGGGCGCCCAGTTGCCGCTGCTGGCGGATGTTGGCCGCCCACCACAGCGGCACGAACAGCAGGGTGGTCAGCTGCAGGCCGATGAACACGGCGATGCGCAGTTCCCCGGAGGCGAGGCCACCGACGACGCTCGCCGTGCCGATGACCACGAACACCACCGTCGTCAGCGCGGCCCGGGCCCGCGCGGTGGCGAACTGCCCGGCCGAGAAGAGCAGGTCGAAGAGGACCAGCACGAGCGCGATGCTGCCGCCGAGCGCCAGGTCGGCGGCGCCCGCGGCGGCGCCGACGCCGAGCGCGATCATGGGACGGCGGCGCTTGCCGAGCATGGCGAGGCAACCGAGGGCCAGCAGGACCGTGTGCCACCAGGCGGGGGCGCCGGCGAGCCGGTCGGTCCCGGAGGTGGTCCAGACGTCGGTCAGGCCGACCAGGTTGAACGCCAGGCCCGCGGCGAAGGTGCCCGCCGCGGTGACGACGTCCTGGAACCGGGTGCTGCTCCGCCAGCGCGCTTTCACCCCCACGCGCCCCATCTCACCACGCGCCTACCGGCCCGGCGTCCGTCGAAGGATGTACGGCACGCGTACCCGGCCATCCTTCGGCCGACGCGGCCGGCGCCGAGCGCACGGCAGGGTGCCGGCATGGACTTCGCGCTCTTGGGTTCGCTGGCGGCGCTCGCTCTGATCGACTCCACCAGCTTCGGGACCCTGCTGATCCCGGTCTGGCTGCTGCTCGATGCCGGACCGGCGCGTACCGGCCGCGTCTCGGTCTTCCTGGGTACGGTCGCCGCCTTCTACTTCGCGGTCGGCATCGCGATCGCGCTGGGTGCCGGCGCCTTCCTGCCGCGGATCGGCGAGGTCCTCGACACCCGCCCGGCGATGTGGGCCCAGCTCGTCCTCGGCGTCGCGTTGTTCTTCTGGAGCTTGCGGCTGGACCGCGGGAAGCGGCCGGCCTCCGGCGGCGGCCGCCTGATCCGCTGGCGCGAACGGGCCCTCGCCGACGGCGGTGTGGCGGGCCTCGCCGGGCTGGCGCTGGCGGCCGCGGCCGCCGAGGTGACGACCATGCTGCCGTACCTCGCCGCGATCGGGCTGCTGACCACCTCCGGGCTGACCGCGGTGCAGATCGCGCCGGTCATGGCCGGATACTGCCTGCTGATGATCGTTCCCGCGCTGCTGCTCCTGGCGGCACGGCTGGCCGCGGGGGACCGGGTCACGCCGCTGCTGAGGAGGATCGGCGACTGGATGGTCAACAGCAACGCGGTGGCGTGGATCGTGGGCATCGTCGGCTTCCTGCTCGCCCGCGACGCCGCCTTCCGGCTCGGCCTGATGAGCTTCTAGCGTGAGCAACCGCCGGAATCCCTGGCGCCGGAGACGTCGGATGGGCAGCATGAGGGTGACGCGGACTCCGTCCGCGCAGACCGAGTCCCGCGGAGGTTCGCCATGGCGGACGGCACGGCTGTCCCGCAGCCCGATGGTGACGACTACGAGTACGACGAGGCACACGACGCCGACGGCCGCGCCCAGCAGCCCCCGGCACCGCCGCCGGTGCGGATGCCCGAGGGCATCCATGTCGCGGACACCGGCGGTGACTACGGCTACGACAGCGCCCACGACCTGAGCTGAAGAGCCCCGCCGTTCCTTGCCGCTTCCTTGAAGCCCGGTTGAGGCTGAGTTGACCTGCGCTGCCGACATTTCTCCTCGACAGCACCGGTTGGCACTCAGAGCTCCGGTCGAAGGAAGGACGTTCTGATGCAGGGTGGCGCAATGAGCATGGTCGCGGCGGCCGTCACGGTGGCCGGCGGTATCGCGGTCAGCTCCGGCGTGATGTGGCAGGCGTCGAGTGCCGCATTCACCGCGTCGACCAGCAACGCGGCGGACACCTGGACCGCGGGTACGGTTGCGCTCGGCGACGACGACACCGGTTCGGCGATGTTCGCGGCGACCAACCTGCGGCCCGGCTCGACCGGCGCGAAGTGCATCAAGCTGACCTACAACGGCAGCCTGTCGGGCAACGTCAGGCTGTACAGCAGCGCCGTGTCCGGCGCCCTCGCGCCGTACGTGGACCTCGTGGTGGAGGAGGGCACCGGCGGCGACTTCGGCAGCTGCACCGGCTTCACGCCGGCGGGCACGGACTTCAGCGGCACCCTGTCCACGTTCGGCACCACCAAGACCGACTTCACCTCGGGCGTGGGCACCTTCGCGCCGACCGGCGCGGGCCAGGCCAGGACCTACCGCTTCACCTACACCGTGAACGCGCTCACGCCGGACGCCGCGCAGGGCGCGACCGCGAGCGCCACGTTCAACTGGCAGGCGGCGAGCTGACGTGACCACCGCGCTGCTGCCGACCCCGCCGGCCCCCACCGGCGTGGGGGAGCCGGACACCGGCACGGTGGACCAGCAGGCGCCCGCGTCGCGGCCCGGGCTCTCCCTGCGCTGGTCGATGCCGCTGCTGCGGCTGGTGGCGGTCGGCCTGCTGGCGGCCGGCGCGGCGATCGTCGCCTGGACGATCCTGCCGCTGGCCTGGGGCTGGAGCTCGGCGGTGATCGTCAGCGGATCGATGAGCCCGCAGGTGCACCGCGGCGACGTCGTGGTCACCTCTCCGCCGGCGGCGGACTGGCGGCCCGCGGTCGGCCAGGTGGTCACCGTGCCGGACCAGACGCACCCCGGCCAGACGGTCACCCACCGCGTCGTCGGGTTCGACGAGCAGGGCCGGCTGATGACGCGCGGCGACGCCAACGGCAGCGACGACGCCTTCCGTACCGCGCCCGAGCAGGTACGCGGGATCGCGCGGCTGCTCGTGCCCCGGATCGGCCTCGCCACCCTGCTGCTGCGCGAGGGGCATCCGGCGCTGTTCGTGGCGCAGAGCGCCGCGGTGCTCGGCGTGCTCGCGCTGGCGCTGCGGCTGCCGGTCCTGCCGCTGAGGCCCCTCGCGGCGATGCGCCGCCGCGCCGCGTGAGGTGATCGAGAACGTTCATGTCCGGCGCGCTCCTGCCGACGTAGACACGGAGGGAGGATCGTGATGGCTGGCGGTACACCGCGGGCACGCCGGGGCCCGCGCTCGGCGCGGCGGACCCGGCCCGGCGGCGCCGCCCGCGGCCTGCGTGCCGGGCTGGCCCTGCTGACCGTGCTGGGCCTGGTCGGGCTCGGGTTGCTGCCCACGAGCCTGGCCGCCTTCTCGGCCACGACCTCGAACTCCGCGTCGTCGTTCACGGCGCGCACCACCTTCGGGCTGATCCAGACGGCGCCGTGCTTCAGCCACGACGGCTCGGGCGGCTGCACGTCGGCCACCGGCATCGCCGCCGGCCGCAGCGCCGTGGTCAGCCCGGACGGCAGGCACGTCTACGTCGCCACCACCTACAGCCCGGACAGCGCCAGAAGTGGCGTGGCCGAGTTCTCCCGCAACGCCACGACCGGGGCCCTCACCCAGCTGGCCGGCCCGGACAGGTGCGTCAGCAACGGCGCCCTCTCCGGCTGCACCGCCATTCCCGGCGCGCTCAGCGGCGTCCAGGACGTCGCCATCAGCCCGGACGGCAGGCACGTGTACGCCGCCGCCTCCACCGGCTCGACGGTCGCGGCCCTCAGCCGCAATGCGAGCACCGGCGTCCTGACCGCGCTGGCCGGCCCGAACACGTGCGTGTACCACAGCGCCGCGACGGCCGTCACCGGTTGCACCTCGGCCCGCGTCCTCGACGGCGCCAGCGGCGTGGCCGTGAGCCCGGACGGGGAGTTCGTCTACGTGGCGTCCAGCCGGTCCGACTCGGTGACGGTCTTCGCCCGCGACGACGCCACGGGCGCGCTGACCCAGCTCGCCGGCACGGCCGGCTGCATCACCAACAGCGCGGTCGGCGGCTGTGTGACCGGCCGGGGGCTGAACCAGCCCGGTTACCTGCGCCTGTCACCCGACGGCAGCAGCGTCTACGTCGCGTCCTCGACCAGCAGGGCCGTCGCGGTGTTCCAGCGCAACCCCACCACCGGCGTGCTCACCCAGGCCGGGACCCCGAACGCCTGCGTGTACGACAGCGGCGCGAGCGCCATCACCGGCTGCACCGCCGTCAGGGGCCTCTCGGGTGTGAAGAACGTGGCGATCGCCCCCGACGGCCGCACCGTGTACACGATGGCGGTGTCCGGTGACGCCGTCGCCGCGTTCACCCGCAACACCGGCACCGGGGTGCTCACCCAGCTCGCCGCCCCGGACGCCTGCGTCTACCGGTCGGGCGCCACCGCGATCACCGGCTGCACCGCCGTCACCGGGCTCGACGGGCCGACCGCGATGACCTTCAGCGCGGACGGGCTGTTCGCGTTCGTCTCCATGTCCACGTACAACGCGGTCCTGGCGTTCCGGCTCAACACCACCACCGGAGCCCTCGCCCAGCTGGCCGGGACCGCCGGATGCCTCCGGCTGAGCGGGACGGGCAGCTGCGCCGCCGGTCTCGGGCTGTCCCTGGCCAACTACGTCACGACGAGCCCGGACGGGCGCGACGTCTACGCCGTCGGCGGCAACGCCAACTCCACCGGGTTCGTGGTACCCCTGAACCTCGCGCACTGAGCGGGACGGCTCGACCTCAGGAGTCGGTCTCGAAGGCGCGGCGGAAGGTCTCGAACTCCGGATCGGCCATGGCCTGCCGGTTCAGCGCCGGGTCGCCGTGCGCGGCGAAGTGGTCCAGGCCGACGGCGAGGAACAGCGCCGTGGCCCGCACCGCGACCGTTCCGGTCTGCCCGCCGATGCGGCCCTCGGCGGCCAGGTAGAGCTTGCGGCCCGCCACCCCGGTGCACCGTGCGTGGATGTGCAGCTGCGAGCCGACCGGCACCGGGGCGCGGAAGTCGGTCGTCAGCTGCGCCGTGACCGCGGGCCTGCCCAGCAGCCAGGCGACCGTTCCCAGGGTCTCGTCGAGGGCGCACGACAGCAGCCCGCCGTGTGCGATGCCCGGCGCGCCCTGGTGCTCGTCGGTAACCTGAAGCTCGGCGTGCACCGAGGCGTTCTCGCCGACGGTCAGCCTCATCCGCAGGCCGCTCTGATGCTCGGGCCCGCAGCCGTAGCACCGGCGAAAGTGCGAGGGCAGCAGCGTCCCGGCGGGCGGAGCGTCGGGGTGCGGCACCGCCGGCGTGGCGAGCCGGAACGACGCGTCATCGGTGATGGACATCCGGCAAAGGTAGCCGACCGCGCGGCCACAAGTTACTCACGGGTCACATGGGACGGCTCACTTTTTCTCTCCTCGAGGTCTTGCTCTACCTGGCCGGAATAACGATACTCGCCGTAACGTATTGGCCGGACCCCCGCGGAGGCACGCCTCATGACCACCCACGACTACGACGTGCTCGTCATCGGCTCGGGCTTCGGCGGATCCGTGTCCGCCCTGCGCCTGACGGAGAAGAACTACCGGGTCGGCGTGCTCGAGGCCGGCCGGCGCTACGCCAGCGGGGAACTGCCCAGGACGTCCTGGGACGCGCGCAAGTTCGTCTGGGCCCCGGCCCTCGGCCTGTACGGCATCCAGCGCATCCACCTGCTGCGCGACGTCGTGATTCTCGGCGGCGCGGGCGTCGGCGGCGGTTCCCTGAACTACGCCAACACGCTCTACAAGCCGCTCGCGCCGTTCTTCACCGACCCGCAGTGGGCACACATCACCGACTGGCGCGACGAGCTCGAGGCGCATTACGACCAGGCCCGGCGCATGCTCGGGGTCACCGTGAACCCCACCGTCACCGAGGCCGACGAGGTCCTGCGGTCGGTGGCCGCCGACATGGGCGTCGGTGACACCTTCACCGCGACGCCGGTCGGGGTCCTCTTCGGCGGCGACGGCCGGCCGCCCGGTGCCGAGGTCGACGACCCCTTCTTCGGCGGCGCCGGGCCCCGGCGCAACACCTGCCTCGAGTGCGGCTCCTGCATGACCGGCTGCCGGTACAACGCCAAGAACACCCTGGACAAGAACTACCTGTACCTGGCCGAGCGCAACGGATGCGACATCCACCCGATGACGACCGTCGTCGACGTCGAGCCGCTGCCCGGCGGCGGGTACGCCGTACACACGCGGGCGACGGACGGATCCGCCCGGCGTAAGCGGAACCGGCGCACCCTCACCGCCGGGCAGGTGGTGTTCTCGGCCGGCACCTACAACACGCAGAAGCTGCTGCACCGCCTGCGCGACACCGGCTCGCTGCCGAACGTGTCCGCCCGGCTGGGCCAGCTGACCCGCACCAACTCCGAGTCCATCCTGGGGGTCAAGGCGCGGGCCAAGAACCCCGCCTTCACCCAGGGCGTCGCGATCACGTCCTCGATCCACATCGACGCGCACACGCACATCGAGCCGGTGCGCTACGGCAAGGGCAGCAACGCGATGGCGCTGCTGCAGACCGCGCTCACCGACGGCGACCAGGGCCGGCCCCGCTGGCTCACCTGGCTCAGGACGCTGCTCACCCAGCCTCGGCAGTGGACCTGGTTCTCGCCGCGGAACTGGTCCGAGCGGACGATCATCCTGCTGGTGATGCAGGCGCTGGACAACTCCATCACCGTCCGCGGGCGCAGGAGCCTGCTCGGCGGCTACAAGCTCACCTCCGGCCCCGGCCACGGCGAGCCGAACCCCACCTGGATCCCCGCCGCCAACGACGCCGCGCGCCGGATCGCCGCCAAGATCGACGGTGTCGCCGGCGGGACCATCGGAGAGATCGCCAACATCCCCCTGACGGCGCACTTCATCGGCGGCTGCCCCATCGGCGACTCGCCGGAGACCGGTGTCGTCGACCCGTACCACCGGCTGTACGGGCACCCGGGCATACACGTCGCCGACGGCTCGACCGTGTCGGCGAACCTGGGCGTGAACCCGTCGCTGACCATCACGGCGCAGGCCGAACGCGCCATGTCGTTCTGGCCCAACCGCGGCGAGCACGACCCGAGGCCGGCGCTGGGCTCGGCGTACGAGCGCCTGGCGCCGGTCGCGCCGGTGCGGCCCGCGGTCCCGTCCGGCGCGCCGGCCGCCCTGCGTACCACCTCATGATTTCCCAGACCTACGTATGCGGAGGTTCCCGATGAGCAGTGCACCCGATTTCGGCGATCGGACCGACTTCGACGACGCCGACCGCGGCTTCGTCGCCGCGCTGACGCCCGGCGTCGTCACGGCCGCGGACGGGCGGGTCGTGTGGGACGCCGACGGCTGGACGGCCCTGTTCGAGGGCGACTGTCCGGACACGGCGGACCCGAGCCTGTGGCGGCAGGGGCGGCTCTGCGCGCGTCAGGGGCTCTACGAGGTCACCGAGGGCATCTACCAGGTACGCGGCCTGGACATCTCGAACATGACGATCGTCGAGGGCGACACCGGCGTGATCGTCATCGACCCGCTGCTCAGCGTGGAGACCGCCGCGGCGGCGCTCGGCCTGTACCGGGCGCACCGCGGCGACCGCCCGGTGACCGCGGTGATCTACAGCCACTGCCACGCCGACCACTTCGGCGGCGCCGCCGGCGTCACCGACGGCAGCGTCCCGATCCTGGCGCCGGTGGGTTTCATGGAGCACGCCGTGGCGGAGAACGTGTACGCCGGCACGGCGATGACCCGCCGGGCGGGCTACATGTACGGCGTGACGCTGCCGACCGGGCCGGCCGGGCAGATCGGGTTCGGGCTGGGGCTGGCCTCCTCCACGGGCACCGTGTCGTTGTTCGTGCCCACCGTCGACATCACCCACACCGGGCAGGAGGAGCTCGTCGACGGCGTGCGCATCGTGTTCCAGCTGACCCCGGGCACCGAGGCGCCGGCGGAGATGAACTTCCTGTTCCCCGACCGCCGCGCCCTGTGCATGGCCGAGAACGCCACGCACAACATGCACAACGTGCTGACCCTGCGCGGTGCGCTGGTGCGCGACGCCCGGATCTGGTCGCGGTACCTGACCGAGGCGATCACCATGTTCGACGGCCGGGCGGACGTCCTGTTCGCCTCGCACCACTGGCCCACCTGGGGCCACGACCACATGATGCGGTTCCTGTCCGAGCAGCGTGACCTGTACGCCTATCTGCACGACCAGACCCTGCGGCTGCTCAACCAGGGATACACCGGTACCGAGATCGCCGAGACGATCCCGTTGCCTCCGGCGCTGGAGAAGGCGTGGCACGCGCGCGGCTACTACGGTTCGGTCTCGCACAACGTCAAGGCCGTCTACCAGCGGTATCTCGGCTGGTTCGACGGCAACCCGGCCAACCTCTGGCAGCACCCGCCGGTCGAGACGGCCAGGCGGTACGTCGACTGCTTCGGCGGCGTCGACGCCGTCCTGGCCAAGGCGCGCGACTTCATCGACGGCGGGGACCCGCGGTTCGCCGCGCAACTGCTCCAGCACGCCGTCTTCGCCGACCCGGATCACGGCAAGGCGAAGGAGCTGCTGGCGCAGGTCTACGAGAGTCTTGCGTACGGCTCGGAGAACGGCGTCTGGCGCAACTTCTATCTCACGGGCGCGCAGGAGCTGCGGCACGGTCCGAGGGCCACACCGGTCGACCTCGGCGGCGGCATGGCCGCGGTGCTGTCGGTCGAGCAGATCTTCGACACGCTGGCGATCCGGGTCGACGCGCCGAGGGCCTGGCACGACACGATCGTCATCGACTGGGCGTTCACGGACCTGGGACAGGCCTACCGGACGACGTTGCGCAACGGGGTACTGCTCCAGCAGCAGGGCCCGCCGGCCGGGCGGCCCGACCTGAGCCTCACCCTGACCAAGCGGGACCTGCTGGGCGTGCTGGCCGGCAAGGGCCTCGGCGGCGCCGTACCCGACGGCGACATCGGCGTCCTCGGGCGGCTGGCCGGTTACCTCGACGCGCCCGATCCGAACTTCGCGATCGTGACGCCCTGACGGGTGCGGGATCTCCCCGCCCGTACGCTTCCGGGTATGGCCGGTGTGCGGGTGGAGCGGGGGCCGGGGCGGCCCCGGGAGGAGCGCGTCACGGGCGCGGTCCTGTCGGCGGTGCTGGACCTGGTGGCCGAGCAGGGGATGACCGCGGTCACGATGGACGCGGTCGCGGCCCGTGCCGGGGTGAGCAAGCCCGCCATCTACCGGCGCTGGCCGGGCAAGCACGACCTGCTCATCGCGGCCGCCGAGACCCGCATCGGCACGCTGACCGTGCCCGACCTCGGCGACTTCCGGGCCGAGCTGCGCACGGTGCTGGACGCGCGCCTCGAGGCCTACCGGATGCCGGGGACGGTGCAGCTGCTGGCCGCGCTGGTCTCGGCGGCGCAGGAGGGCGGCGAGGTGCGCGGCCCGTACCAGAGGTACGTCGCACGGATCATGAGCGAGACGCGGAAGATCCTGGAGCGCGGGATCGCCCGCGGCGACGTGCGCGAGGGCGTCGATGTGCAGGCCGCGGCCACGCTGGTGGCGGCGCCGCTCGTCTTCCGCCTGGTGTTCGAGCAGCAGTTGCCCGACGAGCGGCTCGCCGCAGATCTGGCCGACCTGATCGCCCGTGCGGTGGGCTCGCCGGCCTGATCCGGCGCCTGGTCAGGACCTTCGGATTTTCTCCCGCAGACCCTTGCCTCGGCGATCATCAATAACGATACTCCCCGTAACGAATGTGCGTGTCGGAGATCACTCCTGACAGCCCCCTGAGCCGCCTCGGAGCCACCATGACGGACACCGAAGTCGCACCCATCACCCCCGACAAGACCCAAGACAACCGGCGTCGTGCCTGGATCGTCACCGCGATGCTGGTGGCCTTCATGATGGTCAACTTCGCCGACAAGGCCATCCTCGGCCTGGCCGCCGACCCGATCATGCGCGACCTCGGCATGTCCGCGACCCAGTTCGGCGTCGCGAACAGCGCCTTCTTCCTGCTGTTCTCCGTCTTCGGCGCCGTCGGCGGCGTCCTGGCCGACCGGGTGCCGCCGCGGTGGGTGCTCCTGGGCATGGTGCTGCTCTGGTCGGTGTCCCAGGCGCCGATGGCGCTCGGCGCGGGTGTCGCCATGCTGTTCGCCTCGCGGATCCTGCTCGGGGCCGCGGAGGGGCCCGCCTTCCCGATCGCACAGCAGACCGCCCTCTCCTGGTTCCCGGACCACCGGCGCAACCTGCCCAGCGCACTGATCACCGTCGGTACCACGCTGGGCATCGTGATCGCCGCGCCCGCACTGACCTGGGTGGTGCGCGAGCACGGCTGGCGGTCCGCGTTCGCCGTCGTGGCCGTCGCCGGCGTGCTGTGGGCGGCGGTGTGGGCGCTCGTCGGCAGGGAGGGCCACCACGCGGTCGCCTCCGACGACGCCGCCACGACCGGGACCGCCGCGCAGGGGCCCGGCGGGATCAGCTACCGGCGCATCCTCGCCACCCGCAGCTGGCTCGGCGTCACCGCCGCCTACGCAAGCACCTACTGGATGATCGCCCTGGCCCTGGTCTGGATGCCCTCCTACCTGCACGACGGGCTGGGCTTCTCCGCCACTACGGCGGCGAACCTGGTGGCCGTCGTCTGGGCGGTCAACGCCGTCGCGCTGTTGAGCCAGGCCGGGCTGACCGGTTGGCTGCTGCGTCGCGGTGTCAGCAGCCGCTGGGCCCGTGCCCGGGTCGGCGGTATCACCCTCATCGTGGCGGCGGCCGGCTGCCTGGCCCTGGCCGGAGGGGAGCGCGGACCCCTCACCGTGCTGTTCCTGATCCTCGGCTTCGGGATCTGCGGGGTGATGGCGAGCATCGCGGTCACCACCGTGGCGGAGCTCGCGCCGGCCGAACGCCGCGGTGGCGCGCTCGGCCTCATGAATGCCGTCGTCACGGTCGCGGGCCTGGTCGGGCCCACCCTCATCGGCCACCTGGTCGACACGCAGGGTCCGGCCGGATACGACACCGCCATCGTGCTCTCCGGTGCGCTGCTCCTGCTCGGCGGCCTGGCCGCGGTCACGCTCGTCGACCCGGACCGGGACCGGCGCCGCCTGGCGCAATGACGCCCGCACCACTCGATCGAACAAGTCAGACAGGAGACCTGGTCATGAACAACCTCGCCCACAATCTGGCCGTCGCGGCGGCCCGCTTCGGCACTGCCCCCGCCATCCGGCTCGGCGACGCGGTGGTGTCGTTCGCGCAGCTCGACGGGGCCGCCGCCCGGGTGGCGGGGCTGCTACGCGACCGCGGCGTGGTGCCCGGTGACCGGGTCGGCATCATGCTGCCGAACGTGCCGCAGTTCGCCGCCGCCTACTACGGCATCCTGCGCGCCGGCGCCGTCGCGGTGCCGATGAACGTGCTGCTCAAGCCCCGCGAGGTGGCGTTCTACCTGGCCGACTCGCAGGCCAGGCTGGTGCTGGCCTGGCACGGCTTCGCCGAGGACGCCGCGGCGGGCGCGGCCGCCGCCGGCACCGGGTGCCTGGTGGTGACGCCGGGCGACTTCGAGGCCCTGCTGGGTGCCACCACGCCGCAGGACGGCGTCGTCGAGCGCGCCGCCGGCGACACCGCCGTCATCCTCTACACCTCCGGCACGACCGGCACGCCCAAGGGCGCCGAGCTCAGCCACGCCAACCTGACCCGCAACGCCGAGGTCGCGGTCGGCCTGCTGGGCCTGACTCCCGTCGACACGGTGCTCGGCGCGCTGCCGCTGTTCCACACGTTCGGCCAGACCTGCGGCCTCAACGCCGCGGTCGCCGCCGGGGCCTGCCTGGCGCTCGTGCCGCGCTTCGACCCGCAGGCGGTGCTGGAGACGATCCACCGGCACCGCGTCACGGTCTTCGAGGGCGTGCCGACGATGTTCGTCGCGCTGCTCAGCCACCCGGAGCGGGCGAGTTTCGACGTCGACAGCCTGCGGCTGTGCGCGTCCGGCGGTGCGGCACTGCCGGTCGAGGTCATGCGCGCGTTCGAGGAGGCGTACGGCTGCGTCATCCTCGAGGGCTACGGCCTGTCCGAGACCTCGCCCATCGCCTCGTTCAACCACGCCGACCGGGAACGCAAGCCCGGGTCGATCGGCACACCCGTCGCCGGGGTGGAGATGGCGCTGCGCGAGGTCGAGGACGGCGTCGGGGAGATCGTGATCCGCGGCCACAACATCATGAAGGGCTACTGGGGCCGCCCGGACGCGACCGCGGAGGCGATCGACGAGGACGGCTGGTTCCGCTCCGGCGACCTCGCGCGCATGGACGAGGACGGCTACTTCTTCATCGTCGACCGCAAGAAGGACATGATCATCCGCGGCGGGTACAACGTCTACCCGCGCGAGGTGGAGGAGCTGCTGTACGAGCACCCGGCGGTGCGCGAGGCGGCCGTCGTCGGCGCCGCGCACGCCGCGCTGGGCGAGGAGGTGTGCGCCGCGGTCGCGCTCAAGGCCGGCGCCACGGTCACCCCCGATGAGCTGCGCGAACACGTGAAGGCGCAGGCGGCGGCGTACAAGTACCCGCGGCACGTGTGGATCGTCGACGAGCTGCCGAAGTCCCCGACCGGCAAGATCCTCAAGCGTGAGATCGACATACCCGCCGGCCTGATCGCCTGATCGCCCACCCCTGCTGGACAAGGAAGTGCTCCCGATGAACATCAGCCCCACCGCCACCGCCCGACTCGACCAGATGATCGCCGAGCTGTCCGACGGCGAGCGCGGCTGGGCCCGCGAGACGCTCGCCTCGCGCCGCGCCCTGTTGATGGAGGTACACGCGAACGTCGCCGCACACGCCGAGGAGTGGGTGCGCGTAGCCGGGGAGATCAAGCAACTGCCCGCCGGCTCGCCGCTGCTCGGCGAGGAATGGACCAGCGGACCGTGGGCGGTCCTCGGGTACACGCCGGCGCTGGCCGAGACGTTGACCCGCCTGGAACAGGGCCGCGACCTGCTGGACGGGTTCCGGTTCGGCGCCGCACCCGGCGACCGCGTCGCCGTGGACGTGCTGCCCCATCACGTCTACGACCGGCTGCTGCTCAGCGGCTTCAAGGCCGAGGTCTGGATGGAGCCCGGCGTCACCGAGGGGGAGACCCGGGAACGCGCCGGCCTGGCGCTGCGCACGCCCGAGATCACCGCCGGCGTCGCCGTGGTCATGGGTGCGGGCAACGTCACCTCCATCGCCCCGCTCGACGTGCTCTACCAGCTGTACGCGTACAACCGGGTGGTCCTGCTCAAGCTCAACCCGGTCACCGACCCGCTGCTGCCGGTGTTCGAGGCGGTCTTCGCCCCGTTCATCGACCGCGGCTACCTGCGGATCGTCACCGGTGACGCGTCCGTCGGCGACCACCTGGTGACCCATCTGGACGTCGACGCGGTGCACATCACCGGCAGCGAGGCGACCCACGACGCGATCGTCTGGGGCGCGGGCGGTGCCGGTGCCGGCGCGAAGGCCGCGGGCACGCCGCGCCTGAAGAAGCCGATCACGAGCGAGCTGGGCGGGGTCTCTCCGACCATCGTGCTGCCCGGCCGCTGGTCGAAGGCGGACATCCGGTTCCAGGCCGAGCACATCGCCACCCAGCGCCTGCACAACAGCGGCTTCAACTGCATCGCGGCGCAGATCGTCATCGTCAGCGCGGCCTGGCCGCAGAAGCGCGAGTTCCTCGCCGCGCTGCGCGCCGCGGTCGCGGCCGCGCCCGGCCGCCCCGCCTGGTATCCCGGCTGCGAGCTGCGGGTCGACGGCGCGCGGGCGGCGCATCCGCGCTTCGAGGCCGTCGGCGGTACCCCCGAGCGCACCCTGCTGTGGGACCTCGACCTGGCCGACGGCGCGGAGACCGCCTTCGCGACCGAGTACTTCGGCCCGGTCCTCGGCGTCGCCGAACTGCCCGGCACCGAACTGGAGTTCCTCGACGCCGCGGTCGACGCCGCGAACGAGCGCCTGCACGGCACGCTCGGCGCCAACATCGTGATCGACCCCCGCACCCGGCGGCGGCTCGGCGGGCGGCTGCGCGAAGCCATCGCCCGCCTGCGGTACGGCACGGTCGGCGTCAACGCGTGGACCGGCGTCGGTTACCTGACCGCCCGCGCCACCTGGGGCGCCTTCCCCGGACACCCGCTCGACGACATCGGCAGCGGCCGCGGCGTCGTGCACAACTCGCTCCTGCTGCACCGGCCGGAACGCACTGTCGTGTACGGGCCGTTCCGTCCGCTGCCCCGCTCGGTCATGACCGGGCAGCTCAGCATCACCCCGAAGCCGCCGTGGTTCATCACTAACCGTACTGCTGCGGTTACTGGGCGTCGTCTTACCGCGTTCGCGGCGCGGCCCCGCTGGTCGGCCCTGCCCGGCATCTTCGCCTCCGCGCTACGCGGCTGAGCCCCGGTCCTACATGTAGTGATCAGAGGCCTACGCGGCGTTCTCGGCGTCGGTGGTCGGGCCCTTGATCATGGGGAAAGCAGAGCGCCGATTGAGGTCCGCTTGACCTGCCCCCGGCATTGTTGCCCACGTCGTAAACGGGCATGTGAAAGGGAATCGAAACATCATGAAGCTATCGCGTCTGATCGCCACCCTGGGTGTGGCCCTGGCCGGCACCGTGCTGGTCGCTCCGCAGGCGGCCTCGGCCGCCGGCGCCCAGGCACCCAGCGCTCAGGTGCCCAGCGCCCCGCTGGGTGTGCGGCAGCTCCGCTCGGCCACGGACGCCACTCTGACCGATGTGTACTGGAAGCCGGCCGTCTACGCCGACCGCTACCGGGTCAAGGTCACCGAGGGCGCCACCACGGTCGCCTCCTACCTGGTGCCGGCCACCCAGGCCCTCACCAACGGCCTGCACCAGGTGAGCGTCTCGACGCCGAACAAGTGCTCGACCTACAAGATCAGCGTTCGGGCGGAGGACACCATCGGCCAGGGCGCCGCGGCCAGCGTCACCGAGAAGTCCCTGGCCCCGACGATCGTCACCAAGGCCCGCGCCTACCGCGGCGCGGACCGTACCCGGGCGACCTTCGAGATGGCCACTCCGCAGTGGAAGGGCTACCTCGTCGCCCCCGGCGGCGGCGCCCGCCCGGACGACCTGAAGAAGCCGACGATCGCCGTCAGCACCACGCTGCAGCTGGTCCGGATCATCGACAACAAGGTGATCAACACCGTCACGACGACACAGACCGGATGGACCAACGCGAAGCTCGCGAAGGTCTACACCGGCCTGGAGGCCAAGCGTGCCTACGTGCTGAGGGTGACCGCGTCCAACGGCTGGGGCAGCTGCAGCCGCCAGGACGGCAGGATCCTGCTCAACCGCGTACCTGCCTGACCCTCCCCGCGTGAGCAACGGCCCGGCGACAGCCGGGCCGTTGCTTCGTCGTACCTGGACTCGCCGCGCACGTCGCCGCGGGGTGCGGCCGTAGCTGGAGGACGACTCACCCGACGCGAAGCCGTATGCGACGGCCGGCATCGGTCTCCGCAACGAGCCTGGCAGGACTGACACGAAGCCGAGAATCGCGCTTGAGCGCGGGTTGAGACGCAGGCCCGACAGTTGTCTTCGTCAGAACGAAGACCGAAGGAAGCGTGCGTACGTGCTGAAGGTGAGCCCCTCGAACACGTGGGGCACCTGCGCCCGCGCGGACGGCAGGATCCTGCTCGATGCCGGCAAGTAACTCCACCATCCATGAGGGACACCGTGGCTCGCGCTACGCTCCGGGGCGCGCCCGCTGAGAGGCTGAGGATGTCGACACCTGACCTGCCGAATGCCTGGGAGACTGCGCCGGCCCTGCAGGACCCGCCTCCCGACGACCTGCCCGAGGAGGAGCCGTTCCGGACGGCAACGGCGAGCTACTGGGAATGTGGCTACTCCGGCTGGCATCTGGCTCTGGCGTGGCTGGCCGGCCCCGCGACGATCGTGCGCTACCCGGACACCCGCGAGCACTACTGGGACGTCACCGAATACCCGGATGACGGGACACGCCGGCACCGCCGAAGGCTCACCGAGGCAGAGTCGGCGGAGATCGACGAGGACTGGAACGGGTACCTGAGGGACGTGGGGATTCCCGATCGCCGGCCCGGCGGCTACCGGTGGTTCCAGCTCCTGCCCGAAGGCCGGCGTCCCGCCGACGTCAGCGCCGCAGCGCATCAGGCGATCAACGACTCGGGCCTGCCCGCGGCTCATCACCCACGCGAGGCCATCCCGTTCGTCCGCAGGGCAATCGAACAGCTATACCGTTCGTGATGGGTTCCGCGTGTGGTCGACCGAGGGAGAAACCGTGAAGGACGACGTCTGGTCGATGGTGCACGCGGAGCGTGCGGCGCTGATCGATGACCTGACGCGGCTCGCCGACGAGCGGTGGGAGCAGCGGTCGCTGTGCGAGGGGTGGACCGTTCACGACGTCGTCGCCCACCTGGTCGACTCGGCCCGGACCACCCGCCTCGGTTTCGTGGCGGGCCTCGTCCGGGCGCGGTTCGACTTCGACCTTCAGAACGCACGCGGCGTGCAGCGCGAACGCGGCGCCTCACCGCAGGAGACGTTGGAGCGACTTCGTCAGGTGGCGTCGCGCAGGTCCACCCCTCCCGCGCCCCTCGACAGCCGGCTCGTCGAGGAGGTCGTGCACGGTGAGGACATCCGTCGGCCGTTGGGCCTCACCCGCACGTATCCGCAGGAGGCCGTGGTCAGAGCGCTTCGCCTGCAGGTACGTACCCCGGCGTCGTTCGGCGGAGCCAAGGAGCTGGCGGCCCGCCTCCAGCTGAGGGCATCGGACGCCGGCCTCTCGATCGGAGACGGTCCGCAGGCGAGCGGAACCGCGCTCGCACTGCTCCTCGCCGTGTCCGGGCGGCGGGTGGCGCTGGACGAACTCGACGGGCCGGGAGTCGCCACGCTGGCAGCCGCCTGAGAAGGACGACGATTCGGCCGGCCGAGCGCGCGCCTCAGAATGTCGTACCCGTGATCCATGATCGGAGCATGACGGCTACCTCGGAGCAGGCGGAGTACCCGGTCCGGATACTGATCAGCGACTGGCTGCTCATCGACGGGACGATGGACAACCACGTCCAGTCGGCCATCGACGGTGCTGTGCCGGACAGCGTGCCGGGTTGGGATGTCGCGGCGAAGAGATCGGCCAGGAAACCGCCGAGGGTGGCCCGGCTGGGTAACAGCATTCGCCAGGCGGGTTGGGACCAGATTCCGGGGTGGCCGCATGACGGCGAGGGCTTCCGAACCTGGCCGGCCCCTGGACAGACGGCGACGATGACCCTTACCGGCCTTCAATGGAAGTTGGTCGTGTTCGCTCTGAACTGCTGGGCAGACGTCGACGAGCGCATGTCCGACGCCGAGGGAGCGGCCAGGTCCCGGGCCATCGCCACCGCCGTCGGTCAGCGGCTTGCCGAACAGGGCTGGTCGCCGGAATCGCCATGACGCACGATCGCGCCGCGGTGCGTGGCGACGGTCCCGATGCGCTCACCAGCCGCCGTCCGGCTCCCAGGCCCGCTCGCACTCGCGTTCGCCGGTTTGGCAACCTGTCCGCTCCGGCGCTGTGCCGGGGCTGCACCCTTCGGTCAAGAGACTCGACTGGACAACCTCGGGGCTCAACGTTCCTCCCGGTGACGGCATGCTCCCGGGCGGACCGGCGTCGGCATTGACCTTCCGGTGACTGCCAGCTGCCCCGTCCTGACCGTTCAGGCCGAGGAGCGCACGCCCGATGACGACACGACCGGAATCACGACCCGATCAGCAGATCCGCGCCCGATCCCGGCGGCACACCACCGTGGCGGTCATCGCGGCTCTCGCTGTGAGCCTGACGGTCGCCGGCCTGCCCAGCCCGGCTTCGGCACAGGTGCCGGCCGCGGCGACGCGGTGGTCGTCGCTGATGTACCACAGCCTCACGCCGGGCCCGGAGTACGTCGCGCTCCGCAAGAAGCTCGCCTCCCAGCGTGCCACCCTCGCGAACCGGGCCGACCTGGTCACCGCCCGCAAGGCGGCGCACGGCGCCGCGCAGACCGACGTGACGAAGGCCGTCGCCGCCGACACGCGCACCCGTACCCGGTATGCGGTCGCCAGGGAGAACCTGACAAGCGCGAGGAACAAGCTGACCGTGGCGTCGCAGCGGCGGCCGCGCAGCGGCGCCGCGGTGGCCGCGGCGAAGAAGTCGGTCACGGCCGCGGCGAAGACGGCGGCCGCCCGCAGGGGCGAGGCGCGCACCGCGGCCGCGGCGCTGAAGGCGGCGCAGGCCACCGCCCGGACCGCCACCGTCGACGTGGACAAGGCGATCGCCGCGTGGCAGACCTCCAAGGCTGCGGTCCAGACGAACCAGCGGAAGCTCATCGAGCTCGACAAGTCCACCGAGTTGGCCGCCAAGGCCGCCGCGACCAGCCGGGACGTCGTCAACGACGTCCGTGGCAAGTTCGTCGTCGCCGACACCACCTCCGTCAACGGCGTCACCGTGCACAAGAGCGTCGCGTTCGCGTTCCGCCGGATGCTCAGCGACGCGAAGGCCGACGGGATCGCGCTGTCGGGTGGCGGGTTCCGGACCAAGCAGCGGCAGATCGAGCTGCGGAAGATCAACGGCTGCCCCGACGTCTGGACCGCGCCGGCCTCGTCGTGCCGGGTGCCGACGGCGATTCCGGGCCGGTCGCTGCACGAACTCGGCCTGGCCGTCGATGTCACGTCCGGCGGGCGGTCGCTCACCGCGAAGAGCGCCGGGTTCAAGTGGCTGTCGGCGAACGCCCGCAAGTACGGGTTCGTGAACCTGCCGTCCGAGCCGTGGCACTGGTCGATCACCGGCGGATGACCGGCGCGGCCGACCGTCTCCAGACCGACGGCGGTTCCGGGAGAATGGCCGGATGACCCTGCGCATCACGCCGTTGACCGACCCGAACCGCAGCGCGTCGAGCTACCGGCTGGCCTGGCTGGCGGCCGGTGCCGACGGGCGGCCGCTCGGCGCGGCCTTCCTGCGGGTGCCCGCCGTCGGCGACTCGGGCGAGGTGGAGCTGCACGTACATCCGGCCGAACGGCGGGTCGGCGTCGGCACGCGGCTGCTCGAGACGGTCACCGGCGCGGCCGGCGAGCTCGGGCTGCGCGGCGTGCTCACCGAGGCGGTCGCGGAGGACTCGGCGGGGGACCTGTTCTGCGCGGCGCGCGGGCTGCGGCGGGTTCTGGCGCTCACGTACACCCGGTTGGATCTGACCGGCGCCGAGCCGGTCGCCGACCCGGTGCCGGGCTACCGGCTGGTCCAGTGGGAAGGCACCGTGCCGGACGACCTCGCGGAGACGTTCGCCCGGTCCCGCCGGGCGATGGACGACATGCCGATGGACGACGCGGGTACGGTCCCGCAGCCGTGGAACGTCGAGCGGCTGCACGCGGTCGCCGAGGCGGTCGCGAGGCGCGGCGAGACGCTGTTCACCGTCGCGGCGGTGGCCGCGGACGGCGAGATCGCCGGCTTCACCGAGCTCGTGGTGCCGGGCGACGGCACCGGCGACGGCCAGCACTACGGCACCGGGGTGCTGCCCGAGCACCGCGGTCGCGGCCTGGCCCGGTGGATGAAGGCCGACGCGATCGGCCGGGCCCGCGTCCGCTTCCCCCGGCTCGCCGGGCTGCTCGCGGACACCGCGGACAGCAACGCGGCGATGCGCCGGACCAACGAGTCCCTCGGCTACCGGCCGACCCACCGCAGCGTGCTCTACCGCCTGGACCTGGCGACCTGCGACTGACCGCTCGGAGTCGGCGGCGGGATGCCGCGGATCCGCCACCCCCGCCCGTGACGGCGTCGTCAGGGGCAGGGGTGGAGGTCCTGGCCGGTTCCGCACATGGGGACGTCCGGCGACGTTGCGGCGACATAGCCCAGGAACACCAGCCACGCCAGGATCAGGATCAGGCCGATGACGCCGAAGGTGTCCAACCTCCGCGGCTTCCTGTCGTTCTCGTCGGTCATGTCAGGGACAGTAGGCAGCACCCACAAGACCTGTCGGATCCCCTAAGCGGATCCGCAGATCACGTCGTCCATGAGCCGGAAGGTGCGCCCGTACACCGCGCGGGCCGCTTCCTCGTCGGCGAGTTGCGTGGACAGGGACAGCACCGCCACGCGGTCGCCGTCCGTGCTGACTGCGTTGGCGGTGCTCATGCCGAGCACGTCGCCGCCGTGCGACCAGTAGCCGCCGCACCGGTTCGGGATGAACATGATGCCGAGGCCGTACCGCGCGCCCGGGATGAAGTCCTGGAACGTATCGGCGAGCACCGTCTCGTGCAGCTGCGCCAGCTGCCGCGGCTTGAGCAGGTGACCGTCTTGCAGCGCCTGCCAGAAACGGGCCAGGTCGGTCGGCGTCGTGATCAGACTGCCGGCCGCGTCGGCGACGGTCGGGTTGAACAGGGTGGTGTCGGTCAGCGCACCGCCGGGTGCCCACTGCTGGTAGCCCTTGGCGTACGGTGCCGGCAGGGACGGCCGGTCGCCCGGCTCCGATGTCCGCCGCAGCCCGAGCGGCCGGAGGACGCGGGCGCGTACCTCGGTGGCCCATGACCGGCCGGTCACCCGCTCGATGATCATTCCGGCGAGGATGTAGTTGGTGTTGGAGTAGTCCCATCGGGTGCCGGGCGCGAAGTCGGGTTCGTGCTTGGTCGCCAGGGCCACGAGATCCTCGGCGTCGTAGTGGTCGAACCGGTGCGCCAGATAGGCCTCGCGGGAGCCGAGCGCCGCGATGTCCCTGGTGTAGTTGTAGAGGCCGCTGGTGTGCTGCAGCAGGTTGCGGACGGTGATCCGGCGGCCGTCGTTGCCGTTGCCCGCGACGGTCCCCGGCAGCCACCGTTCGACGGTGTCGTCGAGCGACAGCCGGCCCTCGCCGACGAGTTGCAGGACGACGACGGACACGAACGTCTTGGTGTTGCTGCCCATCCGGAAGTGGCCGTCGAGCGGCACCGGGGTGCCCCGCTCGAGGTCGCCGACGCCGGCCCGCGCGCGGGTGGTGTCGCCGCCGACCCGGACGAGGCCCTGCACCCCGGTGATGCCGAGGTCGTGCAGGTCGTCGACCGCGACCTGCAGCCGCCGGTCGTCGCGGGTCGCTCCGGCCGTTGCCGGCACCGCGGCGCCGGCGACCAGGGTCGCTGCCAGGGTGACGGCCAGGCCGCACCGGGCAAGGTGTTCTCGCATGTCGGGCTCCTCCAAGGGATCCGGGCGAACCAGGAGCCCTGACCGTACGAAGCCCTTCGATGTGCCTCCATCCGGCGATCCCCCCAACCGGGGTGGGGCTAACCCCCGTAACGCCGCCGTGACCGGACGGGTCAGGCCGGCGGTATCCGCCGGCGCACGTCGTCCGCCGTTGCCGGGCCGGGTTGCCACGTGGACACCCAGTCCCCGTCCTGCGGCGCGAGGACGATGCCCTCCTCCAGGAAGGCGTAGCGACCGTCCAGCACGCGCCGGGCCACCTCGACGTCCGGCGAGTCGGTGTTGTCCCAGAGGGCGGTGAAGAGCGCCTCGGCCCGCAGCCGCGCCTGCCGGCAGAAGACATGTGCCAGCTCTACACCCTCGGGATGCAGCTGCCGCTCCCCTTGAGCGCGCACGCACACCGCTGACATCGCGAAGAGTTCGGCTCCGATGTCGACGATGCGGCCGAGGAAGCCGTGCTTGCGCTCCAGCTTGCCCTGCCAGCGCGACATCGCGTAGAAGACCGACCGGGCGAGCTTGCGGGACGACCGCTCGACGTACCTCAGGTGCGCGGCGAGGGGACCGAACTCGCCGTATCCGGCCGGCAACTGGCCGCGGCCGACGGTCAGGGTCGGCAGCCACCGCGCGTAGAAGGCGCCGGCCCGCGCCCCGGCGTTCACCTTCCGGCCGGCCCCGGCGTCCGGGTCGATGATGTCGCCGGCGACGGAGAGGTGCGCGTCGACCGCCTCGCGGGCGATGAGCAGGTGCATGATCTCGGTGGAGCCCTCGAAGATGCGGTTGATCCGCAGGTCGCGGAGGATCTGCTCGGCCTCGACCGCGCGTTCGCCGCGGGCGGCCTGCGACTGCGCCGTCTCGTAGCCCCGGCCGCCGCGGATCTGGATCAGCTCGTCGGCGACCTGCCAGGCCATCTCGCTGGCGAAGAGCTTGATCAGGGCGGCTTCGATGCGGATGTCGTTGCGGTCGTCGTCGGCGATCGTGCAGCAGAGATCCAACATGGATTCCATCGCGTAAGTCGTGGCGGCGATGAATGCGATCTTCTTGGCCACGGCCTCGTGCTGCCCGACCTGGCGGCCCCACTGCACCCGTTCCGCGGACCACTCCCGGGCGATGTTGAGCGACCACTTGGCCGCGCCTATGCACATCGCGGGCAGCGACAACCGGCCGGTGTTGAGCGTGGTCAACGCGATCTTGAGACCCTTGCCGAGGCCGCCGATGACGTTCTCCTCCGGCACGAACACGTCGTGGAACCGGGTCACGCTGTTCTCCAGCCCGCGCAGGCCGAGGAACTCGTTGCGCCGCTCCACCGTGATCCCGGGCGCGTCGCCCTCCACCACGAACGCGGTGATGCCCCGGTCCGGCACCCGGGCCATCACGACCAGCAGGGTCGCCATCGTGCCGTTGGTGGCCCACAGCTTCACCCCGTTGAGCCGGTAGCCGCCCTCGACCGGCTGGGCGACGGTGCCGAGGCGCGCCGGGTCGGAACCGACGTCCGGCTCCGTGAGCAGGAACGCGGACACCTCGCCGGCGGCCAGCCGGGGCAGGAACGCCTTCTTCTGCTCGGCGGTGCCGAAGATCTTGAGTGGCTGCGGCACGCCGATCGACTGGTGCGCCGACAGGAGCGCGCCCAGGGCGGGGCTCACCGAGCCGATGAGCGTGAGCGCCTTGCAGTAGTGCAGGTTGGAGAGCCCGAGGCCGCCGTACTCCTTGTCGATCTTCATGCCGAACGCCCCGAGCCGGGCCAGGCCGTGGAAGACCTCGTCGGGGATCCGGGCCTCCCGCTCGATGCGCGCCCCGTCCACGTCCGAGCGGAGGTAGGCCTCCAGCTTCGCGATGTAGTCGTCCGCATCGGGGGCGGGCGCCACGCCGGGCCACGGATCGATCAGATCGAGCTGGAACCGCCCGAGGAACAGTTCCTTGCCGAAGCTCGGCTTGCGCCACTCGGACTGGCGAGCGGCCTCGGCTACCTGTCGCGCCTGCTTCTCCGAGACGTCGGCCGGCTTGGTCACGGTTTACCCCTTTGACCTGGGAACGGCTAGCACATCCCCGTGAAGATGCTCATCCCCGCCGGGGTCTCGCAAGCGCCACGTTACCCACGGGTGTTACCGGAAGGTAGTCGTCTGCGCTATTCGTCTGTTCGTCCGTGGCCCGGTTGCGGGGGAATGGGCTGGGATGTCAGGGCCGGACGGGACCGGCGGAGCCGCAGGCCCTGGGAGACCGCGACGCCGGCCAGCACGATCACCGCGCCGGTCGGCTGGTTCCAGTGCAGGTGCTCGTGCAGGACCAGGACGCCGACCAGGGTGGCGACCACCGGCATCAGATAGGTCACCGACGTCGACGTGCTGGCGCCGGCCACCCGGATCACACCGAGGTTGAGCACGAACGCGATGCCGGTGCCGAGGGCGCCGAGGGCCAGCACGCAGAGCAGCACGTCGGTGGAGAGCCCGGCCGGGTCCGGCGGCGGGCCGGCCAGCAGCGGCGCCGCCACGGCGAGCATGGCCAGCGCGGCCAGCAGTTGGGCCGCGGCCATGGAGACGCCGCTGCCGGCGCGCCCGGCGATGAACTTCTTCTGGTACGGAATCGCGACGGCGTAGCACATCGCCGCGCCGAAGCACATGAGCTGCCCCGTGAGCTGGGCACCCCCGACGCCGCGCCAGACGCCGAGCACCACCAGCACGCCGGCGAACCCGATGCCGAGACCGGCCGCCCGGCGGGCGGTGATCCGCTCGGTGCGGAACAGCAGCACCGCCAGCGGCAGCGCGACCAGCGGCGTGGCCGCGTTCCAGATGCCGGCCAGCACCGACGACACCCGCTGCTCGCCGAAGCCGAACAGGGTGAAGGGCAGCACCACGCCGAGCAGCGCGACCACCGCCAGGTGTCCCCACAGCCGCGCATCCCTCGGCAGCCGGTCCCGGGTGACCGCGAGCACCACCAGCAGGATCAGCACGCCCGCGGCGACCCGGCCGAAGGTGAGCCACAGCGGGTGCAGCTCGCGGACGCCGACCTTGATGAACAGGAAGCTGGTGCCCCAGATCGCGGCGAGCGCCAGATATTGGGGGAGCCACCGGCGCAGCTCGACGGGGGCGGCGGCCATGGCGGGCGCGGGTGCACCGTCGGGTTGGGCCCGAAGGTCAGGACCGGTATGCGTTGTCACCCCTGACACTCTGCCGGTTGCGTACGACAATCTCGCGCGGTTTTCCGACCTGAAGGCCCCGGTCAGGGTGTGTTCTCGGTTACGCCGTGCCCCCGGGAGTGCTCGCGCAGGAACGGCAGCGTGACGGCGAGGAAGCTTTCGGGCGCCTCGGCGTACGGCGCGTGCCCGGTCCGCAGGGGGCACCAGGCGGCGTGCGGGAGCAGGCGGCGGGCCCGGCGACCGTCGAGGCCGACAAGCGGGTCACCGGTTCCCCACGCGAGCAGGGTCGCGACGGTGAGGCCGCCGGCGGCCGCCCGCAGGTCGTGCGCGGGGTTGTTGAAGCTGCGCCAGATCGCGGCCTCGACGGCGATCGCCGCGGGGTCGTCGCGGCGTGCCGCGTCGCGGGCCAGCATCTCGGCGACGGTCCGGTTCCGGCGACGCAGGTACAGGCGGCTGAGCCGGCCGGCGAGCAGCCGGGTGACCGTCTCGGTGCCCTTGAGCCGGACGAACGCCCTGTTCGGCGGCGTCGGGCGGGTGAAACCGCCGCTGTTGACCAGCACGAGGGCCCGGGCCCGCCCGGGGTGCTCCAGCGCGAACCTGACGGCGCAATACCCGCCGACGCTGTTGCCGATGAATGCCGCATCGTCGATGCCCAGCGCGTCGAGCAACTCCGGGACGAGGCCGGCGTATCCCATGGCGGTCGCCGACGACGGCGGCCGCGGCGGGGGCGATTCGCCGTAGCCGGGCCAGTCCACGCCGTACACGGTGAACAGCGCCGAAAGGGCGGGCAGGACGGCCGCGAAGTCCCGGCTGTCGCCGGGGTTGGCGTGCAGGAGCACGACGGCCGGTCCGGCGCCGCTGCGGTGCACGACGACCGGCCCGGCGGAGGTACGCACTGTCGTCCGGTCGGCCGGGCGATCACCTCGGTTCATGCGGATCCCGGCCTCCGGTCACCAGATGACGACCGGGCGGAAAGCCGGCCGGGGCGTCGCGGAGCGGCGCGCTGATTCGCCTGGACCGTAGCCATCGACCGACCGGTCGGTCAACGGGGAGGGAACGGTCGCAGCAGCCCGAGCCGTTCCAGCTCGAGTTCCACGCGCGGCGCCAGCACCGCGGCGGCGGTGCTGGTGAGGTGGGCGCCGTCGCGGTAGAGCAGCACCCCCTCGCGTACGGCCGGGCAGCGCGGCCCGCTCGGGCAGAGCGCGCCGGTCACGTCGACGACCGACACACCCGGCCGGCGGCCGCGCGCGAGCCGCTCGGCCAGCGCGTCGCGCGGCAGCGCCGCCTCCCGCGCGACGCTGCACCGGCGCCAGGACTCCAGCGCGCCCGACACGCACGTGGGCACGTCCCGGCCCAGGGTCGGGGTGTCCCGCAGGTACGCGACCGGCGCGCCCGTCGCGACGAGCCGGTCCAGCGTGTCGTCCCAGCCGCGCCCCAGCGCGCGGGCGCCGGCCGGGTACCGGTTGAGGCTGGCCGCGACGATCAGGCGGGGCCGCGGCCCGGCGGCGAGCCGGGCGAGCGCATGCCGGCGCCAGACGTCGCACTCGGTGTATGCGCGGC
Organism: Actinoplanes sp. NPDC049118; assembly: GCF_040648555.1. NCBI lineage: Bacteria > Bacillati > Actinomycetota > Actinomycetes > Micromonosporales > Micromonosporaceae > Actinoplanes > Actinoplanes sp. NPDC049118. Next base: position 189,404 of record NZ_JBEZDY010000011.1, read on the forward strand.
CGAGCTGCGGGCTGCGCACGGTCAGCCGGGGCAGCGGGCAACCCTGCTTGACCAGCACCTCCACCGCCCAGCCACGACGCGACGCCAGCGCGAACACCCCGGCGAACCACTGCCCGGCGTGCGAGTCGCCGATCAGCACGATCCGGTCGCGCGCGCCGGGCGGGCCGTACCGGCACGCGGGGCTGGTCGTGGCCTGCGGCGGGACCTCGCAACCCGCGATCGGCGGGTAGTCGACGCGGGCCCGGGCCGGTGCCGGGCGCACCGGTCCCGCCTGCCCGGCCGGCCCGGGCGCGGCCAGCAGCCACGGCCCGCTCGCCGCGCCGGGGGGAGCGGGACCCGCGGACCTCCGCGCGTCCGCCTCCAGCCCGCGGATCGCCCCGCTGCCCAGCAGCAGCGCCGCGACCAGCGGGACGGCGACCGAGGTGGCGCCGACGGCGAGGCCCCGGCGCGGCCGGGCGGCGACCACCAGCGAGAACCGCAGCGGGCGTTCGACCAGCCGCGTGGTCAGCGCGGCGGCCAGGCCCGCCGCCACGACCAGGGCCAGGCGCGCGGGCGGGTCCAGCTCGCCGAGGCGGGCCTGCGCCAGCACGAGCACCGGCCAGTGCCACAGGTACCAGGCGTAGGAGAGCCGCCCGACCGTCCGCGCCGGCGAGGTGGCGAGCAGCCGGCCCGCCTCCGCGCCCGACGGCGAGCGGTCGTCGGCCCGGTGGCCGGCGAGCACGATCGCGGCGGCACCGAGCGTCGGGACCAGCGCCGCCGTGCCGGGGTACCCGGTGAGCCCGTCGAACGTCGCCGTCGCCCACCCGATCGCCGCGAGCCCGGCCCAGCCGATCACCGCCCGCGCACCGGCCGCGCCGCGGCCCGACAGCATCCGGGCCAGGTACGGCGCCGCAAGGGCGGCGGCCGCGCCGACCCCGAACTGCCACGCCCGCGACGGCGACCCCAGGTACGCCAGCGGCGCCGACGCCGCGGTCCAGCGCAGGCTCAGCGCGAACGAGCCGGCGGTCACCACGCACACCGCGATCGCGATCCCCGGCAGCGCGGCCCGGCCACACCGGCGGGCCAGCACCGCGATCAGCAGCACCAGCGGAGCCCACCCGAGGTAGAACTGCTCCTCCACCGCAAGCGACCAGAAGTGCAGCACCGGGCTGGGCTCGGCGTGTGCGGCCAGGTAGTCGGTCCGGTCCGCGACGAACCGCCAATTCGCCGCGCTGACGGCGGCGAAGATCAGGTCGTACGCGACGTCGGCGCGGCCCAGCGGCGGCAGCAGGAACCAGCAGGCGGCCGCCGTCGCCGCGAGCACCACGCCGGCCGCCGGCAGGATGCGCCGGGCCCGCCGGGCGTAGAAGTCGGCCAGCGAGAAGGTGCCGTGCGCCGTGACGCGGGCCAGCAGCAGGCCCGTGATGAGAAAGCCGGAGACGACGAAGAAGACGTCCACGCCGACGTATCCGCCGGCGAAGAACGGCACGCCCGCGTGGAAGCTCAGCACGGTGAGGATCGCGACGGCCCGCAGGCCCTCGATGTCGGGCCGGAAGTTCAGCCGGTACGCGAGCGCCGCCGGGGCACCGGGCGCGACCGGAGCCGGTACGGCGGTCAGCGCCATGGCCGGCGTCACCGGGCCCAGGGCAGCATCGCGTCCACCCAGCCGGAGGCGACCAGGGCGATCAGCGCGAGTACGGCGGTCAGGGCCGAGGCCTCCGGCCAGCCGATCCGGTCGGCGCCGATGTCCCTCATCGGGCCTCACCCCGCCAGAGCGCGGCGATCAGCGGCACGGTCAGGTACGAGGTGAGCGCGGCGTAGCCCGCGACGCCCCAGTGCTGCGCCCAGCCGTACCGCTCCACGTCGTAGGCGACGCCGCACCAGGTGGCGACCGTGGTGGCGGCCAGCCAGCAGAGTGCGACCCGGCCGACGGTACGGGCCAGCGGTGAACGCCCGCCGCCGGCACCGGTCGGCACCCACGCCGCCGACCGGTGCCGCAGGGTGTGCAGCAGCGCGAGCGTGCCGGCGAAACTCATCATCAGGTGTGCGCGGATGACCTCCATCCGCCACCGGGTCGCCGAGACCGAGGGCATCAGCACCAGCCAGACCCACAGCGGCGCGAGCAGCGGCAGCACGTGCCAGGGCCGGATCTCGGCCGGGAAGAAGAACATCATCACCAGCGGCGGCAGCGGCGCCGCGAAGACGTTCACCGCCGCCAGCAGGTAGCCGAGCACGCCGTTGCCGTACGCCAGCCGCAGCCGCCACGGCGCCGGCATGCCGCGGAAACCGCGGTCGACGAGCAGGTGCAGGTTGCCCATCGCCCACCGGTACTGCTGGTTGACGAACGCGGGCAGCGTGTCGGGGGACAGTCCCTTGGCGACCAGGACGGGTACGTAGCGGGTGCGGTACCCGGCGCGCAGCATCGCCAGCCCGGTGTACAGGTCCTCGCTGTGGTCGAGGCGCGCGAACCCGCCGATGCGCAGCAGCGCCGACCGGCGGTATACGGCGTTGCTGCCGCAGCAGATGGCCGCGTCGTCGGCGTCGCGCGACGGCTGCAGCCAGCGGAAGAACCACTCCTGTGCCGAGCCGGCGGCCCGCTGCAACCACGGCATCGCCGGGTCGGTGTCGAAGCACTGCGGGCTCTGCACGATGCCGATGTCGGGCGCCTCCAGGTAGGGCACCAGGTGCCGCAGGAAGTCCGGGCGCGGGCAGAAGTCCGCGTCGAGGATCGCGATCAGCTCGCCGTCGCTGAGCGCCAGGGCGTCGTTGAGGTTGCCGGCCTTCCTCAGGCGCCCCCGGTCGGGCCGGGTGCGGTAGGTGAACCCGTACTCGCCCGCGAGCATCCGGACCTCGGGACGGGCGGCGTCGTCGAGCACCCAGAACCGCAGCGCCCCGCCCCACCGCAACCGCGCCACGTGCTCGTACGCGTTGCGCAGCACCGTGATCGGCTCGCCGCAGGTGGGCAGGAACACGTCGACGCCCGGCGCGACGGCCGGTCGCCACGCCCGCAGGAGCAGCTCGTGCGAGTCGCGGGTGATCCGGCGCTGACGCTGACCGTCCACGCAGGACAGCAGCCAGCCGGCGGCGTTGAGCGCCAGCACGATCAGGAAGACCCACAGCGCGGGTTGCCGCAGCGCGAAACAGAAGAGCGTGACCGCCGTGAAGGTGTACGAGAGCGACACGCACAACAGCACCCACCGGCGCTGCGGGCCGAAGTATGCGTACAGCTCGGTGTCGCCCGGCGGGGACGGTAGCGACGGTGCAGGAGTGTCGACGGCGTTGCTGACCGGCGGCGCGTCGAGCGCGGCGGACGCGGGCATGGCGGTGCTCCCCAAAAGTCCCTTGTGTGGCCCCTCGCGGGCCCGAATCCCTCGCCTCCAGAAAAGCATAGGTTTGTTAACTGATTTGGGCCGTGCGGTGATGTCAGGAATGCGGGCTGACGCGATTGCGACGATGTCGGCATGCGTACGTTCGATGATCTCGTCGACGAGGCGGCAGCGGCGGACGTGTCCGGGTGGGACTTCGGCTGGCTCGACGGGCGGGCGACCGAGGACCGGCCACCCTGGGGATACTCGCGACTGCTCGCGGCCCGCCTGGCCGCTGCCGGCTCGGCCCTGGACATCGACACCGGGGGCGGCGAGATCATCGCCGAGGCTCCGCGCCTGCCGCCGGCGATGGTCGTCACCGAGGGATGGCCTCCGAACGTCGCACGCGCCCGTCGCCTGTTGTCGGCCCGCGGCGTGCGGGTCGTGCCGGTCGAGCAGGGCGGGCCCCTGCCGCTGCCGGACGCCGCCTTCGAGCTGGTGAGCAGCCGCCACCCGGTGAGCCCCGACTGGCGCGAGATCGCCCGGGTGCTGGTCGACGGCGGCACGTACCTCGCCCAGCACGTCGGGCCCGCGTCGGCGTTCGAACTGATCGAGTGGTTCACCGGTCCGCTGCCGCGGAATCGACTGGGCCGCGATCCCGGGCGTGAGGCCGCGGCGGCCCGGTCGGCGGGCCTACGGGTCGTCGACCTGCGCACCGCGCGTTGCCGGATGGAGTTCCTCGACATCGGCGCGGTCGTCTACCTGCTGCGCAAGTGCGTCTGGTGGGTGCCCGACTTCTCCGTCGACCGCTACCGGGAAGCCCTCGAGCGACTCGACGCGCACATCCGCGAACACGGCTCCTACCGTGCACACTCCACCCGCACGCTCATCGAGGCCAGGCGCGAGCCCCGCACTTGATCGCGTGCCCTACCGTCGCCGCGTGGCGGGTTGGGCGTGGCGGGTGCGGCTGGTGGCGGTCTTCGCCGCGGGCGGCTTCCTGGCGGTGGCGCTCGGGATCCGGGTGGCGGCCGGCGGCGGAGTCCTGGACAGCTCCGGCGCCCTCGCGCAGTACTCGGGAACCGTGCTGTACGCATCCATGATCTACGCGGGTGTGTTCCTCGTGGTCCCCGCCGCCGGCGCCTGGGCGGCGGGGGCGGCGGCGATCGCCTTCTGCTGGCTCGTCGAACTCTCGCAACTGACCGGCGTGCCGGCGGAGCTGTCCGAGCGCAGCCTGCTCGCCCGGCTGGCCCTTGGCGTGCAGTTCGACGCTGCCGACCTGGCCTGGTACCCCGTGGGTGTGCTGCCGCTGGTGGCACTCCAGCACGCCATCGCCCGAAGATCGGCGCGGCGCCTCACAGCCGCCGGGCGCGCAGCACGGCGGTCAGCATCCGGAGGATGAACGCGCCGCCGGTGGTCTCCGGCCTGCCCACGAGGAAGGCGTGGATCATGAAACCGCACCGCCCCGCCGTTTGGCACACTCGCCCGATGATCGGTTCTGTGCGGCGGCGCGAGGTCATCGGCCACATCGCGCGCCGGATTCCCGCGTCCGACGGTGGTACCTGCCCCCGGGTCGCCGTCGACGGCCCGGACGGATCCGGCAAGAGCACGTTCGCCGACGAACTCGCCGCGGCGGTGCGCTCGCTCGGGCGTACCGTCGTGCGGGTGTCGCTCGACGACTTCCACAATCCGCGGGAGGTGCGCTACCGGCTGGGGCGCGAATCCCCCGAGGGCTTCTGGCGGGACTCGTTCGACTACCCGCGTTTCCGCGCCGACGTCCTGGAGCCGTTCGCGCCGGGCGGCTCCCGGCGGTACCGGCCGGCCGCGCACGACCTCGCCACCGACGCGATGCTCGACCCGCGACCGCGCACCTCGCCGGCCGGGACGGTACTGATCGTCGACGGGCTGTTCCTGCACCGGGACGAGATCGTCGAGGCCTGGGACCTGTCGGTGTTCCTCGACGTCCCGTTCGGCGTGACGGCGAAGCGGATGGCGCTTCGCGACGGCACGAACCCCGACCCCGAGCACCCCGGCATGCGACGCTATGTCGAGGCGCAGCGCCACTACTTCCGCGCCTGTTCGCCGCAGCGGCGCGCCGGCATCCTGATCGACAACCAGGACTTCGGCGCACCTCAAATCATCCGGGGATGACGGAGCCCGGTCCCGGCGGGCCGTCGAGGTCGGCGACGATCGCGTCCGGCGCGCGCATGCGCCACGCGTCGGTGACCAGTTCACCGAGGCGATCGGCGTCCACCCGCGCCAGCCTCAGCATGACCAGGGGCAACCCGTCGTAGGCGTGCGTGGTGAAGAAGAGACCGGGCTCGCCGAGGAGCAGCGCCTGCTTCTCCGCCTCGTCGCCGACGTACAGCACCGCGATGTCGGTCCGGATCAGGCGTGGCCTGCCCGGCCTGCGCTCGGGGTAGGACCAGACGAATCCCTTGCCGGCGACCCGGAAGTCGAAGCCGTCGCTGTCGATCTCGGCCACGTGGGGGAGCGCGAGCGCCAGACGCCGGACGTCGTCGGCGTCAGCCATCGAGGCCTCCCGGACGCCGGCGCCGGGGCGGCGCGACGGTCCGGCCGTTCGTGTGCACCATCCGACGGATGTTATCCGCTGTCACCACGCCGTCAGGCCCGGCGGATGCTCGGCCGCGAAGACGCCGGCACCGCCCTACGCTCGCCCTGACGACGAGGCTCTCCCTCGGGGCTGTACGACATCGACCGGGAGGAGATCCACGAGCGGACCGACGGCTCGGACGACGGCTTCCTGTACTGCCGCGGCTTCATCGTCGCGGCGGGCCGGGAGTTCTACGATGCGGTGGACGCCGACCCCGCGATGGCGGTGATGGACGCGGAGTGCGAGACGATGTGCTACTTCTTCGCCCACCTGCATGACGAGCGGTTCGGCGGCTACCCGGACACCGGCTCGGGCATCTCCCGGGAGTCGTGCCGCAATCCCGACGGCTGGTGACAGCCAACCCCGGGCCTGCTCGACTACGACCGGGCGACCGGGCGACCGGCGACCGCCGGCAGGGCGGCGTCCTAGCCTGGGTGCATGGACAACCGCAGCGAGGTCCGCGCGTTCCTCACCTCACGCCGGGCGAAGATCAGCCCCGAGCAGGCGGGCATCCCCGCGTACGGTGGCCGCCGGGTTGCCGGGCTTCGGCGCGGCGAGGTCGCCGCGCTGGCCGGAGTCAGCGTGGAGTACTACACCCGACTCGAACGCGGCAACCTCGCCGGTGCCTCCGAGAGCGTCCTGGCGGCCGTCGCCCGGGCGCTGCAGCTCGACGAGACCGAGACGTCGCATCTGTACCACCTGGCCCGCGCCGCCGGCCACGCGCCGGCGCACACCCACCGCCGCGACAGCGCGCCGGAGGTCCGGCCCGCGATCCGCCGCGTGCTGGACTCGATGACCGCCGCTCCCGCGCTGCTGCGCAATCACCGCTTCGACATCCTCGAGGCCAACCCGCTCGGCGAGGCCCTCTACGCCCCCATGTTCGCCGGCCCGGACCGGCCGGTGAACACGATGCGGTTCATCTTCCTCGACCCGAACGCCCAGGCGTTCTTCGCCGACTGGCAGCAGGTGGCGCGCTCGGCCGTCGGCGCGCTGCGCATCGCCGCCGCCCGGCACCCGGACGACCATCGGCTGATGAACCTCATCGGCGAGCTGTCGATGCGCAGCGAGGCCTTCCGCACCTGGTGGGCCGCCCACGACGTCTACGTGCACCGGCACGGAAGCAAACGGTTCCGGCACCCCGTCGTCGGCGAGCTGGAACTCGACCACGAGCTGCTCGACCTGCCGGGTGAGGACGCGACGATCGTGATCTACACCGCGGAGGCGGGTACCGCCTCCGGCGACGGCCTCGCGCTGCTCGCCACCTGGTTCGCCTCGAACGAGGACGGCGCGGGCATCAGCCGCGAGCGCCGTCCCTGACTCCGCGGATGCTCAGTCCTCCACGCAGAACTCGTTGCCCTCCGGGTCGCGCATCACGACCAGGTCGCCCTGGTCGTGTGCGACCGTCGCACCGAGAGCTTGGAGGCGTTCGACCTCGGCCGGCAGGCCGCCGGCCGCGCGGAGATCGAAGTGCATCCTCAGCTTGGCGGTCTTGTCCTCGGGCACCCGCTGGAACCACAGATCGGGCCCGCCCCAGCCCGGTGCCTCCACGAACGCCTTGTCGGAGGTGGAGTCCTCGTCCAGCTCCCCGCCGAGCGCGCCCGCCCAGAAGCGAGCCACCACGAGCGCGTCGCGGCAGTCGAAGGTCACACTCTTGATGTAGCTCACGCGGCACCTCCAGCGGTCATTCTCCGTCAGCGGCCGATCAGGAACAACGCGCCCGCGACGACCAGGCCGGCCTCCACGAGCAGGACGAAGACACGGTCGCTGATCCGAGCGACGATCCTCTTCCCGGCACCGGCGCCGAGCAGGGTCGCCGGGGTCAGCGCGAGGCCGTAGAGCAGAACCTGCCGGGTGATCAGCTCCCCGGTCCCGTACGCGCCGATCTTGGTCAGGTGCATGACCAGGGCGCTCGCCGCCTCGGTGCCGACGTACGCCGCCCGGGTCAGCCCCACCGCCAGGAAGAACGGCGCGGTCAACGGGCCGACCGAGCCCAGCAGGGCCGAGCCCAGCCCGGAGGCGGCACCGACGGCGGCGAAGGCCGGGTCCGGTGGCCGGCGCGGCCGGCGTCGCCACCGCCGCCAGAGCACCACACCGATCAGGAACGCCCCGAGCAGGCGCTTCAGCGGCGCGGGCGGCGCGTGGGCCAGCAGTAGCCCGCCGGCGACCGCGCAGGGCACCGCACCCAGCGCGAACCAGGCGATCAGCGACCAGCGCAGCTCGCCCCGGTTGAGCCAGACCCGCGAGCCGTTGCTGGACAGCTGGGTCAGCGTCAGCATCGGCACGGCGGCACGCAGCCCGAACAGGGCGGTGAACACCGGCAACAGCAGGACCCCGCCGCCGAACCCGGCGACGGCCGAGAGCAGCGCGAGGCCGAACGCCGCCAGCGAGGCGAACACCAGTGTGTGCGGCACATCGATCAGCTCAGGCCCGGCGGCCGGCAATGTCGAGCGATAAACGGTCGCCGCCTGCGGCGGGCTCTACTTCGGTCCCGCCGGCGACGGAGGTCTACCGGGCCCGGCGCCCGGCTTGTAGGGTGGGCACCGGCTCGGGCGGCTGTTCACATGGATAACCAGCCGCCCTGGCGTCATCCGTCAACCATGTCCCGACTCGGGAAACGCTGTAGGTTGAGACGGTTGACGGGAGCTGATATGGGCGCTGCCGGAATCAGGGTTAACGGCCAGGAATTCGCGTTCGGGGACATCGCGCCACATACCACCGCTCTGGAGTGGCTGCGGACGCAGGGCTTCACCGGCTGCAAGGAAGGCTGCGGCGAGGGCGAGTGCGGGGCCTGCTCCGTGCTGGTGGCGCGACCCGGCCTCGACCGCCCCACGGAGTGGGTGGCGGTCAACGCCTGCCTGCTGCCCGTGCTCGGGCTCGACGGCCAGGAGATCGTCACGGCCGAGGGGCTCGGCGGCCCGGAGAGCCTGCACCCGGTCCAGTACGAGATGGCGGTCCGGGGCGGCTCCCAGTGCGGGTACTGCACGCCGGGCTTCGTCTGCAGCATGGCCGCCGAGTTCTACCGCCCCGGCCGGCAGGCGCAACCGGAAGGCGCGCCGGCGGACCACGAGCACGGCCCGAACGGGTTCGACCTGCACGCGCTCAGCGGCAACCTGTGCCGGTGCACCGGGTACCGGCCGATCCGCGACGCCGCGTACGCGCTCGGGCCGCCGGAGCGGGACGACCCGCTCGCCCGTCGCCGGGAGGCGCCGGCGACACCGGCCCGGCAGACGCTCGTACGCAATGACGACGGTGAGTTTCTCCGCCCGGCCGCGCTGGCGGACGCGCTCCGGCTGCTCAGGGACCGGCCGACCGCGACCGTCGTCGCGGGCGCGACCGACTGGGGTGTCGAGGTCAACCTGCGCGGCGCGCGCGCCGCGTGCGTCATCGCGATCGACCGGGTACCCGAGCTGCGGGAGCTGGTGGTCGGTGCCGAACACATCGAGATCGGCGCCGGGCTGACCCTTACCGAGATCGAGCGTCGGCTCGCGGGCCGGGTACCGCTGCTGGGCCTGCTCTTCCCGCAGTTCGCGTCCCGGCTGATCCGCAACAGCGCCACCATCGGCGGCAACCTCGGCACCGGATCCCCGATCGGCGACGCCATGCCGGCCCTGCTGGCGCTCGACGCCGACGTGGTGCTGGCCGACGCCGACGGCGAGCGGCAGGTGCCGCTGGCGGACTACTACGTCGAGTACCGGCGCAGCGTCCGGCGGGTGGACGAGCTGATCCGGGCGGTGCGGATCCCGTTGCCGCTCGCCGGCCTCGTGGCATTCCACAAGATTGCGAAGCGCCGCTTCGACGACATCTCCAGCGTCGCTGCCGGCTTCGCCCTGGAGGTCGCCGACGGGACGGTCGTGCGGGCCCGGATCGGCCTCGGCGGCGTCGCCGCGACGCCGATCCGCGCCCGCGCCACCGAGTCGGCGCTGGAGGGGCAGCCCTGGTCCGCGGAGACCGCCGCGGCGGCGGCGCGGGTGCTGGGCGGGGAGGGCTCGCCCCTCGACGACCACCGGGCCAGCGCCGCGTACCGGAAGGCGATGCTCGCACAGAGCCTGCTGAAGCTGTACGCGGAGAACCCGAACCCGGCGGAGGGGATGGCATGAGCGAGCTTGCGAGCGAATCATCGGCTCAGTTTGAAACTCATGTCGTCGCCGGAGCGTCAGCGGAGGGGATGGCATGAGCGAGCTTTCTGAGCGTCCGGAGAATCCTGCCGTCGGGGTGGCCGTTCCGCATGAGAGCGCGGCGCTGCACGTCACCGGCGCGGCGCTGTACACCGACGACCTGATCTACCGGACCAAGGACGTGCTGCACGCCCACCCCGTGCAGGTGCCGCACGCGCACGCCCGGGTCACCGCGCTGCGCGTGGAGCCGGCGCTGCGCGTGCCCGGCGTCGTCCGCGTGCTCGTCGCCGCCGACGTGCCGGGGGTCAACGACGCCGGCGTCAAGCACGACGAACCGCTGTTCCCGGACGAGGTGATGTTCTTCGGCCACGCCGTCTGCTGGGTGCTCGCCGAGACGTTCGAGGCGGCGCGGCTGGGTGCGGCCGCCGTCGAGGTCGACGTGGAGCCGCTGCCGTCGCTGGTGACCGTCCAGGAGGCGATCGCCGCGGACAGCTTCCAGGGCGCCACGCCGCAGATCCTGCGCGGCGACGTCGAGGCCGGCATCGCCGGCGCCGCGCGGGTCTTCAGCGGCGAACTCGAGTTCGCCGGGCAGGAGCACTTCTACCTGGAGACGCACTGCGCGCTGGCCCACGTCGACGAGGCCGGGCAGATCTTCGTGCAGTGCAGCACGCAGCACCCGTCCGAGACGCAGGAGATCGTCGCGCACGTGCTGGGGCGGCACAGCAACGAGGTCACCGTCCAATGTCTGCGCATGGGCGGCGGCTTCGGCGGCAAGGAGATGCAGCCGCACGGCTTCGCCGCCATCGCGGCCCTGGGCGCGACGCTCACCGGCCGTCCGGTACGGGTGCGCCTCACCCGTACCCAGGACCTGACGATGTCCGGCAAGCGCCACGGATTCCACGTGGACTGGCGGGTGGGCTTCGACTCCTCCGGCCACCTGCAGGCCCTCGACGCGACGCTGACCTCGGACGGCGGCTGGAGCCTCGACCTCTCCGAGCCGGTGCTGGCGCGGGCGTTGTGTCACACCGACAACGCGTACTGGCTTCCGCACGTGCGGCTCACCGGCCGCATCGCGCGGACCAACAAGACCTCCAACACGGCGTTCCGCGGCTTCGGCGGACCGCAGGGGATGCTGGTCATCGAGGACATCCTGGGCCGCTGCGCCCCGCTGCTCGGCATCGACCCGATGGAGCTGCGCCGGCGCAACCTCTACCGGGCCGGGCAGACCACGCCGTACGGCCAGCCGGTACGGCACCCGGAGCGCCTGCACCGGCTCTGGGAGCAGGTTCTCGACAGCGGCGCGGTCCTCGCCCGGCAGGAGGAGATCGCCGAATACAACGCCGGGCATCCGCACTCCAAGCGCGGCCTGGCCGTCACGCCGGTGAAGTTCGGCATCTCGTTCAACTTCACCGCGTTCAACCAGGCGGGTGCGCTCGTGCACGTCTACAAGGACGGCTCGGTGCTGATCAATCACGGCGGCACCGAGATGGGCCAGGGCCTGCACACCAAGATGTTGCAGGTCGCCGCGACCACGCTGGGCCTTCCGCTCGAGCGGATCCGGCTGGCGCCGACGCGTACCGACAAGGTGCCCAACACCTCCGCGACCGCGGCGAGCTCGGGCGCGGACCTCAACGGCGGGGCGGTCAAGAACGCCTGCGAGCAGATCCTCGAGCGGCTGGCCCGGGTCGCGGCCACGGTGCTGGGGGTCAACGCCGCCGACGTCCGCATCGCAGACGGCGTCGCCCGGGGCGTCGGCGCCGCGGCGGGCGTCGCCTGGAACGAGCTCGTCCGCGTCGCGTACTTCCAGCGGGTGCAGCTCTTCGCGGCGGGCTACTACCGCACCGAGGGACTGCACTGGGACTCGTCGGTGATGCGGGGCTCGCCGTTCAAGTATTTCGCGTACGGGGTGGCGGCCGCCGAGGTTGAGGTGGACGGCTTCACCGGCGCCTACCGGACCCGGCGGGTGGACATCGTGCACGACGTCGGCGACAGCCTCTCGCCCTTGATCGACATCGGACAGATCGAGGGCGGTTTCGTGCAGGGCGCGGGTTGGCTGACGCTGGAGGACCCGCGCTGGGACGCCGGCGCCGGGCCCGCGCGCGGGCGGCTGAGCACCCAGGCGGCCAGCACGTACAAGCTGCCCAGCTTCTCGGAGATGCCCGAGGTCTTCAACGTCACCCTGCTGGCCGAGGCGGAGGAGGACGGGGTCGTCTACGGATCCAAGGCGGTCGGCGAGCCGCCGCTCATGCTGGCCTTCTCGGTGCGGGAGGCGCTGCGGCAGGCGTCGGCCGCGTTCGGTCCGGCCGGCGTGGCCGTCGACCTCGCCTCTCCGGCCACGCCGGAGGCCGTGTACTGGGCGATCGAGCAGGCGCGCGCCGCCGCCGGCGGCCACCTGGTGGAGGCGGACGTCGCCCCGCCCCAGCCCGGCGCCGGGACGCACGCCATGCATCCCGAGTCGGAGCAGGTGGGGCAGGCGGTGAGTCGTGTCTGACCGTTCCTGGCTCGGCGCGGTGACACACCTGCGAGCCGTACGCGAGGCCGGCGTCCTGGTCACGCTCGCCGCGGTGCGCGGGCATGCTCCCCGCGACGCCGGCGCGAAGCTCGTCGTCGGCGCGACCCGGACCTGGGGTTCCATCGGCGGCGGCAACGTCGAGGCGGTCGCGATCGACCGGGCCCGCGCGCTGCTGGGCGCGGCGGGCGCGGCACCCGTACTGTTCACGCTGGAGCTGTCGGACAAGGCCCCGCTCCGGCACGGCGTCCAGTGCTGCGGGGGCAGCGTGACGGTGCTGCTCGAACCGCTGCCCGTGGTGCCCGCGGTGGCGGTCTTCGGCGTCGGCCACGTCGGCCTGGAGCTCGCGCGCATTCTGGCCCGGCACGACATCGAGCTGCACCTCGTCGACACCCGCCCGGAGCAGCTCGCCGACGCCCGGCTGGCGGCACTCGCCGACGCGGTGGCCGGCGTGCACGTCCACCAGGTGGCGGTGATGCCGGAGATCGTGCTGGGGGAGCTCGCCGCGGGCACCCATGTGCTGATCATGACCCATGACCACGCGGAGGACTTCGCGCTCTGCGACGCGGTACTGCGCGGCGGCGAGTTCGGTTCCATCGGCCTGATCGGCTCGGCGGGCAAGTGGGCCCGGTTCCGCACCCGGCTCGTCGCGCAGGGCCATGACGAGGCGGCGATCGCCCGCATCACCACGCCGATCGGACTCGCGGACATCCGCGGCAAGGAGCCCGCGGCGATCGCCGTCGGAGTGGCGGCCGACCTGCTGCGCAGGTTCGAGCTGGAGACGGACGCGGCCCGTACCGTTGCCATGGACGCCAGGCCATGACCCTCTACCGTGCCCAGGCCATCGACACCCCGGACGATCCGTTCACCGGCGGCGTGCTGCGCGCCGACGCCGACGCCGGCCTGCTGGTGGAGGACGGCGTGATCGTCGAACGGGGCGGCTTCGCCGACCTGCGGTCGCGGCACCGCGGTGCCGACCTGGTCGAGCTGCCCGACGGGGTCCTGCTGCCCGGACTCGTCGACACCCACGTGCATTTTCCGCAGGTACGGGTGATCGGCGGGCTCGGCATGCCGCTGCTGGAGTGGCTGGAGCGCTGCGCACTGCCCGAGGAGGCACGGCTGGCCGAGGCGGGCTACGCACACGCCGTCGCCGGCGAGTTCGTCGCCGGCCTCCTCGGCGCGGGCACCACCACGGCGCTGGTCTTCGGCTCACACTTCGCGCCGGCGGTGGACGCCCTGTTCACGGCGGCCGCCGAACGAGGCCTGCGGATCACCAGCGGCCTCGTGGTCAGCGACCGGATGCTCCGCGACGACCTGCACACCTCCGCGCGGTGCGGATACGACGAGGGGCGCGCGCTGGCGGAGCGCTGGCACGGCGCCGGCCGCAGCCGGTACGCGGTGACCCCGCGTTTCGCGCTGTCGTGCAGCGACGACCTGCTCGCCTCGTGCGCGCAGCTGCACCACGAGCTGGCGGACAGCTGGTTCACGTCGCACATCAACGAGAACCTCGACGAGATCGCCACGGTCGGGCGGCTGTTCGGCGGCGGCAGCTACCTCGACTGCTACGACCGGCACGACCTCGTGGGCCGGCGCACCGTCCTGGCGCACGACGTCCACCCGACGGATGCGGAACTGAAGCGGATGGCCGAGGCGCAGGCGAGCGTGGCGCACTGTCCGACCAGCAACGCGGCGCTGGGCAGCGGCATGTTCCCGCTCAACCGCCACCTGGCGTACGGGGTGCACGTCGCGCTCGGCACCGACGTCGGCGCGGGTACCGGCTTCTCGCTGCTCAAGGAGGGGCTGCAGGCCTACTTCCTCCAGCGTCTGCGGGGCCCGGACGGCGTCGCGCTCAACGCGGCGCACCTGCTGCACCTGGCCACGGCGGCAGGTGCGCGGGCGCTCGGGCTCCGCGAGCAGGTCGGCGACCTGGGCGTCGGCCGGCGGTTCGACGCGATCTGGGTCCGGCCGCGGCCGGGCACGCCGCTCGACATCGGCGTGCGCAACTCGAGCGGACCGGAGGAGGCCCTCGCGAAGGTGTTCGCGCTGGCCACACCCCACGACATCGCACAGGTCTGGATCGACGGCGAAGCGGTGGGGCTTCCGTAAACGGATCCGCACCCTGGGCGGCGCGGACACCGTCCACGGCGGCTCCGGCGGCCGGGACTCATCAACTGCGAGTTCGTCTTCTGAGCGGTCCGCCGGGCGGCTACGCGGTGACCCCGTTGACCGGTCGGCGCGTGGACAGGCGACGGCGGAGCCCGGCGACGACGGAGGCCGTCGCGGAGGTGGCCGCGGTCAGGCCGGCCAGCAACATGATCATGCCGACGCCGTACATGCCGGTGCTGTCGGCGGGGGCCGCCGTCGCGGTCCAGGCCGCGGTGAAGGCGAGCGTCAGGGCCGCCGACGCCCAGAGCGGCCGGACTCCGAGCAGCAGCGCGCCAACGAACACCACCAGCAGCGACACTGCGCACCCGGCGACCTGCCAGGCCTCGTACGGGCCGCTGCTGACCTGCGTCACGGGGTCCGTCTGATACTCGGTGTCCCAGGCCATCCAGACGTACCACTGCGACGCCGACAGCAGCGCGACCACGAGTGCACCGGCAATCTGGCGAATCAACCGGCGGGGGCCGCCGAACAATGAGGTCATGCGATGAACCTACGGCGGCGGCCCCGGACCGGGCATGAGCATCGATACTCAGATGACAGCGGCGCGGCTGCTTCGTGTGATCGCATCCCTCGGCTTCAATCCGCGAGGGTCGAGTGCGGCAGGGTCATCATGGAACATCGCGGCACCGGACGCGTCGACACCGTTCCGACCGCCCGGCAGCACCGGCACGGCGCCCAGTGGAGCTGGTGGTGACTCAGGTCGTCAGGTCGCCTCGGCTGTTGGGGGACTGGCCGGCATCCTGATGACGAAGGTGGTGCCCGGTCCATTGTGGTCGCCCAGCGTGATGCTGCCGTGGTGGCGTTCGATGATGGTGCGGGTGATGACCAGGCCGAGGCCGACGCCCGGGATGCGCATGTCGATGGCGGTGGAGGCGCGGAAGAAGCGGCGGAAGAGGTTGGCCCGCTCGGTCTGCGGGATGCCGATGCCGGTGTCGGACACCGTCCAGCGGATCCAGCCGTCCCCGTCCGCGGTCGCGCAGACCGTCACCGTGCCGCCGGCCGGGGTGTACTTGATGGAGTTGGTCAGCAGGTTGTCGGCGACCTGGCGCAGGCGGTCGGGGTCGGCGCGCATCGGCAGCCGGCCGGCCGGAAGTTCGACGACGAGGGTCAGGCGTTTCTCGTCGGCCCGCGGACGCAGGGTGTCGACCGCGGCGCCGATGATGGCGCTCAGCTCGGTGTCGACGGGGCGGAAGGCGAGGTTCCCGGACTCGAGCCGGCCCAGCTCGAGCAGGTCGTCGGCCATCACGGTGAGCCGGTTGGTGTTGCGGGAGATGATGTCCAGGTAGCGGCGCTGGTCCTCGGGGGTGAGGGTGCCGATCTCCTCGTCGAACATCGCGGCGGTGCTGGCGATGATCGACAGCGGGTTGCGCAGCTCGTGGGTGACCAGGGCGACGAACTCGTCCTTGGTGCGGGCGAGCTCGATGGCCAACTCCTCGGCGCGGCGCCGTTCCCAGTACTGCCCGATCTGCGCCGCGATGCCCGCGAGGAATGCGGTCAGCGCGTCCTCGGGGTCCTCGGCCCGGTCGCCGTAGACACACAGCGCGCCGATCGCGTGTTTGCCGACGCAGACCGGTACGCCGACGGCGACGTGCAGGCCGGCGCTGGCGGCGGCGCGCCCGTCGCGCGGCAGGGTCGTGTCCTCGGCCAGGTCCGGGATCCACCGGGCCGCTTCCTCGGCGTAGACGTGTCCGGGCAGGCCGGTACCGGGCTCGACCGCGGGAATCTCGAAGTCGCCCAGCTCGCGACCGGGCGCGGTGTGCCGGGAGGCGCAGTGCAGCGACTGTCGGGGCTCGTCGGCCAGCCAGACCTCGGCCATGGGCCAGCCCATCGCTGTCCCCAGAACCTCGACGACCCGTTCGACGGCCGTGTCGCTGGACTTGGCCTCGGCCAGCCCCCGGGCGACGGCGGACTCCACGGTGGTGAAGCGTCCGGCGCGGTACGACGCGGTGATGTCGTGGCAGAAGGCGTGGAAGATCCGCCCCGTCGGCCCGTTGGTCGCGGCCACCGTCATCTCCACCTGGAACTCGTGGCCCTCGGCGTCCTGTACGGGCATCCGCAGCCGTTGCCCGAGCACCTTGCTGGGTTCTCCGGCGGCGAGCTGGGCCAGCCCGGCGCGGTGCGCGTCCCGGTGCCGCTCGGGGAAGACCAGGTCGACGACCGGTTCACCGCAGGCCTGCGCATGGGTGTAACCGAACAATGCCTCGGCCGCGGGATTCCAGCCGACCACCCGCCCGTCCGTGTCGACGGCGACGTAGGCCTCCAGCGCGGCGGCGAGAACGGCCTGCGGCTCGTGCAGCACACCGTGATCACAACTGACCTGTGGGCCGCAGGATTTGAGCATCACACTCCTACGGTGCTCCTCCGAACGTGAATAGCAGCCGCTGCTGCGAGCGTAGCCCGCGTATGCGGCGGCCGATCCCGTTACCGGCACACGGATGCCGTTGTCCGGTAACCGCCCGGCCCGCACCGGAGTGCGCTTCAGCCGGGCGTTCGGCGGTTTGTCGTCATCCCCGCCGGTTGCCCGCGCTGACCACTACCCGGCGCTTTCCGGTGGGGACCGGCCAGGCCTCGGCACGCGCGGACGGCGCCAGGGCGGCCCGGCGGGCGGGCTGGACGCCGCCGGCCGGTGCCGGCGTGGTGGGCAGGACCGGCGCCGGCGCGCCGGGCCGCTCCGCGGCGGGCAGGGTGAAGGCGAAGCGGGAGCCGCCGCCGGGGTTGTCGCCGGCGGTGATGGTGCCGCCGTGGCGGGCGACGATGCGGTGGCAGATGGCCAGGCCGAGTCCGGTGCCCGCGTACCCCTTGGTGGGGTGGGCGCGGTGGAAGTTGTCGAAGATGGCCTCGTGCTGCCCGGCCGGGATGCCGATGCCGTTGTCGGCGACGGCGATCCGTACGGTGCCGTCCCGGTGGGTGCTGGTGACGGTGATGCGCGGGGTGACGCCCGGGGCGGTGTACTTGATGGCGTTGCCGATCAGGTTGTCCAGCAGCTGCCGGACGGCGCCGGCGTCGGCGTGCACCGGGTCGAGCGCGTCGACGACGACCTGGGGCACCGGCTGGCCGGCGGTGACCGCGGCGTCGGTGCGTGCGGCGGTGATGTCGCGGACCAGCTCGGTCAGGTCGACCCGGGCGGGTGCGAGGTCGGCGTCGCGGGTGGAGGTGTAGGCGAGCAGGTCGTTGATGAGTCCGCGCATGCGGGTGGCGGCGTGGGTGACCCGGGTGAGGCCGTCGCGGGACCGGTCGATCGCGGGGTGCGCCGGCGCGGCGTCGAGTGCCTCGGTCGCGACCTCGGTCCAGCCCTCGACGACGGTCAACGGGCTCTGCAGGTCGTGGGCGACGACGCCGGCGAAGTCGGCGAGCTGGTCGCGCTGGCGGCGTTCGGCGGTGACGTCGTGGTAGAGCACGACGGCGCCGTGTGCGCCGTTGTCGTCCCGCAGCGGGGTGGCGGTGACCCGGAACACACGCGTGTCGCGGCCGTCCGGGTCGCGCACCAGCACGTCGAGCGGGTCCATCGACTCGCCGCGCGCGGCACGGGTGGAGGGCAGGTCGGCGGCCTCGATCGGGCTGCCGTCGAGGTGGCTCAGCCGGGGCCGCACGTCACCGACGACCGCGGCGGGCCCGAGCATCCGTGCGCCGGCGGGGTTGAGCAGGGTGATCCTGCCCTCGGCGTCGATGACGGACAGCCCGTCGGCCATGGAGTCGACGATGGCGTTCATCAGCGCGCCGTGCTGCGCCGCCTGTTCCTTCTGCGCGGCCAGCTCGGTGAGCAGCGCGGCGCGTTCGTCGCGGCCCAGTGCCAGCAGCAGGCCGACCGTGGTGATCAGGACGACGAACATCTGGGCGACAAGCGTGCGCATCAGGGGATCGGCGATCGCGGCCAGCGGACCCTCGCCGTGCAGGGTGAACCACACCGCGGCACTGCCGAGAGTCAGGTTCTGGAGCACGACGAAGGTGGTGCTCAGCCGCAGCGCCGCCCAGACCGTGACCACGATCAGCGGGAACGCCAGCGGCAACCCGTTGTCGTAGACGAACCCGATCAGGTAGGCGCCCGCGGAGCCCAGCACGACGGCCATGGACTCGCCGGCCCGCCGGGCCGGCACCGCGCGCAGCTGCCGGCCGATCGCGCGCCACCAACCGTCCGACGCCCGGGCCGAGAACGCGCCGGCCGTGTGGCCGAGCCACAGCCCGGCGGTGCCGATCACGAACATGCCGGTGACCTGCCGGGCCATCCAGTCCGCGAACCCCACGGCCGGCACGTGCCCCGTCGTCAGCCACAGGCCGGTCAGACCGATCGCCGCGCCCGCGGCGGCGGCGGCGACCGCGAAGCTCAGCAGGCTGCCCAGCTCCCAGAGGCTGGACAACCGCCGGGTGCCTCCGGCGCCCCAGAGGGCCGGCCGGAACCGGCGCAGCAGACACACGAAAACCACGGCCATCGCAAGGTTCGCCGCGGCAAGCATCCCGCCCAGGACCGGCCCGGTGCCGGTGAGGGTGTTGCCGGCCCACGAGATCGTGATCAGCGCGGCCACGTCGACCCACCGCAACCGGGAGCCACGCTGGGCGCAGAACCACACCACTGCCACACCCGACGCGGGCCACACCAGCGCCATCAGGGAGTCACCCATAACGGTCATCCGGCCCGCGATGATCGCGGCTGCGTACAGCGCGGCGAATGCCGTTGTACGGGCTAGCGATGCACGCGTGCTCAACCGGTTCCCCCCTGGGTCCGAAGATCGCAGGACCCGGCCGAGTCGATCGGGTCCACTCCTCAGTTCGGACCGATCGCCGCACCCCTGGTAGCAAAACGGTTGCCACACGGTAGGAAGCCGGTTTCGCGCGGCGGGACCCGTACCCAGGAGAACATTCGGATGTCTCGATGGGAGCGGTCGCGTTGCGGCGTGCCCGGGTCAGCCGCCGCGGCAGTGGTCCGCGAGGTCGAGGGCGAGCTGGAGGTCCGCCCACTCCCCGGTCAGTTCGAAGACCGAACGGGCGACGCCGACCAGCGTCGTCTCGTATCCGGCCCGGGCCGGGTGCGCCGGGTCCAGGCTGAGCACGGCGCCCTGGGCGTGGTCGAGCGCCGAGCGGAGGCTCGCGTCGTCGACCGGTCCGGGCAGGCGGGCGGCGTACACCAGGGCGGTGGCGTAGGCGGCCTGCGCGGCGGCCCGGTCGATGCCGAAGGTGCGGTCGACCTCGACGGCCCGGCGTGCCGTTGCGGCCGCCTCGCGTACCCCGGCGGGGTCTGAGTCGAGCTTGTAGCGGACCAGGAGGACGCCGGCCAGGTTGGTCAGCAGGCGTGCGTGCACGGTGGTGGACGGCACGGCGTGTTCGACCGCGCGGCGCAGGATCGAGACGGCCTCCTGATGTGCCTGCGGTGCGTCGCGTCGCGGGAGGCCGCGCAGGAATCGCAGGGCCGCCCGGTTGAGCTGCTCGGCCAGGCCGTTCTCCTCGTCCTCCTCGGCGAGGCGCGCCATCGGGCGGGGCGGCACCAGCTTCAGGTCGGTGAAGCGCACGAGCCGGCGGAACAGGCCCAGCGACCGGTCCAGGTCGGTGGGGTCGGCGCCGTCCGTGGCGTCGTGCCGGAACCAGTAGAGCGCGGCGAGCGGGGTGACGACCCGGGGGTCGATCTCCGGCCGGGCACCGTGCGGGTGCTCGACCACCCGGCGCCACAGCCGGTCCGAGACCGCGCGGGCCTGCGCCCCCGCGACGTTGCGCGCCGCGCCGGTGTCCAGGTATCGCCGCACGCGCCGCCAGCCCTCGTCGACGTCGTGTGCCAGCGCCGGCGGCAGCTCAGCAGCGAACGAAGAAATAGACATCGAGGCTCACCCGGTTGGTGGCGTCGGATTCGTAGCTGAACTCCCGCACCTGGACGCTGGCGAACCCGGGCAGGGCGTCGCGGAGCATGAGACCGGCGGCGAGCGCGGCCTTGCGTGCCAGGGCGCGGTTCGCGTTGGGCGCGAAACCGAAGGCGAGCACCATGCCCGCGTACTGGTTCTGCAGGCCCTTCTCCCGGATCTGGTCCCGGATCTCGCCGACCAGCCGGGAGCGGGCGGCGGCGCTGCGGCCGGCCAGTCCGGACAGCGAGACGTTCTCCACCACGAAGGTCTGCGGTTTCAGGTCGAAGGACTGTGGACAGCGCGGCCGGGCCGATGCGGAGGACGAGGGCGACGGTGACGGCGACCGCGACGGCGACACGGAAGGCGACGGGGACTCGCCGGGCGCTGTACCGGGCGTGCCCGCCGCGGTCGAGCTCAACACGGTGAGGAACAGCACGAGCAGCAGGTCGGCGAAGAGCCAGCCGGACATCATCGCCAGCGAGGAGAACCCGGACCGCCTCATCGCCGGTATCCGTCGCGGACCGCCCCGTCCGCGTTGCCGCGCGGGATCCGCTGCTCCCCGACGAGCAGCCCGCTGGACTCCAGCCGGATCTGCAGCGCCCGGATCTGCGCGACCAGCGTGCCGAGGTCCTGGGTGCGCTCGGTGAACCGGTCGAGCGCCACGCTGAGGCCCTGCGTCGCCTCGCGGGCGTCCTCGGCGACGCGCGTGTGCGCCAGGCCCTCGCGCACGGCGACCGCGGTGGACTCCTCGAGCCGTTCGGCCGCCGTCTGGATCGCCTGCCGCAGCGCCGCCTCCTCCTTCTCGACCGACTGTCGCAGGGCGACGAACTCCTTGACCATGGCGGCCGGCGTGGTCATGCCCTCGCCCATCCTGGTGAGGGCGTCGGCGGCCTTCCGCCACTCCAGCAGCGCGTCGTGCAGGTCGGTGCCGGGGCCGGCGTTCGCCACCGCGTGCAGGTCGGTGCCGACCTTGTTGATGGCGCCGACGAGCTGTTTGGTGCTGCTGCCCAGCTGCCCGGCGGCCGAGGCAAGTTGCCGGGCGGTCGTGCCGCTGTTGGCGCCGGGGGAGGCCAGCAGCAGGGACGCGGTGGTCAGGTGGGTGGTCAGCAGCCGCCGCAGGTCGGTGGTGTCGCGCTCGCCGGTGTCCAGCAGTACGACCGTCAGCGTCAGCACGGCGACCAGCACGAGGACGGCGACCACCGCCAGTGCCGCCTCGCTGAGGCCGATGCCGCCGCCCGGGGCGTCCTGCCAGTACTCCAGGAGGTTGCCCGGGTAGCCGGCGCGGGACCAGGAACCGAGCACCTGGTGCAGGCTCCACCAGGTGATCAGGATCGGGGCGAAGACCATGAGGTCCCGCAGGGTCGCGAGCGCGGTGACCAGCCGGGTGCGCCCGGCCTGCGGGATCATCAGGTCCGGCGGGTACGCGGCGAGCAGGTCGACGCCGGCCAGCCGCGCGCCGCCACCCTCCAGCTCGTCGGCCAGCACGCGCAGGGCCCCGCCGTTGGCACCGGGCTTCCTCGCGAGGAGCTTCAGCTGGCGACCGACGTTCAGGAGCGTGGGTTGGGTCATCCAGTCACCGCTTCTCGATTACCGATAGGTCTTCAGGACCATGAACGCGATCAGGGTCAGCGCCAGCACGGCCAGGACCCCGGCGACGATCGCCATCAGGGCGCGGTCGTCGGCCGGCTCGTCGACCGCGGCGGCGACGACCGGGCCGGCCGGTGCCGGCGCCGGTGCGGGACCGCCGCGCGGTGCGGCCGGCGGTGCCGGGGCGGGCTCGGCGCGTGCCCGCGGAACCGGCAACTGGGCGATGCCGTCGGCGGCGTAGAGCTGCCGCAGGGCGAGCTCGTCGACAAGCGACACGCTCTCCTGCGTCGTGGCCAGCAGGCGGAAGGCGCCGAGCACCGGCGCCGGCACCGCGCCGTCGAAGTCACCCACGAGGTAGCGGATCGTCCCCGCCTCGCCGGCGCGCTCCGCGAACAGCCCGCCGAGCAGGCCGGACAGCTGGTACATGACCTCGGCCGGCGTACGGATGCGCCGGAGCACCGGCACGAGCAGGTGCGCCCGTCGCATCGCCGCGTACACCTGCTCGCCGTCCGAGCCGTCGACGCGCCGCCGGGACAGCTCGCCCAGCAGGAGGGCGGGAATCCGGGGCGGCTCCGGCGTGGACACCGTGATCTGCTCGATCAGCGTGGTGGTCGGCAGGCCGGACAGGACGAGCACCACCGTGGCGTTGTCGACGTCGAGCGGCACGCGCAGCCTGGACAGGTCCGCGAGCAGGGCGATCCGGTGCCGGACCCGCTGGTCCGGCGGCCAGTCCCGGGCCGCGGCCAGGGAGCGGCCGACGGCCCGGTGCACCGCCTCCTCGCCCGGTGTCAGCGCCACGGTCGCGGCGGTGAGCTCCGCCGGCGCGCCGGGCACACCGACCACGCAGGTCAGGGCGTGCTCGACGAGGTGCTCGGCGAGCGCGGGCCACTCCTCGGCGCCGCCGCCCTCGCCCCAGTCCTGCAGCAGTCCGGTCAGCATCGCCGCGGACAGCCGGGGCAGCAGCTCGGCGAGTTCGCCGGCGACCTGCGGCCGGTCGAGGTAGTCGCGCTCGGGTTCGGTGACGTCGCCGCGCCCGGCGCGGTGCAGCAGCGAGTACGGGCTCCTGAGTACGCCGGGCGCGACGACCGACCCGCGCTCCCAGGCGGCGATCTCCCGCGGCTTGGCCAGCACGCTCCGCGGCCGGACCGGGCCGATGGCGCGCAGGCTGTCCCGGCGGTATGCGTCGGCGTACAGGGCGAGGAACCGCTCGCGCCCGTCCGGGCCGGGCGGGTCCCAGCTCAGGCTGAGCCGGGGGCGGGTGGTGACGCTGTCCGGTACCTCGTCGAGGAAGATCAGCCGGGGCCGGGCGGCGCCGTCGTCGGCGGTCTCGGCGGTGGCGAACGTCCACGGTTCGTAGGCCGGGCCCAGCAGGTCGACCAGCCCGCACACCACCTCGGGAACCGGCAGCTGCGCGCCGAGCACGGAGAGCGGGGTGGCCGGGTCGGCCATCGCCGCGCGGGCGAGCTGCTCGATCGGGCCGGGCGGGATCTCCCGTGCGCGCCGGCGCAGCGACCGCAGCCCCAGGTCCGCCTCCTCGGCGAGCCGGGCCGCGTCCAGCGGCGGCAGCCGCCCGTCCCCGGGCGTCGGCATGCCCTCGCGGAACCAGCCGTACCAGTCGACGAGCCCCAGCGCCCGCCCGGTGGTCAGCGCCGCGGCCGGGCCGATCAGCACGTGGGTGAGGGTCGAGCCGGGCCGGTCGTTGTTGTCCTTGACCGGCAGCTTGTGCACGACCACGCCGATGCCGTCACCGGCGAGGTAGGACAGCCCGGGCCGGGCTGCCGCCCAGATCTCCCGGTCCAGCCGGGACCGCCAGGCGTCGGTGTCCGCCGGCGCCATCGACGACGCGACCGGGCCGACCCCGCGGTTGCCGGTCAGGGTCACCTCGGCCCAGCGGAACACCACCTGATGCACGCGGTCCTGCGGGTTCGTCATCGGTGCGGCTCCTGGCCCGGGTGAAGTGCGGGTGCGACCAGCACCCCGGCCATCTGGAACAGCGACAGCAGGGGCTTGAGCGTCCGCCGGGGCCCGAAGCCCTCCGCCGCGTAGGTGCGGCCGTCGTCCGGCGCGGTTCCGGTCGCGGAGGCGAAGTGCAGGCTGGAGCGCAGGAAGCGCTCGGCGCCGCGCAGGTAGCCGTGACCGCGCTGGTAGAGCAGCCGGTAGACGTCGCGGCTCTCCTCCTCGACGGTGCTGAGGTCGAACTCCTCGGCGTCGCCATAGCCGAACCACCGGTCGAGCTCCGGATCGCCGTAGAAGCGCAGGAGGTCGGACTTGGCGACGACGAGCGCGGACGGCAGCGGCAGGAGGCCCTGCGGGGTGTGGTCGTGCACCCGGCTCAGCCGGTTGAGGACCACCTCGAAGGCCAGGTCGCCGGCCGCCTGCGCGCCGCGCTGGCCGCGGCGGCGGCTGAGCTGCTCGCCGTCGACCACGAAGATGAGCGCGTTGAGCGCGCTGATGAAGCGGTTCGCCCGCTCGGCGTTCTCCAGCTGCTCGCCGGCCACGTCGAAGAAGACGACCGCGTGGTCGCGGCCGGTGACCGGGCTGCGCACGCGCAGCGCGTCGGCCAGCTCGATCGTCTCGCCCCGGGTGAGCGACAGCACCTCGCGCTGCACCAGCAGGCGGTTGACGTAGCGGGTGACGAAGTTGGTGTGCAGCCGCAGGTCCAGCGCGTCGACCCGCAGCGGCAGCCGGTTGGTCTGCGAGGCCGACAGCAGCGATCCGATCATGGCGGCGAGCAGCGTGGTCTTGCCGGTGGCGCCGGAGCCGATCACGCCGACGACCAGGGGCGTGCCGTACTGCGCGTAGTGCAACGGTAGGTGGTGCGGCGACTCGGAGCCGTCGCCGTCGCAGATCTGGAAGGCGGTCATCTCCTCGGCCCGGGTGAGCACCCGGTTGCGCCGGTCGGTGGGCACGAACGGCCGCTGGTTGCCGTTCGCGTCGAGCAGGACCGGCCGGGGTGGCCGGCGGCCGAGCGCGGTCAGGCAGATCGGGCAGCGGACCTGGACGTCCGCGCGTGGCGTGCTCACCCGTCACCACCCCGCCAGGGCGGCGACGGCCGTCAGGATGACGGCCAGCGCGACGACGGCGGCGACCAGTCGCAGCCGGCGGTCCGGGTTGAGCGCCCGGGGCTGACCGGCGCCGAACACCGGTCCCGAGACGAGCCCGAGATGGTCGTCGATCGCCTGCCGACGGCGCATCGCGGCGAACGCAGCCTCGGCGTCGCGGTCGCGCTCCTCGAAGGCCGGCGGCCGCGGCCCGGGCAGGGCCGGCGGTCGCCAGCGCCGGCGCACCTCGCCGAGCGCGGGCCGCCGCTCGGCCGGCTCGGCGAACATGCCGGTCAGGCGGGCGCGCAGGTCGTCACTCTGCAGCTCGATCCGGCCCTGCATGTCGGCGGCCTCGCCCGGTGTCTCGCCGGTGAACATCCAGAACAGGACCGCGGCCGCGCCGTAGAGGTCGTCGGCGGTGCTGACCACGCCCTCGCCGCGGAGCTGCTCGGGCGCGGTCCAGGGCGGCGCCGCCGGCCCCGGCTCCCGGCGGACCGGTGGCAGCGTGCGCACCGCGTGGCCGAAGCCGGTCAGCTGGAGCCGCGCGCCGTCCCAGTAGAGCCGGCGGGGCGTGATCGCCCGGTGCGCGATGCGCGCCTCGGCGAGGAAGGTCAGGGCGTCCAGCAGGGATTCCGCCGCGGCGCGCAGGGCGGTGCTCGGCAGGCCCCGCACCCGTTCCGCGGAGAGCTCCTCTCCGGCGCAGGTGACCACCGCGAGGGTCGGGCGGTCGGACGCGTTGAAGCCGACCAGCCGGGACAGCTCGGGCGGGAACGAGGGGAAGGTCTGTGTCAGCTGGACGCCGATCGTCACCTCGTTGCGCAGCACCTGCTGTGCCTCCACCGTGTCGGCGGTGAGCAGCAGCACGGGCTCGCCGGTCAGGGTGCTGCCGCGCTCGACGTGCAGCCCGTCCACGATGGAACGGACGCCCGACCATTCGAACTCCAGGGGCACGGGTGGTGCCGACCTTTTGTGCGGCTGGATAAGGTGGATGCGATCGCGCCTGGGCGCCATTCGGGCGTACCCCTCCTGGCTCGAGAATGGGCCTCAGGGTAGCGCCGCCGGACGAGGGATGACAATCCCTCGATGATGTCTTCCGTGTGGCCCGGTAAAACGCAAGGATGACGATCTGAAGACCCTTTCATGATCGTTTTAGACGCCGGCGGCACCACCCCTTCCGGACGGGAGAAATTGCAGCGTGACCCGCCTGACCTACGCTGAACTCGTGCAGCAGGACGCCTTCCGGGTGCTCGCTGAGCTATACCCCGACGAGGACTCGATCGGCTTCCTGTTGGAGGACATAGGCCTTTCGGCCAACGACTTTCCGCCCTTCGGGCGACTCCCCGCGAAGGATCAGTGGCGATCCATCTGTCGCGTTATCGACAGGGGGAGGTACGTCAATGTCGACCTCGTCACCCTACTTTCCAAGATCGCGCATCAGTATCCCGGAAACGGCTCGCTGAAAGCATTGCTCGAACCGGCACGGAATGACTATGAGCTGCGCGTTCTCTGCCTCTCCGCGGGCCCGATCGACGAGAACCGGCTGCGCCTGGGTGCCGAGCATCGCGCCATTCTGGACGCCACCGCCCGTTCCCGCCGCCCGGTGCTGGCCATTCTCCAGCCGGCCGCCCGGACCGACGACCTGATCAACCGGGTCATCGACGCGGAACCGCACGTCGTCCACTTCGCCGGGCACGGCAGCGCGGCCGGCGAGCTCCTGCTCGAGGACGAGGGCGGGTGGGCCCGGCCGGTGCCGGTCGAGGCCCTGGCCCGGCTGCTCGCCAGCATTCCCAAACTCCAGTCCGTCGTGCTCACCTCCTGCTTCTCCGGTGCGTACGCCGGGCTGCTGCGCCACGTCAGCGACGCGGTCGTCGGATCGCCGCGGCCGCTGGCCGACCAGTGCGCGCTGGCCTTCGTCGGGCCGTTCTACCGGGCCCTCGGCGAGGGCTGGGACGTGCGCAAGTCCTTCCAGGTGGCCACCGCCGCGATGGACGTCACCGGCTGCCCGCAACACGAGCTGCTGATCGAGCCCGCCGCGTGACGACTCAGGCCGGGGAGTCGCGTAGCGACGCCGTCGACGCCAGGTTCAACGACGGACTGCGCCGCGGCGAGGACCCGGCCAGCATGATGGTCTCGGGGCGGGCGGTCACCACCGGCAACTCCCGGTGGTTCCAGTCGTTCTGCGGGTCGTGCTCGCACAACTTCCGGCTCGGCGACCCCGTGCTGGTCGAGGTCGGCGACCGCGGCGAGATCCGCGAGGTGCGCCACGACGGCCGTCCCTGGTGCGGCGGCTCGGACGACCTGCCCCCGCTCGATCCGGAGATCGCCGGCCGCTTCTTCGCGGGCATCGAGACGATCGACCCGCCGGTGACCCCCTACCTGGAGCGGCTGCTGCCCGGTCACCCGATGCTCCAGGTCCGCGAGGGCGTGCGCCCCAAGAAGCGCCGCTTCCACTGCATGGTCTGCAACAACACCTTCCGTCCGCTGGAACTGGTCGTCATCTGCGTGTGCAGCCCGCAGCGGAAGGTCTGCGCGCTGACCGTGCACCGCGACGCACCGCACAACCTGCTCTGCTACGACGACCTGCTCTCCGCGCAGCGCGGCGGCCGGATCACCGTCTGCCCGATGAACTACCGGGAGATCCGGTGACCGAGCCGCGGTACGCCCGGCACGCCCTCATCCCGGACTGGGACCAGGACCTGCTGAAGGCGGCCCGGGTCGTCGTGATCGGGGTGGGCGCGCTCGGCGGCGAGGTGGCCCGGCTGCTCGCCCTGGCCGGCGTCGGCCGGCTGACCCTGGTCGATCCGGACGTGGTGGACGAGTCGAACCTGAGCCGCTGCACGCTGTTCCGCGCCGCCGACGTAGGCCGTTCCAAGGTGGACACCGCCGCGGCGGCCCTGGCCGACCTCGCACCGGACACCTTGGTGGATCCCAGGCCGGCGCCGCTGACCGCCGGGGCCGGCCGGGCCGAGCTGCGCGACGCCACCCTGGTGGTCAGCGCGCTGGACAGCGTCGCCGCCCGGGTCGAGCTGGCCACCCGCTGCAACAGCGTCGGCGCGGGCCTGCTCGACGCCGGCACCCGGCCGTGGGGCGGCGAGGTCCGGCACTACAGATGCGCCGGCGCCTGCTACGCCTGCCCGCTGACGCCGGGGGAGCGGGCGGTCCGCGACGACCCCCGGGGCTGCGGCCAGTTCGCCGCACCGGTCGAGGCGGGCGCCTCCGGCGCGGTCTCCTCGCTGGTCGGCGCCTGGCAGGGCGCGCTGGCGCTGCGGCTGCTGTTCGGCCTCGAGGTCGCCGGGCTGACCCGGATCGACGTGACGGCCGGCGCGTCGGCCGGTCCGGGGCCGCGGCGCGCGGCGGACTGCCCGTGTCACGACGACATTCCGGCCGCCGCGGTGACCGCGGTGCCGTTGACGGTGCGCGCGACGGTCGCCGAGACGCTGGCGCTGGTCGGCGCCGGCGAGGACGTGATGGCCTGGGCCGCGTTCGCCCGGGACGGGAGCGCCGCGGCCGGCACCCCGCGGGCGCGCACCTTCCTGCGCTCGGCCGACCCCGGCCGGTCGCTGGCGGAGCTCGGCGTGGCGCCGGGCGAGATCCTCCCGATCAGGGCGGTGCCGGGAGGCGCGGTGCGCTACATCGAACTGTCGACCACGTCTGAGGAGCCCCGCCGATGAGGAATCGCAGAGAGTTCATCGACGAGCTGGGGCGGGTCTTCGCCCAGGAGACCACCGCACACGCCCTGCTGGAGGACATCGGCTATCCCGTGCAGTACGGGCCGCTGTGGGTGGCGCAGGCCAACACGGTCCGCTACTGGAACCAGGTGGTCACCGAGCTGGAGAACGGCCGGGTCGCCGGCCACGGCCCCGAGACGCTGGCCGAGGCCGCGCACCGGCAGTACCCCGGCAACCGGGTGTTCCTGACCGCCATCGAGCCGCCCGAGGAGCTGGCGGCGCCGCGGCGGGTGGACCAGCCGGCCCCGGCGCCCCGCCCGGCCGCCGCCGCGCCGGCCGCACCGCACGCCGCGGAGCCGGCACCGCGGGTGTGGCCGACCCTCTTCTTCACCGGCAGCGAACGCTACGACGCGTTCATGAGGCTCGTGCGCGAACGCCTCGGGCCGGAGCCGCGGCTGCTCTACGCCGCGGCCACCGAGACCGCGGTGTACATCCCGGACGGTGCCCGGGCCGGGGCGATGGTCGCCGAGCTGGAGGCCCTGGCCCGGCAGATCGACCCGGAGGCGGACATTCAGGTGCGATTCGAGGAACTCGACTTCCAGCCCTATCTGATCCAGACGCTGAACATCATCGGACCGGACCAGCAGGTCTTCGTCGCGGAGAACGTCCCGGCGACCACCCCGGTGCGCGACATCCCGCACGCGGTCCTCGGCGAGTACGCCGCCGACGCGCGCGAGGACCGCTTCGGCCGGAACCGGCGGATGGTCGTCGACCGCGTCGAGCCGGGCACCGACGGAGGGCCGCCGCGGATGACCCGCCTCGAACCCGAGCACACCCTGCACGAGGCCGGCGTCGAGGAGGGCGACCAGCTCCAGGTCCAGGCCGACAGCACCGCCGGTGCGATGGCCGGGCAGCGGCGCATCGAGGCCCTGGCGCGGGTACGCAACGAGATCGAGGAGTACGCGGCCGGCCACCCGTTCTTCAAGATCATCACTCGGGACGACAACCTGCTGCCCGAGTACTACGAGATCGAGTTCGACGCGCCGGGCTTCGGGCCGCCGAACGAGCCGGCCGGCGACGACGAGCGGGTGAACCCGGTCCTGCAGGACACCCACCGGTTGTCGCTGATGCTGCCCGAGCAGTTTCCCCTGTTCCCCCCGTTCGTGCTGTTCAGCGAGCCGTTCTTCCACCCGAACATCCAGGCCGTCGCGGGCAGCCCCGGCCAGCCGCTGGGCACCGCCTGCCTGGGCCCCATCCGGGACGCGTACCGGCCGGATCTCGACTTCCACGACCTGTGCCAGCTGCTCGTCGACATCGCGAGCTGGCGCAACTACGGCGCGCTGCCGCCCGGGGTCCTGGACAGTCACGGCTTCCTCGACCCGGTCGCGGCCGGCTGGGCGCTGTCCCCCGAGGGCCAGCAGCGCATCGTCGCCCGCGGCGGGCTGTCGCTGGCCGTCCGCGAACGCGTCGAGGAGGTGGAGCGGCGGCCGCTGCCGATCCAGGTGCGCCACGCCGGTCTCGCGGTGATCCCGGAGCCCGGCGATGAGCGTTGACCGCGTCGGCGGCCTTCGGCAGAAGCCGAACGTCCTGCTCTACCGCGACGACGTACGCAAACCGTTCGCCTTCGTCCCGCTGTTCCAGCTGCTGCGCCTGGCGCTGGGCGACCGGGTACCGCGCGGCCGGGCGGTCGACCTGGCCGTCGCCCTGCTCGACCGCCCGGATCCGACCCCGTCCGACGAGGGCTCCTTCGTGCACCTGCACGGCAACCTCGGCGTGTTCAAGCTTTACGTCTTCGTCGACAAGCAGCGGACGTACACCGGCGAACATCCGGTGCGGGAGCTGCTGGAGCCCCTGCTGCGGCAGCTCGTCGCCGGGATCGCACCGGCGGCCGCGAACGCGCCGCCGCCGCGCTGGTTCTTCGAGATCACCCGGCTGAACGAGGGGTACATGGTCGTGCTGCCGTCGGCCCCGTTCGCCGAGGAGACGGCGGGTTCCGAAGAGCAGGCGCCGCAGCGCCTCCCGCTGACGGTGCGGCGGGTCGGTGAGGAGCCGCCGGCCGGGGCGGATCAGGCCGCCGAGCCCGAGGCCCGCTCGCTGCCCACCGTGATCCTGCGGATCCGGGTCGGCCAGGACACCGACGACATCCGCGCGCTCAGCGACCTGATCCGCCCCGCGCCCAAGGTCGAGGGCGCGGTCGAGGTCGACCTCGACCGGCCGCGCAGCGTCCCGTTCTCCATCCGCAAGGTGTCCGCGCCGGAGCTGCCGCTGCTGGAGACCGCCGGCCTGGAGCTCCGGCCGGACCAGGAGGACGCCGTGACGGTCGTGCTCCGGCCGGGGCCGCACCGCGATCTCTGCCGGGAGCTCGACCTGAGCCTCAAGATGGAGGAGGGCGGCTTCCTGGCCGGCCGGGTCTTCCGGGTGAGCCCCGGCGAGGACCGCTACGTGGTGCTCATCGAGCAGGTGCTGCCGGCCAAACACACCGGCGCCTCGTCGGTCCACTTCACCTTCACCGGCGACTCGTTCCAGGAGATGACCCGGGAGCTCAGCGGGGGACCGATGCGGCTGGTCGGCTGGTACCACACGCACCTGTTCTCCAGCGACGGCGCCATCGAGCTGTCGGGTGTCGACGTCAAGCTGCACCACAGCACGTTCCGTCAGCCCTGGCAGGTGGCCGGGCTGATCAATCTGACCAGGACCGAGCGACGTCTGCGGTTCTACAACGCGACCGACGATGACATGGAGACCTGCTCGCTGTGGGTGACCGATGAGCGCGATGGACGCGGCGCTGCGCGTCATGATCTGGGCGACCGATGATGCCCGGGGCCCGGCACCGACCGGCGCCCTGAGCGACGCGATCGAGCTGGCGGCGCCCCCGCCGGTGCTGCGGCGCGCGGTCGCCCGGCTCGCCGCGGTGTCCGCCGCCCAGCTGATGCTCGACGCGCCGCCGCTGGGCGGACCGCCGGTGCTGGGCTGCGAGGCGATCCTGGTGGCCGCGGCCGTCGGCGTGCACCGCGACCCGGCCTCGGTCGAGCTGTTGCGGGCCGCGGGCCGGCCGTCGGGCGGCTACGACCTCCTCGCGCGGCACGCGGTGGCGGCACCGGCCGTGCGGGAGGGACTGGGCAGCGGAGCGTTCCGCGACGCCCTGCTCGACGCCTCCCCGCTGACCGCGCTGCTCGACCATCCCCGGCCCGGCCGGGAGTCGGGCGCCGAGGACGCGCTCGACGACTTCCTGCTGCCGCACCCGCAGGGCCGGGTGCTGCTGGTGCGGCACTTCGGCCGTCCGCCCGAGTCGCCCGGGCAGAGCCGCTGGCGCGGCGGCCTCCTGCAGCGGCTACGGCCCGAGGAGCCGGAGCTGGTGCTGGACGTCTACGAGTCCGCGATCAGCCGGCACCGGCCGGCGCTTGTCGAGTGGGTCCGGCAGGCCCGCCGCGGGCTCGGCCTCGGCGTGGCCGTCGACCGCGGCCGCATAGAGCCGGTGGCGAAGTGGTGGCAGGCGCTGTCCTACCTGGAGCGGGGCCGCGACGCCGCGGCGCTCAGGACGAGGTTCGGCCTGACCGGGTACTCCTTCGGCCTCGAGCTGTACCGGACCGCCTGGAGACTGGGTGTGGTGAGATGACCGACGGCCGGCAGATCGAGATCATCGCGTGGAGCGAGGCGGACCGGGCCCGCCTGTACGGCGCCCCCCGGACGGCCACCGTCGCCGAGGCGCTGCGGGACGGCGCCTTCCTGCTCCGGCAGCCGTTCGACCGGCGCCTCGCCGACCTGCGGGTGGGCGACGTCGACCTGGTCGTCCGGATGCAGGCCGACATCAGCCTGGACGAGCCGCTGTACCGGGCCGTGCCCGTGCCCCGGCAGGCGCAGCCGCCCGGGCGGCAGGCGCCGGCCCCGTCGGCCGGTCCGCCGCCACCGGCGCGGGAGGCGGTGCCGTCGTTCCCGGAGCAGCTCAACGACCGCAGCGCGGTCGGGCTCGCGTACGCCGCCGAGATCGAGACCATCGCGTCGTTCCTGCGCCAGGGCCTGTCGGTCCTGGTGTCCTGCGAGAAGCTGGTGGTCGAGCAGCTGGGCCCGCTGATCGCCGAGCGCTCCGGCCGGCAGGCGGTGGTCCTGGACACCCCGCCCGAGGACTCCGACCCCGGCGCCTCGCTGATGATGCCGCGCAGCCAGCGGCAGCGGCAACTCGCCCGGCTGCGCGAGCTGCTGCGCGAGCTCAAGGACGGCATGTTCCTCATCGTGCCGCACGCCGACCTGCTGGCCGGCGGGCCGGACAACCAGCTCAACTCCGAGACGCGCGAGGTCGTGGAGCTGCTGTACAACCACTCCGAGCACGTGGTGCTGGCGTTCGCCGACCCGTCGATCGGCCTGCCCGAGGTGCTGGCCAGCCGGTTCACCGCCCGGATCGGCCTGGCCGGCAGCCCGCGCACGGTGCCCGATCCGGTCGACAGCCATCCGCGGCTGCTGGGCGAGGTCCTGGTCACTCGGCCGGAGCGGGAGCTCTTCCAGGGCTACGACCCGGACGAGTTCCACAAGCATGTGGCCGGGCTCAACCCGATCCGGGTACGCCAGGCCATGCGGTACGCCTTCCATCAGCACCGGGGCCGGGAGAAGCCGACGGGGCTCGACCTGTTCAAGACGATCCGCGGCTTCAAGGCGCAGATGTCGGCGAGCTTCGAGGTGCCCAACGTGTCCTTCGACGACATCGGCGGCTACCACGAGGTCAAGAAGGAGATCGACGACGCGCTGAAGATCATGCAGGGCACGACGGCCGCGGACGCCGACGAGGAGCTGCTGCAGAGCGACCTGATACCCCGCGGCTTCATCTTCCACGGACCGCCGGGCACCGGGAAGACGCTGTTCGCCAAGGCGATCGCCAACCGGCTGAACGCCACCATCATGGTGGTCTCCGGGCCAGAGGTCACCGACAAGTACGTCGGCGAGGGCGAACGCAAGATCCGTGAGCTGTTCGCCGAGGCGCGCCGCAACGCGCCCTCGGTGATCGTGTTCGACGAGTTCGACGCCATCGCCGGCCGGCGCACCGGCCGCGACGACGGCGGCAGCCGCGCCGGCAACGCGATGGTCGCGCAGCTGCTGACCGAGCTGGACGGGTTCCGCGAACAGGTGCCGTTCCTCGTCGTCGGCACGACCAACCAGCTCACCCTGATCGACCCGGCGCTGCTGCGGCCGAGCCGGTTCCGGGGCATCCGGATCGGCGAACCGGACCGGATCGCCCGGCGGGCGATCATCGAGGTGCACGCCCGGCGATTCAAGATCGATCTTGCGCCGCAGCTGATCGACCTGATGGTGGACGCCACGGAGCTGCGCAGCGGGGACGACATCCAGTCCCTGCTGCGCGACGCCTACGTGGGACAGAAGCTGCACGGCCGCCCGGCCGGCGACTCGTTCGTGATCGGCGAGCTGGTGGGCCGGATGAACCGCGCCATCAAGGAACACCGGGAGAGCAGCCTGTGACCGCCGCACACCGGGGCTGGGCCCCCGAGACGACCGGCACGATCAACCGTCTCGACGCCGTCCGCAACCGCCTCGCCAGCCGGTACGTCGGCCGGGACCTTCCGGTACGCCTGCTGCAGCTGGGGCTCGTCTGCCGCGAGCACGTGCTGCTGCTGGGCGACCCCGGCACCGCGAAGACCGACCTGGTGCTCCGGTTCGCGGACCTGATCAACGCGGAGAAGTTCGCGTACATGCTGACCCGGTTCACCGAGCCGTCGGAGATCTTCGGATCGCTCGACATGGCCGCCTTCCGTGCCAGCACCTACCGGGTCCGGACCACCGGGATGCTGCCGCGCGCGCAGGTCGCGTTCCTCGACGAGATCTTCCACGGCAGCAGCGCGATCCTCAATTCGCTGCTGACCCTGATCAACGAGCGCACCTTCCACAACGGATCGGACCCCGTCGCCGCGCGCCTGCTGACCCTGATCGGCGCGGCGAACGAGCCGCCGGAGGACCCGGTCCTGCGCGCCTTCGCGGACCGCCTGCTGCTGCGGGTGGAGCTGCAGCCGATCGCCGCCGACCACCTCGGCGAATTGCTCGACCGGGGCTGGTCACAGGAGCTCGAGCGGCTCCGCGAGACGCCGCCCGCGGCGAACGAGGAGCGCGCGACGACCCGCCGCGAGGAGCCGATCCTGGACGTCGAGGAGGTGGTCCGGCTGTCCCGG
The DNA here is from genome assembly GCF_040648555.1 of Actinoplanes sp. NPDC049118. Classification (NCBI taxonomy): domain Bacteria; kingdom Bacillati; phylum Actinomycetota; class Actinomycetes; order Micromonosporales; family Micromonosporaceae; genus Actinoplanes; species Actinoplanes sp. NPDC049118. Next base: position 224,380 of record NZ_JBEZDY010000011.1, read on the forward strand.
GTGCTGCGCGACGTCGACCTCACCGGTGTACGCGACCACTACGAGGACGTGATCCGCGAGCTGCTGGCCGCCAACGTGACGCTCTCCGACCGGCGCGTCGTACGCGGCCTGAAGCTCGTGGCCGGCGCGGCGCTGCTGCGCGGCGCCGAGCGCGCCCAGCTCGCCGACTTCTGGCCGCTGATGCACTTCTGGACCGACCCCGCCGACGTGCCGGTGTTCACCGAGGTGGTGCAGGGCCGGGTGCAGGCCGACGGCGGCGACCCGCTGGAACGCGTCGAGGAGGTCGCCACGCTGCTCTTCCGCGCGGACAACGCGTTCCGCCAGACGCTCGCCCGGCTGAACGGCGCTCAGACCAGCCCGCACGTGCTCGAGGGTGGCCTCACCGAACTGCACCGTATCCGGCTGTACCTGCACCGCTTCCACCCGGGCGAGGCGGACGCCGACGGCCGGATCAACCAGATGATCAGCAACCTGCTGAACCGGGCCGACGCGAACGTCGCCTAGACCGATCGGAGACCGACATGTGCAATCCCCGGCGTATCCGGGTGCGGGCCAGCCGCCAGCTCTCCGAGGCATGGCGCGCCGAGGTGACCCGGACGGCGGAGGCCACCGGCACCGCCACCGGCGAGGCCCGGCTCGTCCAACCCCTCGGGCGCAGCCTGCCGGCGCCGGTCCGGCAGCGCCTGGTCGAGCTGCTGCGGGCCGACCCGGCCTGGCGGGTGGTCGGCGACGCGCTGCGGCACGACATGCCCGGTGGGTTCGTGCAGTACCGCCCCGACACCGGCGAGGTGGAGATCGTCGCGCGGGTGACAAGCGAGTTCTCGGTCGAGGCGAGCGTCACCCGCACCGACGCGGGCGAGGCGACCGGGACGGGCGACGCGGAGTTCGAGATGCCGTACTACGGCGACGGCTACCGCGGGCTGACCCGGGAGGTCGCCGAGCGGGAGGGCGAGCAACTGGCCGGCGACGCCGCCGAGGCGCAGGCCCGCGAGGAGGCGGTGCGTGCCGCACAGGCCGAGCAGGCCGCCGCCGAGCAGCGGCTCAACGAGATGGCCGGCGACATCGACGACGAGGCCCGGACGCGGGCGCTGGCCGCGATCGAGGACGAGCGCCGCCGCCGTGACCTGGCGGCCGCCGACGAGGCCGCGCTGCTCGCGCAGACCTACCAGCAGGACTACCTGCGCGAGATCACCCTGCCGCTGGCGCAGGCGTACCGCGACATCCTCGTCGCGCACGCGACCCGGGTGAACGCCGCCGGGCTGACCGTGCACGAGACCGGCGACGTCATCGACATCCAGTTCGAGCAGAGAGAGGCCTGAGTGTGAACTACCGGGTCCAGGTCCGGATCAACAAGCGGACCGGCGAGATCGAGGTGTTCCAGGTCGAGGACACGGGCGTCGGCCGCCGCCAGGCGCACGACGCGGCACACGACGAGGTCACCGAGCGCCTGGGCGCGCTCGTCGAACGCCGCGCCGAGATCGAGGAGGTGCTGCCGCTGCCCGGCGTGCCGGCCGAGGCCGTGCCGCGCGCGCCGATCCGGCACGAGCAGATCGACGAGACGCCCGTCGAGCGGGAGCGACTGGAGAATTGAGCAACCGCGCCGAACTGCTGGAGCGGGCCGCCGAGAGCTACGAGAAGGCGAGCCTGCCGCTCGACGCCGGCCGCTGCTATCTCGCGGCCGGCCTGGTGCTCAGGGCGGCGCAGTGTTTCGAGAACGGCGGCGAGCGGGAGACCGCCGCGGCGGCGTACCGCAAGGGCGGCGCCGCGGAGGCGGCCGCCTCGATCTTCATCGAGCTGGGCCGGCCGGACGACGCCGTCGCCTGCCACGAGGGCGTCGGCGACCTGCTCAGCGCCGGCTGGGTGCTGGCCCTGCACACCGGACGGACCGCGCAGGCCCGGGCCCTGCTCTCCGACGCCACGTTCGCCACCACCGCGGGCGAGCTGCGCCGGGCGCTCGGGCTGTCCCTGTGCGCCGCCCGGCTGCGCGGCGATCCCGCCGAGCTGGTGCGGGTCGTCGAGCGGTGCGCCGCCGAACTGCCGTCGATCTCCCCGCTCGAGGCCCGCGCCGACGTGCGGGACTGGGCGGTACAGGTGGCCGACCAGGTGGGCCGCCACGACCTGTCGGCGCGGATACACGCCGCCGCCTACCACGCCCGGGTGCCGAACGCCGTCGCCCGGTGGCGCGGCTGGGCCGCCGCGATGCTGGGCGACACCTTCGGCGTGCCCGACCGGCCCCTGCCCAACGAGGACTGACCGTGGCGTTCTTCCGGCGACGTTCCACCACCAACCGGGTGCCGCGGCAACCGGCGCCCAGGATCACCCTGCGCTCGGCGGACCTCCCGGCCGCCGTACCGCCGGAGCCGCCGGAGACCGCGGGCTCGCCGGAGGTCCTGCTCGCCCGGTTCGCCCGGCCGGCGGGGGCGCTCGCCTGCTGGGCGCAGCTGCGCGCGGCGGCCGGTCCGGCGGCCGCGCCGGAGGTGCGCCGCGCACCGGACGGGACGCTGTGGCTGCGCGCCTCGGTGCCCGTCGAGCTGGGCGCCGGCGTCGTGTGGGCGAGCGGCGGAAGCCCGTACGCCGGCCGGCCGCCGGTGCCGGTCTCGCCGGCGGACCGGGTCGCCGCGCCGGACGACGACGCGCTCGCCGGCTTTCCGCCGGTGCCCCTGATCGAGCTGCTGGCCGCGGTGCCGGCCCGGCTGCGCGAGTCGGTGGCGACCCGGCACGAACTGCTCCTGCTGATCAACGGACCGCTGGCGAACCACGTCATCCGCCGCGCCATCGGCGCCGGCGCCGAGGTGAACTTCCAGCCGGTGGTGGCCACCCGGCGGTCCGCATCGGCCGCCGGGCCGGCCGGCGCTGCCGGCCCGGCCGTCCTGGTCCGGGTGCTCCGCGCCGGCGGCCTGCCCCGCTCGCTGGTACGCACGCTGGCCCGGCTGCCGCAGGCCGTCGTCGGCGAGTCACCCGGTACCGACCCGCGCCTCGTCGTCGCCCTGGACCACCGGCTGCCGATCGACCCGGCCGAGCTGCTCGCCGAGATCCCGCCGGACGAGCTGTGGGTGCTCGGCGGCGCGGAGGGCGGCTCGTGGTCGGTACGCCGCAGCGGCTCCGGCTGGTTCAGCGCGGACGAGCTGTACAGCGCGCGCGGGCTGGCCGCGGCGCCGGCGCTGCCGGACCGGCGGTCCAAGTTCGTACCGAAGGACATCCGCGTGCAGCTGGTCCGGGACCTCGAGCGCGGCGGCCGCCCGGACGCCGTGATGATCGACGAGTCCGACCTGGACGACCTGCGGGTGTATCTGACCGGACGCCCGCTCGGCGAGACCGGCTACCTCACGCCCGGCCCGGGCGGCTTCCTCATCCAGGAGCCCGGCGGCCTGGTCGGCGACGTACCGTTCGGCCGCCCGCTGCGCCGGATCGGTCCCGGCGGGCTGTTCGTCCCGGACGGCTTCCGGCTGCGCCCGGCGATTCCGGCGAGCGGGCGGCAGACCCTGTTCGCCGTGGCGCCGCGCGCGGCCGTGGTGGTGTCCGAGGGCGAGGTCCGCCGGTTCGATCTGGGCAACGCGGTGCCGATCTGGTCGCTGTGGGCGGCCGAGCTGCCCGAGGTGCGCACCGAGGTGACCGGGCGCGCCGCCGAGGTGCTGCTGCGGCTCGACATCCTCGTGGAGGCCCGCCCGTCCGCGCCGACCCCGGACTCCGAGCGGGAACTGGCCGGCCCGGAACGCGCCGAGCTGCACCGCGACGCGCTGATCGCGCACAACGACGGCGATCCGGTACGCGCCGCCGGGCTGCTCCAGCAGGCCGGCGACTTCGCCGCTGCGGCGCGCCTGCTGGAGGCGGCGGCGCTGCGCCGGGACGCGCCGTGACCTGGACCGCGCGGCGGGTCGCCGGATACCGCGCCGACCGGCCGGGCTACGTGGCGCTGCACCCGCTCGGCGCCGCGGTGCTGATCGCGGACGCGCTCGGCTGGCGCCTGCTCGCCGACGACGGCACGCCGCTCTGGTCGCGTACCGGGCCGGAGCACCGCGTGACGCCGGCCGAGATGGCCTGGACCCCGGCGGGCGACACCCTGTTCGCCGTCGTCGGCGGCCGGGTCGTGGCGGTGCGCGCCGACACCGGCGCCGACCTGCCGCTCGGCGACCCCGCGGCGGGCGTCACCGACGCGACCACCCTGACCATCGACGAGTCCGGATCGGACGTTGCGGTGGGCACCCGCGGCGGGTCGGTGCACATCCTTCATCTGCGGGGCGCCCGGCCGGAGCGGCTGACCGCGATCGACCCGGTGGCGGCCGTCGCCTGGAGCGGGCCGAACAGCCTGCTGGTGGCGACCGCCGACACCGTGCAGCAGTGGGACACCGAACGCCGGGCCATGGTGCGCACCTCGGCGATCGCGCTCGACGGCGTCGCCGCCCTGGCCCGCGGGCCGGTCGACGGGCGCACCGCGCTGATCGACCGCCGCGGCGTGCGGCTGCTGGGCCCGCGCGGCCCCAGCAGCGACCTCATCAACGGGGTCGGCGCGGCGTCGGCCCTGGCCTTCAGCCGGGACGAGACCCGGCTGCTGGTCGGCACCCCGGCCGGCGTCTGCGTGCTGGACACCGCCCTGGTGCAGCGGGCCGTGCTGCCCGGCGCGGTCCTCGGCCGCGGGCACCTGTCGCGCGCGCGATGTGGCCTGGTGGCGGTCCGGCAGGACGACGAGACCGTAGCCGTCTACGACAGCACCGACGCCCTGCGCCGGCTGGACCGCGAGACGAACGCGTTCGCCGTCCGGCGGTGGGCGTCGGCGATGGCCGCCAGCGTCGGCCGGGCGCGCAGCGTCGCGTACGACGAGAGGCCGCTGACCGCGCACGCCGAGCCGATCGGCGAGGCGGGGGAGGGCAGCGGCAGCCCCGGCTTCGTCTGGACCCCCGACGGCTGGATCGCCGAGTCGCCGGCCGGCCGGCTGATCCGCGCCCGGGCCGAGGCCGCCGGCCCGGAGTGGGCCGGATACCTCGACGAGCCGGTGCTGGAGCTCGCCGCCGACCCGCGGCTGCGGTACGTCGCCGTCGCCGCCCGCAACGACAGCGGCGTGGTCCGGGTGCTGGACGCGGCGACCGGCGCGGAGCGCGGCGCGTTCGCGGGCGGCCAGTCGCCGGTGCTCGCGCCGGACGACCGGGACCTGCTCGCCGTGCCGGAGCCGGGCACCGACCCGCGTGCCGTGCTCGTCTACGACCTCGGCGACCCCGTGCCGTTCGCCCGGCTCCCGGCCGACGAGGGCCTCGGCCGCATCGCCTGGTCCGCCGACGGCCGCCGGCTCGCCGGCGCCGCGGACGGCAAGGTGATCATCTGGGACGCCGTGCGCTGGCAGCGGGAGCGGATCGTCCGGCTGCCGCGGACCGGCACGCTCACCACCCGGGTGGCCTGGTCGCCCGACGGCGAGTTCCTGGCCGCGCAGCCGTCCGCCGGCCACGGCCGCACGCAGGTGTACCTGGCCGCCACCGGGGAGCACTACCGCGAGCTTGGCCCGGTCGGCGGGCGCGACTGGGCACCCGCCCTGGCCTGGTCCCCGGACTCGAAACTGCTGGCGGCGGCGTCCGCCGACAACCCGGCCGGCGAGGTCGAGGTGTGGGCGGTCTCCGACGGCCGGCTCCGGTGCCGCATCCCGGCGCCGTCGGCCGGCGCCGGTTCGGTGTGGACCGTCGCCTGGTCGGCCGGCGACGACGCGCTGGTGGTGTCTTACACCGGCGGCCGGGTGGTGCGCTACCGGCTGAGCCGGCCGCCGGCGGCCGGCGGCGACGCGATGCGGCATCCGGCCGCGCTGCTCGCCCGCCTCGGCACCTACGGGACGCTGTCGCGGGGCGTGCCGCTGTCGCTGCTCGCCCGGCTGCACGACCTGCTCGGCGAGGACGCCGCGGTGCCCGGCCTGGACGCGGTGGCCGATCTGCGTGGCCTGCGTGCCCTGCGCGCGCTGCGCTGGCCGGTGGACGCGCGGGTCGGCCTCGTCGCGATGCTCGCGGCCGACCTGGCGGGCGACGGGCGGTACCAGGCACCGGCCGGGACGGTCCACGAGGATCTGATCCGGCAGCTGCTCGACGTGCTCCTCGGCGTGAATGTCCAGGCCGACGGGCCGGAGCCGCTCGTCAGCGATCTCGCGCGGGTGCTCGGCGACGTCGACGGCCGGACGCTCACCCTGCTGCGCCTGCTCGGCCCGCGCGCGGTCGCCGACGACCCGACGCTGCCCGCCCGGATGCGGGTCCTGCGCGCCGAGCTGGCCCCGCTCGCCACGCGGGAGCTGCGCCTGCTCGGCGTCCGGCTGGACGTGACGGACGCCGGGCGCACCGAGGGCGGGGGAACCGGCGAGGAGCGGGCCGGCCTGGCCCGGCACGGCCGGTTCAACCGGCTGCTGCCCACCCAGCTCGCACTCGACCAGGACGTCTTCGACATGCAGTACGCCGAGGGCAACCTGCTCTACCGCACCCGCACCGGACGGCTGCCGCCGGAGCCGCGCTCGGCCGTGCTCCTGCTCGACGACACGCCCGCCGCGCACGGGCGCGTGGGCATCACGCTGCGGACCTGCGCGCACCTGCTGGCCACCTCGCTGATCGAGCACCACCGGCGGTGCCTGCTGGTGCCGCTCGGCGACCCGGCCGACCAGGCGTCGCTGGACGAGCCCGCCGACCTGCTGCGCATCTGGACGGCGCGCTCCTACCGCCCGCCGCGCATGGCCGAGGCGGTGCAGGCCGTCGGGTCGCTGCTGCCCGGGCTCACCGATCAGCTCGGCACGCCCGCGCTGGTGGTGCTGCTGACCCATCCGTACCAGCCGGCGCCGCGCGTGAACGACCTTCAGACGATCGCCGTCGCCTACCCACAGGCGCCGCCACCGGTGTTCGCCCGCCGGCCGGACCGGCACCTGATCACGGCGGCGCCGTCCCCGGCCGTGCTGCGCTCGGTGCTGACCCGGGTGCTGCGCGCGTCCTGACCCCGGGGGCCGGTCAGCCGCACCACATCTGTTCGATCTCGTCCGGCTCCAACGACTCGAGCAGCGCCTCAAGGGCCTCCGGGCGCATACCGTCACCGAGAATCTCGACGCCGGACGGGGTCACCGAGATGCGCAGCCGGATCAGGCCGCCGTCCGGATGCTGGTCGTACTCGGCGGCGTCGATGAGGTCCGGAAGCTCCGGAACGCCCTCGTACCTGGTCATCTCAGTTCCACCGCCCGTCGATCGGGTGATCGCAGCGGGCGCAGCGCCCGGCGCGGATCTCGGATGTCTCCAGCTGCCAGACGCCCCGGCGGACCACCGTCTCGTCGCAGGCCGGGCAGCGCGTCGCCCGCCCCTCGGCGCCCAGCGCCCGCTCGACGTAGACGTGCCGCAGGCCCGCGGCGTGTCCGATCCGGACGGCCTCGGCCAGGTCGGCCGGCGCCGTCGGGTCGTGGCCGGTCATCCGGTACGTCGGGGTGAACCGCACCAGATGCCATGGCACCTGCGCGCCCACCGAGGCGACGGTGCGCGCGATCGTGGCGAGCTGCTCCGGCGCGGCGCTCGTACCGGGGATCAGCGGGGTGGTGATCTCCAGCCAGACGCCACGGCGGGCGAACTCGCGGACGGTGTCCAGGACCGGCTCGAGCGGCGCACCGGTGAGCCGCCGGTGCGCGGCCGTGTCGGCCGCCTTGACGTCGATGTTCACGGCGTCGACCAGGCCCGCGGCCCGGTCGACGGCCTCGGGCGTCAGAAACCCGTTCGACTTCCACATCACCCGTACGCCCGCCGGCCGCGCGAGCGCGACGACGGCCTCGGTGAGCTCCAGCGCCAGCGACGGCTCGGTGTACGAGAAGCAGATGTCGGCGTCCTCGGCCACCGCCCGGGCGACCACCTCGGCGGGTTCGATCGGTTGGCCGTTCCACGCCACCGAGGACTCCCGGCCGTACTGGGAGATGCGGTGGTTGATGCAGTAACCGCAGGCGAAGGTGCAGCCGGGCGCGGCGAGCGTGAGGCTCCGGCCGCCCGGCCGGAAATGGTAGAAGGGTTTCCGCTCGTTGGCGTCGACGTGCTGCATCACGCTCGCGAAGGTGGCGGTCTCCAGGACGTCCCCGGTGCGCCTGCGGACGCCGCAGGTGCCTACCTGTCCGTCGCGCAGCATGCAGCGAAGTGGACAGAGGTCGCACCGGATCCGGTCACCGCGCGTGCTGAATAGTGTTGCCGGGCGCCACTGCACAGTCGCCGGTCCCCTCGTAGGCTCGCCGTCCCATCTTCCCGAGGCGGGTCGACGCGGGCATTCCCCCGTTCGGACGGCGCGCTGCCGGATGGGCGACGTGCGTCTCTTTCGGCGGGGGAGCCCGTCGCGTATAACTAACTAACCGGTACGAACATTATTTTGGGCCTGATGGTCCGCCTGATGGCCCAAGGGCACATCCGCAGGAAGGCGGCGCACCCATGCTCATCGCCGATCATGCTGTGGTGAGCGGCCCGGCCGGCGGGCCAAGGCTCTCCATCGCCACCGCGTGCCTGTCCGGGACCCTCGAGGACAAGCTGGCGGCGGCCGCCGCGGCCGGCTTCCACGGCGTCGAGCTCTTCGAGAGTGACCTCATCGCGTCGCCGTGGTCGCCGTCGCGGGTACGCCAGGAATGTGCGCGCCGCGGCCTCACCATCGACGTCTACCAGCCGTTCCGCGACTTCGAGGCGGTGCCGCCGGACACGCTGCGTGCCAACCTGCGGCGGGCGGAACGAAAGCTCGACCTCCTGGAGCGGCTCGGTGCCGGCACGCTGCTGCTGTGCTCGTCGGAGTCCACGGAGTCGGTCGACGACGACGAGCTGGCCGCCGATCAGCTGGCCGAACTGGCCGAGCGGGCCGGGCGGCGTGGCCTGCGGATCGCGTACGAGGCGCTGGCGTGGGGCCGGCACGTCAACACCTACGCACACGCGTGGCGGATCGTCCGGCGTGCGGACCATGCCGCCCTCGGCCTCTGCCTGGACAGCTTCCACGTCCTGTCCCGCGGCGAGGATCCCGCGGGCATCCGGGTCGTGCCCGGTGCCAAGGTGTTCCACCTGCAACTGGCCGACGCGCCGCGCCTCAAGATGGACGTCGTCCAGTGGAGCCGGCACCATCGGCTCTTTCCCGGGCTGGGCTCCTTCGACCTGACCGCCTTCGTCGGTCACGTCGTCAGCACCGGGTACCCCGGTCCACTCTCGCTCGAGGTGTTCAACGACATCTACCGGCAGGCCGACCCGCGGCACGCCGCCATCGACGGGATGCGGTCGCTGCTCGCCCTGCAGGAGTCCGTCACCGCCGCCCGGCGCCCGCCGCCACCGCGCGCACCCGTGCCGCCGCCCGGCCTCCCGCCGGCGCCGCGGCTCGGCGGGCACGTCTTCACGGAGCTGGCCGTCGACGAGGTGTCCGGCCCGGTCGTGGCGCGCACGCTGGCCGCGGTCGGCTTCGCCCGGACCGGGCAGCACCGGTCCAAGCCGGTGCAGCTCTGGCAGCAGGGCGACGCCCGGATCCTGCTGAACTTCGCGCCGCAGCGCACGATCGTGCCCGGCACGGCGGTGATCTGCGCGGTGGGGGTGGAGAGCGACGATCCGGCCGGGTCGGCCCAGCGCGCGGACCGGCTGCTGGCGCCGGTGCTGCCCCGGGTGCGGCTGCCGCAGGAGGCGGACCTGAGCTCGGTGGCCGCGCCCGACGGCACCGCCGTCTTCTTCTGCCGCAGCGGCGCCGACGCCGGCGGCTGGCCGGCGGACTTCGCCGCCACCGGTGATCGGGCCCGGGACGACGGCCTGGTCACCAGGACCGACCACATCGCTCTCACCGAGTCGGTCGACGACTTCGATCAGGTCTCCCTCTTCTACACCTCGGTGCTCGGCCTGCGGTCCGGCCCGACGACGGAGCTCGCCGCGCCGTTCGGGCTGCTGCGCAGCCGGTCCGCCACCAACGCGGAGCGGACCTTCCGGATAACGCTCAACACGGCGCCGCTGCGCCGAGGCAGCTGGTCGCCCGGGATCCCGAGCCCACAGCACGTGGCGTTCGCCAGCGACGACGTGATCGCCAGTGCGCGGGCCATGCGCGACCTCGGTGCGCCGGTCCTGAGCATCCCGGACAACTACTACGACGATCTGGACGCCCGGCTCGCCCCGCCGCCGGATCTGCTCGCCGCGCTGCGGGAGCACTCCATCCTCTACGACAGCGACGAGGAGGGGGAGTACCTGCACTTCTACACCGAGATGCTCGGGTCCCGGCTCTTCTTCGAGGTGGTGCAACGGGTCGGCGGATACGGCGGGTACGGCGCCGCGAGCAGCGCGCCTGTGCGCATGGCCGCGCACCGGCACCGGCGCCTGCAGGGGCTGCGCGACACCGCGGGGCGGCCGGACGGCCGGGCGCACGACTACTCGCTCGCCCACCTGACCGCGCTGAGCCTGTCCCCGCCGGAGCTCGTCGAGGCCGCCGCCGACGCGGGCTATCGCTACGTCGGCGTACGGCTGACCCGGGTCACGCCGCAGGAGCCGCACTATCCGCTGGCCACCGACCCCGCCCTGATGCGTACGACCAAGGTCCGGCTGGCCGCCACCGGCGTCGAGGTGCTGGACATCGAGCTGGCGCGGCTCGGACCGCACGAGGATCCCCGTGACTTCCAGCGTTTCCTGGAGGCGGGCGCGGAGCTCGGCGCCCGGCACGTCATCACGCAGCTGCCCGATCCGGACCGCAACCGCAAGGTGGACCGCTTCGCCCAGCTCTGCGAGCTGGCCCGGCCGCTCGGCCTCACCGTCCATCTCGAGTTTCCGTCCTGGACCGAGACGCCGGACCTCGGCGAGGCGACCCGGGTCCTGCGCGCCGCCGATCAGCCGAACGCCGGCATGCTCATCGACCTGCTGCACTTCGCCCGTTCCGGATCCAGCGTGGCGGATCTGCGGGAGCTGCCCGCCGAGTGGTTCCACTTCGCGCACGTCTGCGATGCGCCCGCCGGCGTGCCGCCGACCAACGAGGAGCTCATCCACACCGCGCGGTTCGAACGGCTCTATCCCGGGGAGGGCGGCATCGACCTCGACGGCATCCTGGCCGCCCTGCCTCCGGGCCTGACGTACGCACTGGAGATCCCGCGTGCGCAGCTGGTGGCCCAGATCGGTGCGAAGGAGCACGCCCGCATGGCGATAGCCGCCGCCCGCCGGCGGCTGGAGGACGTGCCGGCCGCCGCCTAGCGCGAGCCGCCGGTCCGCTCGTCCACCATGTACTGCGCGTACCAGTCCGGCCAGTCCGGGTCGGCCTTGCCGATCTCCTCCTCGTGCCTGCCGTGCGCGGCGGCCGCGCGGCGCAGCGCCCCGGCCAGGTCGGCGGCGGAGTCGTAGGCCGCGGGCCCGGGCGCCACGCGTCCCGGCAGGCGGGTCGTCACCTCCTGGACGAACCACAGGTTGCCGTCCGGGTCGGTGAACGAGACGAACGAGCCGTAGCTCTGGCGGTCCGGCGCCGGGCCGGCGGCCCGCCCCTCGGTACCGGCGTGGTGGAACACCCCGCCGGCGTCGTGGAACACCTCGCTCACGTCGGCGCCCCGATCGCTCAGCTCGGCCCGGGCCGCCTCGATGTCGTCCACCACCAGGTGCAGCCCGTCCGCCGAGCCGGGAGCCGCCTTCGTGGCTCCGACGCTGAGGATGACCGAGCAGGGCGAGCCCGGTGGGGTCAGCTGCGCCAGCCGGAAGTCCGGACCGGCGGCGAAGTCGGCGTCCTCGCGCCACCCGAGCGCCTTGTAGAAGTCCTTGGCCCGATCCACGTCGGCGACCGGCAGCACCACAACCTCGAGCTTCGTGTCCATCGTCGAAGTCTATGAGCGCATCCTCCGGGGGAGGCGGACGATCGGGAGATCGGAGCCGGTGACGCAGATACTGGGTTCTGTAGCGCTATTTCCCTGCCTTTGCTAGTCGTAGCGTCTGTTTCCCCTCGGATATACCAGGGATAGAGTGTGCCGCGTGCCGGAAACCCGGCAGGGGAGGAACCGACAGTGAAGATCCGCTATGCCCTGGCCGCGCTCGCCGTCTCGGGTTTGCTCGCATCGACCGGCTGTGGTGACGGCGCCGACAGCGGGACCGGCGCCCCGTCCGGCGTCACCGGCACCGTGACGGTGTTCGCCGCCGCCTCGTTGACGGAGTCGTTCACCACCATCGGCAGGGACTTCGAGACCGCACACCCGGGTTCGAAGGTCGTGTTCAGCTTCGCCGGCAGTTCGGCCCTTGCCGCCCAGATCAACGAGGGTGCGCCGGCCGACGTGTTCGCCTCCGCGGCGCCCGCGAACATGAAGATCGTCACCGACGCCGGCAACGGTGCGGGCGCCGCCGTTACCTTCGTCAAGAACCAGCTCGTCATCGCGGTGCCCGAGGGCAACCCCAAGGGCGTCAAGGGCCTGGCCGACCTGACCGGACCCGGGTTGAAGGTGGCGTTCTGCGCCGAACAGGTGCCCTGCGGCGCGGCGGCGAGCAAGGCCCTCGACGCCGCCGGGGTCGACGTCACCCCGGTGACCCTGGAACAGGACGTCAAGTCGGCACTGTCCAAGGTGAGGCTCGGCGAGGTCGATGCGGCGCTGGTGTACCGGACCGACGCGAAGGCCTCGGCGGCCGACATCGACGGCATCGAGTTTCCCGAGTCGGCCGGCGCCGTCAACGAGTACCCGATCACCGTGTTGAAGAACGCACCGAACCCGGCCGGCGCGCAGGAGTTCGTCGCCTACGTGCGGTCGGACCAGGGCAGGGCCGTGCTCACCGCGGCCGGCTTCCAGGCACCCTGACCGCGCCTCACCGGTGTTTACCCCGGTTTGTGCGGGTGCGTTAACAGTCGGCAACCCGCTGGCGTGACCGGCCGGTAACGATCAACTCCTAGCTTGTGGGAACGCCGCCACCGTGATCGTCGGCGCAGTTGGCCGGGGATGCGATCCGGGGGTGGGCGTGGCCGGCAATGGCGACATCACGCAGGTCAGGACCGTCTGTTCGTACTGCGGCGTCGGATGCGGCATGGTCCTCGACGTCGGCCTCGGCCCCGACGGGCGCCGCAAGGTCTTCCGGGCCGGCGGTGACCGGGCGCACCCGGCGAACGCGGGCCGGCTCTGTACCAAGGGCGCGACCAGCGCGGACCTGCTCGCCGCCACCGGCCGGCTGACCGCCGCGAAGGCGCGCGCCGAGCGTGACGCGGCGCCGGTGGACCTGGACGTGGACGCGGCGATCACCGAGACGGCCCGGCGGCTGCGGTCGGTCATCGACGAGCACGGGCCGGACGCGGTCGCCCTCTACGTCTCCGGGCAGATGACCCTGGAGGCGCAGTACCTGGCGAACAAGCTCGCCAAGGGGTACATCGGCACCAACCAGATCGAGTCGAACTCCCGGCTCTGCATGGCCAGCGCCGGCAGCGGTTACAAGCTGTCGCTCGGCGCGGACGGCCCGCCCGGCTCCTACGACGACTTCGACCACGCCGACGTCTTCCTCGTCATCGGCGCGAACATGGCCGACTGCCACCCGATCCTGTTCCTGCGCCTGCTGGACCGGGTGAAGGCCGGCGCGAAGCTGATCGTCGTCGACCCGCGGCGCAGCGCCACCGCGGACCGGGCCGACCTGTTCCTGCAGATCCGGCCCGGCACCGACCTGGCGCTGCTCAACGGCCTCCTGCACCTGCTCGTGGCCGATGGCCGGGTGGACGAGGAGTTCATCGTCGCGCACACCGAGGGTTTCGAGGCGATGCCCGCGTTCCTGGCCGACTACCCGCCGGCGACGGTCGCGGAGATCACCGGGATACCGGAGGCGGACATCCGCCGCGCGGCCGAGTGGATCGGCGCGGCCGGCGAGTGGATGAGCTGCTGGACGATGGGCCTCAACCAGTCGACCCACGGCACCTGGAACACCAACGCGCTGATCAACCTGCACCTGGCGACCGGCGCGATCTGCCGGCCCGGCTCCGGCCCGTTCTCGCTGACCGGGCAGCCGAACGCGATGGGCGGGCGGGAGATGGGCTACATGGGACCCGGGCTGCCCGGCCAGCGCTCCGTTCTCGTCCCGGCGGACCGGGAGTTCGTCGAGAACGCGTGGGGCCTGCCCGCGGGCACGCTGCGCACCGACGTCGGCAAGGGCACGGTGGAGATGTTCTCCCGGATGGCCGAGGGGCACATCAAGGCCTGCTGGATCATCTGCACCAACCCGGTCGCGTCGGTCGGCAACCGGCGCACGGTCATCCAGGCCCTGGAGGCGGCGGAGTTCGTCGTCACCCAGGACGCGTTCGCCGAGACCGAGACCAACGCGTACGCCGACATCGCGCTGCCGGCGGCGATGTGGTCCGAGACCGACGGCATCATGATCAACTCGGAGCGGAACCTGACCCTCGTCCGCCCGGTCGTCGACCCGCCCGGCCAGGCGCTGCCGGACTGGCAGCTGATCGCCCGCATCGCCTGCGAGATGGGCTACGCCGACGCGTTCACCTACACCAGCGCCGAGCAGGTCTTCGCCGAGATCCAGGGGTTCAGCAACCCGCAGACCGGCTACGACCTGCGCGGGGTCTCGTACGAGCGGCTGCGGGACGGCCCCGTGCAGTGGCCGGCGCCGCCGGGCGGCGGCACCCGCAACCCGATCCGCTACCGCAACGACGGCGTCAGCCAGCACGCCCGCGTGTCGCCGGACGGCGACCGTCCCCGCCTGAGTTTCGCGACCGCGGGCGGCCGGGCCGTGTTCTTCGCCCGTCCGCACCTGAGCGCGGCGGAGCTGCCCGACGACGACTTCCCGTTCGTGCTCAACACCGGCCGCCTGCAACACCAGTGGCACACCATGACCAGGACCGGCAAGGTGGCCAAGCTCGCCCGGCTCAACCCGCGGCCGTTCGTCGAGATCAATCCGGCCGACGCGGCCGCGCTCGGCATCGCCGACGACGACCAGGTCGAGGTCGCATCCCGCCGCGGCCGGGCCGTGCTGCCCGCCGTGGTCACCGACCGGGTGATGCCCGGCAACTGTTTCGCGCCGTTCCACTGGAACGACCTGTTCGGCGAGTACCTCAGCGTCAACGCCGTCACCAACGACGCCGTCGACCCGATCTCGTTCCAGCCCGAACTCAAGGTCTGCGCCGTCGCCCTGGCCCGCGTCGCGACCCCGCCGGCCGCGACCACGGCACGGCCGGACTCGCAGGTCGCGCTGCTGCGCGGCACGCTCAACCTCGACGAGGACCCGCCGCAGCTCAGCGCCGGGCAGCGCCGCTACCTGTCCGGGTTCCTGACGGCGCTCGCCGCCGCGCCGGCCGGCGTACCGGTGCTGCCGGGCTCCGCGCCGTTCGACCCGGACACCGCCCTCTGGGTCAACGGGCTGCTCGCCGGCACCTACTCCCGCGCGACCGCCCCCGGCGACACCGCGAGCCGGCATCCCCCGGCCGGCGGCCCGCCGGAGGCTCCGGCGCGTCAGGTGCAGGTGCTGTGGGCGTCGCAGACCGGCACCGCCGAGGAGTTCGCCGCCACCGTCGCGGCACGGCTGACGGCCGCCGGCCGGCAGCCGGTGCTGCGCGCCATGGACACCGCGGCAACCGACGCGCTGCACGCCGAGGCCGACCTGCTGATCGTCACCAGCACGTTCGGCGACGGCGACGCCCCCGACAACGGCGACGCCTTCTGGCAGAGCCTCACCACGAGCGACGCGCCGCGCCTGGACGGGCGCCGATACGCGGTGCTCGCCTTCGGCGACTCCAACTACGCCGACTTCTGCGGGCACGGCCGCCGCCTCGACGCCCGCCTCGCCGAGCTCGGCGCCGTCCGGCTCGCCGCCCGCGCCGACTGCGAACCCGACTACGACGAGACCGCCGCCGCCTGGCTGGAACAGGTCCTCGCCGCCCTCAGCGACGACGCCGGCCCGGCACCGCGGCCCGGCACGCCCGCGCCGACGAAGGCGTACCCGTTGACCGCTGCGCTGGCCGGCAACCGGCTGCTGAGCCGGCCCGGCTCCGCCAAGGAGGTCCGCCGGTTCACGTTCGACACCGGCGGGGCCCTCGCCTACGAGGCCGGCGACGCCCTCGGGGTGTGGCCCGCCAACTGTCCGGACCTCGTCGCCGAATGGCTCGCCGTCACCGGCCTCGACCCGGGGGCGCCGATCGAGCTGGCCGGCCTCGGCACCGTCGGCCTGGCCGACGCGCTGCACCGGCACCTCGACGTCACCCGTGTCACCACCGACCTGCTGCGCTTCGTCGCCGATCGAAGCCACGACGCGCACCTCAAGACCCTGCTGCGCGCCGACAACAAGGGCGAACTGGCGAAGTGGACGTGGGGCCGCCAGGCCGTCGACGTCATCGCCGGGTGGCCGATCCGCGCCGCCGCGCAGGACTGGGCCGGCGTACTCAAACGGCTGCAACCCCGCCTCTACTCGATCTCCTCGACCCCCGCGGTCGACACCGAGGAGGTCAGCATCACCGTGTCCGTCGTCCGTTTCGACAACCACACCGGACGCTCCCGCAAGGGCGTCTGCTCCACGCACCTGGCCGACGCGGCGCCCGGCACCGGCATACCCGTCTTCGTGCAGCGCACGCCGCACTTCCGGCCGCCCGCCGACCCGCACGCCCCGATGATCATGATCGGCCCCGGCACCGGCGTCGCGCCGTTCCTCGCCTTCCTGCAACAGCGGCAGGCGTCCGGCGCGACCGGCCGCAACTGGCTGTTCTTCGGCGAACAGCGGCGCGCCACGGACTTCTACTACGCCGACGAGCTCACCGCCCTGCGGGAGACCGGCGTGCTGAACCGCCTCGACCTCGCGTTCTCCCGTGACCAGCGCAACAAGGTCTACGTGCAGGACCGGATGCGCGAACACGGTGCCCAGCTGTGGGCCTGGCTGCGCGACGGGGCACACCTCTACGTCTGCGGCGACGCCAGCCGCATGGCCCGCGACGTCGACACCGCCCTGCGCGACATCGCCGTCGCGCACGGGCACCTCACCCCGGACGACGCCGACGCCTACCTCAAGCAGCTGACCGCCGACAAACGCTACGCCCGCGACGTCTACTGACCGCGTCGGACGCCGCGGGCCCGTTGCGTGTCAGGTGTTGTTCGCGAGGGCCACCAGCCGGCTGCGGTCGCCGTTGAAGTAGTCGCGGTCCACGGCGCCGCTGATGCCGGGGACCGAGCCGCCGGCGGTGTACTGCCAGAAGCTGTAGTACGGCGCGCCCGCCGGAAGTGCGCCCGGTGCGGCGGCCCAGCGGGCGATCCACAGCGGATGGTTCGCCCAGGGTCCGCTCCAGTTCCCGGTGCAGCTCGTCCACCAGCTCGTGGTGGTGTAGATGACCGCGTAACGCCTCGTGCGGCTGCGGTAGGTGTTGAGGAAGTCCGAGATCCACGTGCGCATCGCGGCCTGGCTCAGGCCGTAACACGTCGCACCGAAGTTCGGGTCCTTGTAGCTGACGCCCTCGGTGCTCTGATGTACGCGAAGCCGATGCCGGCGTTGCGCACGCTCGTCCAGTTGATCGAGCCCTGGTAGCGGGACACGTCGATGCCGGCGGTGGTCGCGGCCAGGGCCGGTGCGGCCGTGACCGTGAGGGTGGCGGATATTGCCGAGCAATCTATACCCGTGAATGTCTGGCCGCGGCGGAGCCGACGGGGCGTCAGGCGTGCGAACGGTGGGGAAGGTGCAGCTCCCGCGGCTCGGGCGGGAGGTCGTCGATGCCCGCCTCGACGGCCTGCTGGTGGCGCTTGTGCGCGGACGGCAGGGCGATCGCGGCCACGACGGCCAGGACGGCGACGCCCGCGCAGACCCAGAAGCCGGTGGTGAAGGCGCCGTCGGCCGGCATGCCCCGCGCGGTGGTGCCGGAGGTGATGACCGCGGCGACCACGGCGGTGCCGATGCAGCTGCCGATGGTGCGGGCGATGGTGTTGACGCTGGTGGCCTCGCCGGTCTGTGCCGCCGGGACGCTCTCGATGATGGCGTTGGACATGGCGGCGAAGGCGAAGCCGATCCCGGCGCCGGTGAGGATGCCGGAGGCCAGAATCTGCCAGATCCGGTCGTGGGCCAGGGCGGGCAGGGTGAACGCGGCCACGACGAAGACGGTGCCGAGGAACATCGGCAGCTTCGGGCCGTACCGGCGGTTGAGGATGCCCGCCAGGGGGCCGAAGACGACCATCATGACGACGGTGGGCAGCAGGAACAGGCCGGCCTGCGACACGGACTTCCCGAAGCCGTACCCGGTGGCCTCGGGCAGCAGGAGCAGCGTCGGGACCAGCAGGAACGTGCCGAACATCGCGAAGCCGAGGATCAGGGCGACCAGGTCGGTCGCCCACACGCCGCGGTTCCTCATCAGCTTCATGTCGATGAGCGGTTCCTTGACCCGCAGCTCGACGAGCACGAAAACGATCAGGCCGACGGCGCCGAGGGCGAGCAGGCCGACGGTCCGGGCCTCGCCCCAGCCCCACGCCTGGCCCTTGCTGATGGCCAGCAGCAGCGCCACCAGCGACACCGACAGGATGGCCGCGCCGAGCACGTCGAGCCGGCCGGGGGAGCGGACCGGTGACTCCTTCATGCCGAAGATCGCGCCGGCCAGCGCGACGGCCACGAGGACCAGCGGAAGCCAGAACAGCCAGTGCCACGAGAGATGCTCGACGATCGGGCCGGCGGCCACGATGCCGATACCGGCGCCGACGCCGAAGATCGCCGAGATCAGGCCGATGATGGGTGCGACCCTCTCCCGGGGCAGTTCGTCGCGGACCATGCCGATCGACAGCGGCAGGATCGCGCCCGCCGCGCCCTGCAGCACGCGACCGGCGATCAGCACGGCCAGGCTCGGGGCCAGCGCGGCGACCAGCGTCCCGGCGGCGAGGGCGGCCAGCACGCCGATGAGGACCCGGCGCTTGCCGGCGATGTCGCCGAGCCGGCCGAGAATGGGCGTCAGGACCGACGCCGACAGCAGGTACGCGGTGACGACCCAGCTGACGTCGCTGGTCGAGGCGTTCAACTCGCGTCCGATGGTCGACAGCGCCGGCGACACCAGCGACTGGAGCACCGCGAACGCCAGCCCGCCGAGCGCCAGGTACAGCACCAGCAGCCTGCCGCCCCGGCTCCCGCCGTCCGCCGGAACTCCTCCGGCGGGCGCGGCTTCTTCGATGGTGTAGGTCATGACGTTCCCGACGCTAGAAGTAAACGTTTGCTGACTTAATTATCGGCAGGCGGCCGGTTAAGTCAACAAGTGTTTACCTCACATCGTCGGCGCGGGTGCGTTGCGGGCGGCGAGGGCCTGGCGCCGGCCGTCCCGGTTCAGCCTCAGGTAAGCCACCAGCCCCACCGGCAGCAGGAACCAGAAGGAGACGATCCGGTAGGCGAGCACGACCGCGGCCGCGCCCGCCTGGGGCGCCCCGGCCGCGACGAATCCCGCGAGCAGGCTCGCCTCGATCAGACCGACGCCGCCGGGCGTGAGCGGGATCTGCCGCACCACCTGCACGGCCAGGTACACCGAGGCGAGGTGGAAGGCGGACAGCGGCAGCTCGCAGGCGTGTGCGACGGCGACCAGGCAACCGAGGTCGAGCAGCCAGTTGAGCACGGCGAAGGAGATCGTCACGGCCCAGTGGCGCAGGCGCACGGCGCGCGCCTCGCGGAGCACCCGGCGCGCCTGGAAGAGCCCCCGTGCGATCCGTCCCGGCCCGGGGCTCGGCATCCGGCGCGGCGCGGCGGCCGCGAGCGGTGCGCGCCGCCGGTACGCGACGACGGCCCAACCGCCGAGCGCGACGACCAGCACCGCCACGCCCGCCAGGGCCGCGGCTCGCCATCCGCCGTGCGGCGCGAACGCCGAGGTGCCGATCGCGCCCGCGTACAGCAGGGTCAGGCCGACGACGGAGGCCGCGCCGGACAGCACCATGCCGGTGGTGGCCGCGGCCGTGCTCGCGCCGTGGCGGCGGTACTCCCGCAGCGCGAACGCCGCGGACATCGCCGAACCGGCCGGCAGGACCATGCTCATCGCCGAGCGGCTGTAGGTGATGGCCAGCGCGTCGCGCCGCGAGACCCGGACGGCGAGGGCGGCGAGCAGGGTGCGCTGCTGCCGGGCGAAGGCCGCCTGCGACAGGACCTGTGCGAGCACGGCGGCGGCGAGCCAGCGCGGGTCGGCGGAGCCGATGATGGACAGGATCTGGGCGAGATCGGGTACGCGTCCCCGCAGCGCGACCGCGGCGGCGACGCCGGCGGCCGCCAGCAGCAGGACGCGGGCCCAGCGCCCGCGCAGCCACGCCATGCCCGCCGTCGTCGTGACAGCCCCCGCTGTGGTCATCGAGCCCGCTCCGCCCGGCCGGTAGTAAACATCCGCTGACATACAATCTACTGTTGATACCATCAAAATCAACAGGCGTTTACTACCTACTGAGCGGCGGATCACAGTGCCGTGACCAGCCACGTCAGCGTTTGTTTACCTGCCGTAGCGCCCCGGGATACGATTTCGGGGCGATGGAGAGGATGCCCAGGTGACGGCGAGCCCAGCAGGGGTGGATCCCCCTGCGACGTGTGAAGACGCTCCCGCACAGCGGCGGCGCCGCGACGCCGGCCGGACCCGGCAGGTCCTGCTCGAGGCGGCGCGGACCAGGTTCGCGCGCGACGGCTACGCGGCGACCACGGTGCGGGACATCGCCGAGGAGGCCGGCGTCAACGTCGCCCTCATCAACCGCTACTTCACGAACAAGGAAGGCCTGTTCGAGGCCTGCCTGACCACCGCCGTCACCGACGTGCGCCGGGACGAGAACGGCGTGCCGGTGGACGGGATCGCGGAAGGCATCGCCAGGCGGATCGGCGGCGCGGCCGACGACGACCGGCTGCGCGTCGCTCTGCTCCTGCTGCTGCGCTCCTCCGGCGACGACCGCGTCGACGAGCTGCGGCGCTCGGTGCTGCACGCGGTCAGCGAGAAGATGGCGACGGCCGCGGGCGGCGCCGACCCGGACGACGCGGCCCTGCTGCGCGCTCAGATCGTGCTGGCCACGACCCTGGGGATCGTCACGCTGCGCTCCTCGCTGGGTCTTCAGCCGCTCGCGTCGGCCACCGAACAGCAGCTGCTGGACCCGCTGCGCGACCTGGTCCAGGCCGTCCTCCCCGGCGCCGGCACACCCTCCTGACCCGGGACGCCGGGGCCCGCCGGATCTTCAGGACCACATTCGATCGTGTCCGGCCAGTCGGTGTTCACGGCAACACCACGGATCCGCGCGGACGACCTATCGGCGGAACTGGATCCAGTTCACGTTCACGAAGTCGGCCGGCTGCCCGCTCGAGAAGGTGAGGAAGACCTGGTGCCGGCCGGACACGTCGGAGACGTTGCCCGGCACCGAGCGCCAGGTCTGCCAGCCGCCGGTGTTGCCGAGCGCGAAGCTGCCGATCGGCGCGTTGCCGCGGCTGTCGATGCGGACCTCGACCAGGCCGCTGACGTTCGCCGCGGCACCCGAGGCCACCCGGGCCACGAAGTCGCGGACGCCGCCGGTGCCGAAGTCCACGTCGTTGAACTGCAGCCAGTCGCCGTTGCCGAGGTAGCCGACGTGCTGGCCGCCCTCGGTCGCGGCCTCCTCGGCGACCGCGGAGGACGCGTCGTACGACTCGGCCTCGATCTGCGCGTAGGCGTCGCGGACCGTGCCGGACGGCGGTGTCGTGGCGGGCGGTGTCGTGGTGGGCGAGGTGGTCGGCGGCGTGGTGGTTCCGCCCGACTGGTACACGGCGACGTAGTCGACAAGCATGGGAACGCCGGACTGCGTGGCCGCGGTCGGTCCGCCGCCGAACGCCGCCGGGAAGCCGCCGCCGATGGCCACGTTGAGGATCACGAACATGCCGTGCCGGGTGGCGTTGTTCCAGGTGGTGTCGTCCAACTGGCCGGCGTTGACCTGGTGGTACTGCACACCGTCCAGGTAGAACCGCAGCTGTTCGGGCGAGACGCCGCGGTCGTGCTCCACCGCGTACGTGTGGAAGCCGGTCCGGCAGGTGCCGCACGCGTGCTCGCCGCTGGTCAGGCCGGTGGTCTCGTTGCAGGGGCCGCCGGAGGCCACGCCGCAGTGCAGTGCCGAGAAGACCGAGTTCCGGCCGTTGATCGACTCCATGATGTCCCACTCGCCGATGCTCGGCCAGTTCGTCGCGCCGACCGGGCGCGCCGCCGCGCCCAGCGTCCAGAACGCCGGCCAGTAGCCCGCGGCGGCGGCCCCGGTGACGTTGGGCTGCTGCAGGCGGCCCTCGATGCGCACCTTGCCGCCGGCGGGCGCGGCGAAATCGGTGCGCTGCGTCTCCACCCGGCCCGAGGTCCAGTGCCCGGCGGAGTCACGGATCGGCTTGATCGCGAGGTTGCCGTTGCCGTCGTGGTAGACGTTCTGCGTCGAGTCGGTCATCGTCTCGATCTCGCCGGTGCCCCAGTTCGCGGCGCCGCCCGGGTACGACGTGCCGATGTCGTAGAGCCAGTCGGACCGGTTGAGCCCCGTGCCGGCGGCCCCGGTGAAGTCTTCACTGAAGACCAGGGTCAGGCCGGACGGCGCCGACGGGACGGCCGCGTCGGCCTGCAGGGCGAAGACGGCAGACGCGCCGCCGGCTGTCAGGACTGTGGCGGCGGCGAGACACCGGCGACGCCATCGGTACGCGGAACTCGGCATGACATCGGCCTTTCGATGACTGGATCGTCGGGGGAGGGGCCCACTCCCGGCGCTACGTGAGAGCGCTCTCACAAAGTTTCCAGTCTGTTACAGACCTTTGTCAATATCCATGAACGTCGATCAATTGCGGCCGGGCGCTACGCGGCGGGGTGAGTCCTGGTCCACATCGTGCGGGTCATCTCGTACTCGACCTCACCCGAGTCCGCGCCCGGCAGCGGGTCGTCCCAGGACGGGAAGTACGTGCGCACGTACCGCATGCCGATCGCCTCCATGACGCCCCGCGACCCCCGGTTGACCGCCATGGTCTGCGCGATCACCCGGCTCTGCCCGACGGTCTCGAAGGCGTGCCGCAGCAGCACCCGGGACGCCTCGCTCGCCAGGCCCCGACGCCACCAGCGGCGCAGGAGGCGGTATCCCAGGTCGCAGACGGCCGGGTCGTCGGGTTGATCGGGACCGTGTGCCGGCGGAAGCATCATGAGCCCGACGAACTCGCCGTCGTCCTCGCGCTCCGGCGCCGCCGAGCCGGGCGTTGCGCCGCCGGACCCGAACGCCATCCAGAACCCCAGCCCGTCCACCTTCCCGGCGAGCGCCATCCGCTGCGCGTGCGAGACGAGCACCTCGTCCCTGGTGCGCGCCCGCCCCCAGAGGTAGCGCAGCACCTCCGGGTCGGAATCGAGCTCGACCTCCAGGCCGAGATGCCGGTCCGCCAGCGGGATCAGCAGCAACCGGGCGGTGCGCAGAATCGGTTGGGGCATCCCGCCACCTTCACACGACGACAACGATCCGCGCGATGACGGCACGCGTGAGGGTGCCGGTCAATCGCCGGGGGTGAGTCGCCGCAGCATCCAGTCGGCCAGCGCGCGTACGGCGCCGGCGACCAGGCCGGTGACGGTGGCGGCGGCGAACCTGCCACGCAGGCTGCGGCGCTGGTCCCTGTCGCCGGACATCGGGTGCTCCTCACGGAAGGAAGGTGCCGGGCGGCTTGCACCCACTCTCGAGGCCGCCACGGAGATCACTTTCAGTTGCGACGGCGACGACTTCCGCTGGGGCCGCGAGCCCGGCGGCGCCCCGGCCCGGCCCGGCCCTGGAGCTGGGAACGCGGGTGAATGCCGAAATGCGACCGAAGGCCTCGCCGCCGGGATCGGGTACGCGACAGCGCTTGCCCGGCGCGCGGCCGATGATGCGCTTGAGCACGTCCGGCGCGCACGCCCGGGAGGCACTCGGTGATCACCGTAGGTACGTGGAACCTGGAGAACCTGTTCTGGCCCGATGACGAGTTCGGGCCCGACGACAAGGCCGTCTACGACGGGAAGCTGGCCGCGTTGGCCGCGACCATCAACGCGGCCGGTCCGGACGTGCTCGGCCTGCAGGAGGTCGGGCAGCCGGAGGCCCTGGCCGACCTCGTCGCCCTGCTGGACGGCGACTGGCACACGGTGCTGTCCACCCGCTTCGAGCCGCGTCGCCCGATCCGCGTGGGCGTGATCTCCCGGCACCCGCTCCAGGTCGTCACGGACACCGCCGTGTTCGCGCCGCTGCTGCGCCCGGTGCAGGGCGGCGACGAACCGCGGAAGACGGTCTCCGGCATGGGCCGCGGCGTCCTGGGCGTCGATGTGGACCTGCCCGGCGGGCAGCGCGTGACCATGCTCGTCTGCCACCTGAAGTCGAAGCTGCTGTCGTTCCCCGGGCCCAACGGCGCCAGCCGGTTCTCGCCGCGCAACGAGGCCGAGCGGGCCCGCTACGCCGCCTACGCCCTCTACCGGCGTACCGCCGAGGCGGTGACGGTCCGCGTCGCCGTCGACGACCTGCTGCACGGCGCCGGCCAACGGCCCCTGGTCCTGGTCGGCGACCTGAACGACGAGCCGTCCGCCGCGACTACCCAGATCCTGTACGGCCCGCCCGGCTCGCAGCTCGGCACCGCCGGCTTCAGCCGGCCCGACCGGGGCGACGACTCCCGGCTGTGGAGCCTCGCCCCGCTCATCCCCGAGGAGACCCGGTTCTCCCGCGTGTACCAGGGCCGGCCCGAGCTGATCGACCACATCCTCGTCAGCCACGCCCTGCTGGACCGGGTCCGCGAGGTCCGCACGGTCACCGACCGCAGGCTCCCCTCGGTCGGCGACGACCCGGCGGAACGCCGCAGCGCCCCCGATTCCGACCACGCGCCGATCTTCGCCACCATCGACGTGTAGCCGACCGGTGATCGTTTGCCGTCGGCCGGTAGGGTGCCGGCGCATGGGATCCGTGAAGCCGTGGCACCTCCTCGTCCTCGCCGTCTGCATGCTCGGTGTCGCCGGCATCGTGGCCGCGCTCCTCTTGCTGGTCCGGCGCAGGTAGGGCGGCCCGCGCCCGCGGCCTGCCGGCGGCATGACCGAAGACATCGATGTCGGCCTATAGTCTGCGGATGGGCACACGTCTCCGGCGGCTCGTCGCGGCCGCCCTGTTCGCCCTCGTCGCCGCCGTGACGACGCCCGCACTTCCCGCCGCAGCCGGCACCGCCGCGGACTATCCCGAGTTCCCCTACCCGGCGACCGCCTACAACGAGGCGCACCGCGGGCAGTTCCACTTCAGCTCGCGCGCCGGCTGGATGAACGATCCCAACGGCTCGTTCTGGTACCGCGGTCGCTACCACCTCTTCTACCAGCACAACCCGCACGGGCCGGCCTGGGACACCATGCACTGGGGGCACGCCACCAGCCCGGACCTGGTGCACTGGACGCAGCTGCCGATCGCCCTCGAGCCGGGCGTGCACGCGGGCGACCTCTGGTCCGGCAACGGCGTGGTGGACACCGCCAACGTGACCGGCCTCAAGAGCGGCGCGGACGACCCGATCCTGGTCTTCTCCGGCACCGACGGCGCCACGATCCACTACAGCCTGGACGGCGCCCGGACCTTCCAGACGTACGGCGGCGGCCGCAAGGTGGCCGTCCCGGCGGGCACCAGCCGCGACCCGAAGGTGTTCTGGCACGCGCCGTCGCGGCGCTGGGTGATGGTGATGTGGTCGGACGGCGGCGGCAACGGCGCCGACTTCTTCACCTCGGCCGACCTGCTGAACTGGACCTGGCGCAGCCGGTACGCGGCGGGCTGGTTCTTCGAGTGCCCGGACATGTTCCAGCTGCCGGTCGACGGCAACGCCGACGACCAGCGGTGGGTCCTGACCGACGCGAGCGGCGAGTACGTGACCGGCGACTTCGACGGCACCACGTTCCTGCCGCGGACCGCGATGCGGCGGATGGACCACGGCGCCAACGATGCCGGCGGCACGTTCTACGCCGGGCAGACCTTCCTCGGCGATCCCCGCGGCCGGGTGATCCAGACGGCGTGGCAACCGGCCGCGCGGGGCAGCGTCTGGAGCGGCAACCTGACCTTCCCGGCCGAGCTGCGGCTGCGTACCGGTCCCGACGGGGTCGGGCTCACCCGCACCCCGATCGACGAGCTGGCGTCGCTGCGCTCCGGCACGGTGACCATCGCCGACCGGACGGTGACGCCGACGGCGCCGGTGTCGCCGGCCGCCGCGGACACCTACGAGGTGACCGCGGTGTTCGACGCGGCCTCGGCCACCGCGACGCGTTTCGGGCTGAGGCTGCACACCCGCGCGGACGGCACCTACGACCGCGCCGTCACCTACGACCGCGCGGCCCGCACCCTGTACGGCGCGCCCCTGGCGCCGGTGAACGGCCGGGTGAGCATGCGGGTCCTCGTCGACCGGGGACAGCTGGAGGTGTTCGGGGGCGACGGCGCGTTGTCGGTAAGCGACGTCGTCCGCTTCGACTCCGCCCCCGGCAGCCAGGGCATGCAGGCCTACGCCGAGGGCGGCTCGGTGCGGCTGGTCTCGCTACGGTTCGACCGGCTGGGCTCGGCGTGGGGCACCGAGGAGTCGACGCTGACCGGCAACCTCGCCGGACCGTGGGCGGCCACCGGCGGCACCTGGACCGACGTGGCCGGCGGCAAGCAGGGCACAGCGACCGGCGACGGCTTCTACCTGAGCTCCACGGTCGCGGGCGACGGAACGTACGAGGCGGACGTCAGGCTGCGCGACGCGGCCGCGGCGGGCCTGACGTTCCGGGACCGCTACACCGCCAATGTGGACGCGGCCGGGCTGGTCAAGCTGTGGCGCCCGGGACGCGACATCGCGACGTACGCGACGCCGATCGCCCGCGACCGCACCTACCACCTGAGGGTGGTCGCCGCCGGGTCGCGCCTGCGGGTCTACCTGGACCACGGCAGCACGCCGGTGATCGACGCCGAGGACGGCACCTACGCCACCGGCCGCGCCGGCGCGAACGTCTTCGCCGGCACCGCGGTCATCGGCAACGTCAATCTCGGTGTGGCCGGCTTCGCCACCAACCTGGCCGGGCCGTGGCATCCGGCCGGCGGCACCTGGACCGCGCCCGGCGACGGCGTGCACGCGCGGGCCTCCGGCGATGCGTTCTATCTCAGCGGCACCACCGGCACCGACTTCACCTACGAGGCCGACGTGCGCCCGGTGAACGGGGTCGCCGCCGCGCTCACCTTCCGGGCCACCGCCGACGCGTCACAGCACTACACGGCGAACGTCGACACCTCCGGCGTGGTCAAGCTGTGGCGGCCGGGCCGGGACATCGCCGTGTTCCCGACACCCATCGTGGCGGGGCGCGCCTATCACCTGACTGTCATCGCCGCCGGCGCGCGCCTGCGTGTGCGGCTCGACGGCGTCCAGGTCATCGACGCCGTCGACTCTGCGTACTCCGCCGGTCTGTTCGGGCTGAACGTCTTCGACGGCACCGGCGCCTTCCAGAACGTCCGGGTCGGCGCCGCCGGGCTCCGGTGACGGGCGCACGACAGCGGAAAGGCGGCGTTCGACGTACCGTCAGCGTGCGGTGACGGTCTACGATGATCGGCGCACGCGGGCATGGTCCACTATCGACTACGATTGGCGAAGATCTCATGGGTGTGGCGAGTTGGCGGGTTCTTGACGGCGAGGACGCCGAGTTCGTGATGTCCTCCTCCGTCGCCCAGTGTGCCTGGGTGAGCCAGCTGCGACCGTTGATCGTCGAGCTGAGCAAGCCCGGGGACACGGTGTTCGACCCGTTCGCCGGCTGGGGCACGACCCTGGTCGCGGCCGCCGTCGAGGGGCGACGCGGCATCGGGATGGAGATCTCCGAGGAGCGGGTCGCCGAGGCACGCGAACGGCTGGCCGGATACAGCGATCAGACGATGCTGTGCGGCGACGCCCGCAAGCCGCCGGTGCCCGACGAGTCGGTCGACCTGGTGCTGTGCGATCTTCCCTACTTCGGCACGAGTGCCGAGCACGCGTCCACCGAGGAGGGCACGCTCTACGCCCTCCAGGAGTACGACGACTACCTCGGCGCCATCGAGGACGTCTTCGCCCAGCTGGCCCGGGTGCTCAAGCCGGGCGCCCACGCCGTGATCTGCGTGCAGAACCGCCGGGTGGCGGGCCGGTTCGTGCCGCTGGCCTGGGACGCCGCGCGGGTCCTCGGCCGTCACCTGGTGCTCGGCGACGAGCGGATCCACCTGTACCAGAAGGCGGCGAGCGGCGACGACCCCACCGTGACCAACCGGGCGCACGAATACCTGCTCGTGGCCACCAAGGCCTGAGAAGCCCCGACCCGAGCCGGTCAGGACAGGCGCCACCGGCCCAGTGCCGGGCCGTCCGGCGCGTAGACGAGCCAGGCCGGTGCCGCGGCCGCGAACGGCAGCTCGACGGTGAGCCGCTGTCCCTCGGCGAGCGTCACCGGCGCGCCGGAGCAGCCGGCCAGCACGGGCTCACCGTGACCGTCCGGGCCGACCAGCTGGAACGCGGCAGGGTCCCAGGTCATCGACCCCTGTGTCGCCGACACCGTCAGCGCGACGGTCACCAACGGGGCCTGCGAGCAGGCGTCGTTGCGCGTGCCGACGGTGCCGGGCGTCAGCCGCATCTCGCCGTCGGCGTCGACCACCTCGAGCGTCTCGGCGGAGCTCAGCCCGAGCGCGTTCGGGTTTCTCGCCCGCAGACCCGCGCCGGACAGGATGCCCGCGGCCTCCCTGACCTGTTCGTCGTCGAGCGGTCGATCACCCGCGGCCGGCGAACCGCCGGTCGCCCGCGTCACGTCCCGGCCGACCAGCAGGCCGATCGTCAGCCAGCCCAGGAACAGCGCCGCGATCAGGATCCCGATGCCACCCGCGGCCCAGGTCCTGGCCGGCCTGACGGGTTCCTTCTTCGCCACCTGTTCGGCGTCCCAGTCCCACATGTGCGCGCCTCCCTCAAAGCCCGAGCAGCATAGGGCAGGCGCGGCCGCCGTGGCCGTTCAGTTTCGAGCGGTGCGGGCCCGGGAGAGATGGTCCAGCAGAAGCGGGTGCAGCTGATCGGGTACCCGCAGGGGCAGCAGGTGGTCGGCGCCCGACAGCATGACCAGGCCGGCGTCGCGGATGCCCTTCTCGTACCGGCGGCCGATGTCCGTGATCGGCTCGACGTCGCGGTCGCCGAGCACGATCAGCGTCGGCACGGCGATCTCGCCCAGTCGGGGCTCGGCCGCGGGCTCCTCGACCTCCTGCTCGTCCTGCAGAAACCAGTCCGCCTGGTCGAGAACCACCGCGGCGGCCGGGTCGTCGGCGCGCAACCGCCCGGCCTCGTCGAACGACAACGGCCCCCACAGTCGCAGCATCTCCAACGCCAGGCCGGCGCCGTCGTGGCGCTCCCATGCGGCCATGCGGCCTTCGCGGCCGGGCAGCGCGGGCCAGTCGTAGCCGGACATCCCCGGCGCAACCAGCGCCAGCGACCGGATCCGGCCGCTCTGGGCCAGCGCGACATCGACGCCGGTCGCGCCGCCCTGGGACAACCCGACCCAGTGCACCGACTCGACTCCGGTCGCGGCGAGCACGTCGAGCGCGTCGGCGACGAGCGAGTGTGGGCCGGTCGGACGGGGAGAGAGCCCGTATCCCGGCTGGTCATAGCGGATCACCCGGTAGCCCGCCGCGACCAGGACGGGAACCGCGGCGTCCCAGACCCGTCGATCGGTGACCCCGGCGTGTGCGAGCACGACCGGCTCGCCCTGTCCCTCGTCCTCAACATGAAGTGCCATCGGCTGCACGTTAGCCGAGACCCCCATGGCGGCAGGACCGCCGGGCAGGGGCCGGGGGCGACTCGGTGGCTCAATGCCCGGATTCACTACGTTTGTGTCGGGTGACTTGTTGTGGTGGTCGCCACGAAACGGTAGCGCCTCCGTCATTCTGCGTTAATCCAACGTAGCGTTGAGCGTTGCCCCGGGCGGGTCCGCACGGCCGTACGCCTGGTTGACGCCGATCCGCGAGGTGAAGATGGTGCACGCCCGGTGACCCTGACGACTGATCTGCGCCTGGTAGAGCTTCCCCCCATCGCCATCCCGTCGGCGGGCCCGGCGGTGTTCCGCTCCTCCTCCACCCCGGTCCGGCGCACGCTCGTCGACATCCTCCACGACACCGTGAGCGCACACCCCGCCGCCGGCGCCCTCGACAGCGGCGCCACCGTGCTGACGTACCGCGAACTGGCCGACGAGGTCGACACGGTCCGGGCGTCGCTCGCCGGGCACGGCATCGGCGTCGGCGACCGGGTCGGCGTCCGGATCTCCTCCGGTACGGCCGAGCTGTACCTCGCGATCCTCGGAGTGCTCGCGGCCGGTGCGGCGTACGTGCCGGTCGACGCCGACGATCCCGAGGAGCGTGCCGAGCTCGTCTTCGCCGAGGCGGGCGTCTGCGCGGTGCTCGGTGACGGCCTGGCCGTCTCGCCGCGCCGCGCCCCCGGGGGCCGGCCCGGGCGGCCCGGGCCGGACGACGACGCCTGGATCATCTTCACCTCCGGCTCGACCGGAACCCCGAAGGGCGTGGCCGTCAGCCACGGCTCGGCGGCGGCGTTCGTGGACGCCGAGGCGCAGCTGTTCCTGGCCGGCGGGGCCGTCGAGGCGATCGGCCCGCGGGACCGCGTCCTGGCCGGGTTGTCGGTGGCGTTCGACGCGTCCTGCGAGGAGATGTGGCTGGCCTGGCGGCACGGCGCCTGCCTGGTACCCGCCGAGCGGTCGCTGGTGCGCAGCGGCGTCGACCTGGGTCCGTGGCTGGCCGGGCAGCGGATCTCCGTGGTGTCGACGGTGCCGACGCTCGCCGCGTTGTGGCCGGTCGAGGCGCTGGACGAGGTCCGGCTGCTGATCTTCGGCGGGGAGGCCTGCCCGCCGGAGCTCGCGGAGCGGCTGGCCGTCGAGGGGCGCGAGGTCTGGAACACCTACGGACCGACCGAGGCGACCGTCGTCGCCTGCGCCGCGCGGATGACCGGTGACGCTCCGGTGCGCATCGGGCTGCCCCTCGCCGGCTGGCAGCTCGCGGTCGTCGACGGGTCGGGCGAACCCGTGTCGATGGGCGAGACCGGCGAGCTGGTGATCGGCGGGGTGGGGCTCGCGCGCTACCTGGACGCGGGCAAGGACGCCGAGAAGTTCGCGGCGCTGCCCGCGCTCGGCTGGCGGCGGGCGTACCGCAGCGGGGACATCGTCCGGGCGGAGCCCGAGGGGCTGTTGTTCGTCGGCCGCGGCGACGAGCAGGTCAAGCTCGGCGGGCGCCGGATCGAGCTGGGCGAGGTCGACGCCGCGCTGCAGGCGCTGCCGGGTGTCGCCGGCGCGGCCGCCGCGGTGCAGCGGACCGCCGCGGGCAACCAGCTCCTGGTGGGATACGTGGTGCCGCGCGACGGCACCGACTTCGATGCCGCGGCGGCGGCGCTGCGGATCCGTGAGCAGCTGCCGGCCGCGCTCGTTCCGCTGCTGGCCGTCGTCGACGCGCTGCCGACGCGCACGTCCGGCAAGGTGGACCGGGCCGCGCTGCCCTGGCCGCTGGCCACCGAACAGGACGCGGCGGCCGAGTTGACCGCGACCGAGAAGTGGCTCGCCGGCGGCTGGGAGGAGATCCTCGGCGTACGTCCCACCGAGGCGGACGCCGACTTCTTCAGCAACGGCGGCGGCAGCCTGACCGCGGCGCAGCTGGTGGCGTGGATCCGGGGCCGGCATCCGCGGGTCTCGGTCGCCGACATCTATCTGCACCCGAGGCTGTCGCGGCTCGCGGCCCTGCTCGACGGGCTCGACACGACGGCGGCGGTCCGCCGTGAGGTCCGGCCGACGCCGCGGCGGGCCGGGCTGGTGCAGGGCGTGCTCCTGCTGCCGATGCTCGCGCTGGTCGGGCTCCGCTGGCTGACGGTCCTGGCCGCGCTGGGCAACGCGCTGGCCCTCGTCGTTCCGGCGCCGTGGGCGCCGGCCGTGTCCTGGTGGTGGGTGGCGCTGGGCTGGGCGCTGCTGTTTAGCCCGCTGGGCCGGATCGCACTGTCGGCCGGGGGAGCGCGGCTGCTGCTGCGCGGGGTGCGCCCGGGCAGCTACCCGCGCGGCGGCGGCGTGCACCTGCGGCTGTGGGCCGCGGAGCGGCTCGCCGAGGTGACCGGCGCGACCGGCGTCGCCGGCGCGTCCT
Organism: Actinoplanes sp. NPDC049118; assembly: GCF_040648555.1. Classification (NCBI taxonomy): domain Bacteria; kingdom Bacillati; phylum Actinomycetota; class Actinomycetes; order Micromonosporales; family Micromonosporaceae; genus Actinoplanes; species Actinoplanes sp. NPDC049118. Next base: position 256,355 of record NZ_JBEZDY010000011.1, read on the forward strand.
GGATGATCACCTACGCCCGGGCCCTCGGTGCACAGGTCGGCCCGGACGTCGACCTGCACTCCGCGCCGCCGGTCACCGGTCTGCTGAAGCTGGGCCGCGGCGCGGCGATCGAGCCGGAGGTCGACCTGTCCGGCTACTGGGTCGACGGCGACGTCGTGCGCATCGGCCGGGTCCGCGTCGGCGCGGGTGCCCGGGTCGGGTCCCGCAGCACCCTCCTGCCCGGCGCCCGGGTCGGCAAGGGCGCGCGGATCGCCGCCGGCTCGACCGTGGCCGGCGCCGTGCCGGCGAACCAGCGCTGGGCCGGCTCACCGGCGGCACCCGCCGCCAAGGACCCGGCCGGGTGGCCCGCGCAGCGCCCCCGGCGGCCGCGGCTGCGATCCCGGTTCTGGACCGCCGCGTACGGGCTGACCGCGCAGTTGCTGGGGCTGGTGCCGGTCGTGGCCGCCCTGCCGGCGCTCGCCCTGCTCGGCTGGGTGCTGGCCTTCCGGCCGACGGCCGCCGCGGTGCTGGCCGCCGTCGCGGTGTCGACGGTCGCCTACCTCGTCGGCTATGCGCTGCTGGTGCTCGTCGCCGTCCGGGCGCTCAGCATCGGCCTGGGCGCCGGATACCACCCCGTACGGGGTCGCGTGGCGTGGCAGGTCTGGGCGACCGAGCGGCTGATGGGCATGGCCCGGGTCGGGCTGTTCCCGCTCTACGCCAGCCTGTTCACGCCCGTGTGGCTGCGGCTGCTCGGCGCCAAGGTGGGTCGCGGCGTCGAGGCGTCGACGGTGCTCGCGCTCCCGGCGATGACCACCGTCGACGACGGTGCGTTCCTGGCCGACGACACGATGGTCGCCACGTACGAGCTGAGCCACGGCTGGCTGCGGGTCGCACCGGCCCGGATCGGCAAGCAGGCGTTCCTGGGCAACTCGGGGATGGCGGCGCCGGGCCGGTCGGTACCCAAGCGCGGCCTCGTCGGCGTGCTGTCGTCGGCGCCGCGCAAGGCGAAGAAGGGCTCGTCGTGGCTCGGCGCCCCGCCGATGCCGTTGCGCCGCACCGTGGAGTCGGCCGACACCAGCCGCACGTTCGACCCGCCGGTCCGGCTGAAACTGGCTCGGGCGGCGATCGAGTTTTGCCGTATCGTGCCGGTGATGTTCACCGCCGCCCTCGCCGTCAGCGTCCTCGCCGCGCTGGCCTACGCGTGGCAGCTCGCCGGGGCGCTCGCGGCCGCGCTGGCCGCCGGGCCGGTGATGCTCTGCGCGGCGATCGTCGCCGCTGCCGTCGCGACGGCCGCGAAGTGGCTGCTGGTCGGGCGGTTCAAGGTCGCCGATCGCGCGCTGTGGACCTCCTTCGTGTGGCGCAACGAGCTCGCCGACACGTTCGTCGAGGTGCTCGCCGCGCCGTGGCTGGTCCGCTTCGCGAGCGGAACGCCGCTGCTCACGGCGTGGCTGCGTACGCTCGGCGCGAAGATCGGCCGGGGCGTGTGGCTGGAGACCTACTGGCTGCCCGAGTACGACCTGGTCCGGCTCGGCGACGGCGCAACGGTGAACCGCGGTTGTGTGGTGCAGACCCACCTGTTCCATGATCGTGTGATGAGCATGGATGAGGTGACCCTGGGCGCGGGGGCCGCGCTCGGCCCGCACGGCATCGTTCTGCCCGGCGCGAGCATCGGCGCGCGGACCACCGTCGGGCCCGGCTCGCTGGTGACCCGCGGCGACGCCGTGCCCGAGGACAGCCGGTGGCTCGGCAACCCGATCGCGACCTGGCCGGCGCCGGCCGCCCGCCGGGCATGATCCGGAGGGTACCGGGGGCTCGCGGCGCCTGGCCCGGTGCCGACCGCTCGACCGACCCGTACCTTCCCCAGCACGGCAACGGCGGCTACCGGGTCGTGCACTACGACCTCGACCTCGACTACCGGGTCGTGTCCAACCGCCTCGCCGGCCGGGCGACCGTCACCGCCGTGGCGGTACAGCCGCTGTCGCGGTTCACCCTCGACCTCGGCCACTTCCGGATCCAGGACGTCCGGGTCGACGGGCGGCCGGCGAAGTACGCGCACCGGCCGGACAAGCTGCACATCCGGCCCGAACGCCCCGTCTTCGCCGGCGACACCTTCCGGGTCGACATCCGGTACTCGGGCAAGCCGGTGCCCATCTCCGGCCGGTGGGGCGACGTCGGGTGGGACGAGCTCACCGACGGGGTGCTCGTCGCCAGCCAGCCGAACGGGTCGCCGTCGTGGTTCCCCTGCAACGACCGGCCCGGCGACAAGGCCGCCTTCCGGGTGGCGCTCACGACCTCTTCGCCGTACACCGTCCTGGTGACCGGTGATCTCGTCTCCCGGCGCCGCGGCGCGGGCAGCACCACCTGGGTGTACGAGCGCCTCGAGCCCACCGCGCCGTACCTGATGAGCGTCCAGATCGGACGGTACGAGCTGGTCGACCTCGCCCCGGGCGGGGTCGTGCAGCGCGCCGCGATCCCGCGTACGGTCCGCGCCGCGTTCGCGCACGACTTCGGCCGGCACGGCGAGATCATGGAGGCGCTGCAGCGGCTCTTCGGGCCGTACCCGTTCAGCGAGTACGTCGTGGTGGTCACCGACGACGAGCTCGACGATCCGGTCGAGGCGCAGGGGATGGCGGTCTTCGGGCGCAACCACGTCGACGGGCGGCGCACCCATGAGCGGCTGATCGTGCACGAACTGGCGCACCAGTGGTTCGGCAACAGCCTCACGGTCGCGGACTGGCGGCACATCTGGCTCAACGAGGGCTTCGCCACGTACGCGGAGTGGCTGTGGTCCGGGGTCTGCGGCGACCTGCCGACGGACACCCTGGCGGCGCAGTGGCACGCCCGCGTCGCGGCCCGCCCGGCGCAGGTCATCGTCGCGAATCCCGGCGCGGACCGGATGTTCGACCCGCTGGTCTACAAGCGCGGCGCGCTCACGCTGCACGCCCTGCGCAAGCGGGTCGGCGACGAGTCGTTCTTCGCCCTGCTGCGGGCCTGGGCCGCGGAGTACCGGCACGGGACCGTGACGACCGAGGGGTTCCGGGCGCACGCGCAGAGCTTCGCCAGGGAGCCGCTGGACGGCCTGTTCGCCGAATGGCTGGACCGGCCCGCGCTACCTCCGCTCCCGCGGTAGGCGCTGCGGGCAGGCCCGCCCGGCGCGCAACCTGGCCTCGAGCCGGGCGAGCTCCGGCATCCGCGGCTCGTCCGCGTCCCCGGGGACGTTCATCGGTGAAGGCTCAGAGGCGCAGCTCGGCCCAGTCCAGCAGGCCGGCGCCGAGGTCGCGGACGGTCGCCAGCAGACCGAGCCGGGCCGTGCGGATCGTCGGGTCGTCGGCCATGACGAAGACGTCGTCGAAGAACCGGCCGATCGGGGCGACGATCCGGCCCGTCGCGGCCGTGAAGCGGACGAGGTCCGGCTCCGGCGACGAGCGCAGGTCGGCGACGGTCGCGGACACCGCCTCGTGCAGCGCGACCTCGGCGGGTTCCTTGAGCACCTCCGGGTCGTACTGGGCCGGGGTGTCCTGCGGGACGATCCGCCGCGCCCGCTGGATCGCCGCGACGACGGCGACGAAGTCCGAGTCGGCGGCGATGAGCGAGTCGAGCTGGTCGAGCAGGCCGGCGGCGAGCGACGGGCGGGCGTACTGCGGCAGCACGGCACGGACCCGGTCGAGCGGACGGTTCTCCTCGATCAGGGTCTGCTCGAACCGCTTGGCCAGGAACACGCCGCACGCCGACAGCGTCTCGGCGGTCACCGGCACCGGCTGCAGCGTGGCCGCGGCGGCGAGCGCGTCGTCGAGGTCGAGCGCGGCCAGGGCCGGGTGGGCCCGGTGCACCGCGACGAGGCCGAGCACGGCGCGCCGGACCGCGAACGGGTCGCTGCTGCTGGTCGGCAGCCCGACGGTGGCGGCGAGCCCGATGAACAGGTCGAGCCGGTCGGCGAGGGACAGCAGCGCGCCCTCGGTGCCGGCGGGCAGGGCGTCGCCGGTGTTGCGGGGCAGCTCGGCCTCGTAGACGGCCTGGGCGACGGCCTCGCTCTCGCCCGCGTTGAGCGCGTAGTCGCGGGCCATCACGCCGGCCAGGCTCGTCATCTCGGTCACCAGCTGGGAGCCGAGGTCGAACTTGACGAGCTCGGCGGCCCGCCGCAGGGTTGGCGAGTCCAGGCCGAGCCGCCCGGCCAGCGTGGTGGCGAGCGTGGCGATGCGGCCGGCGCGGTCGGCCATCGAACCCAGCTTGTCGGTGAAGGTGAGCCGGGTGAGCCGCTCCAGCATCGTCGCCGCCGGCGTCTGGCGGTCGGCGCGGTAGAAGAACGCCGCGTCCTCGTACCGGGCGCGCAGCACGGCCTCGTTGCCGGCGCGGACCAGGTCGACGTTCACCGGCCCGTTCGCGACCGTGACGAACATCGGCAGCAGGGCGCCGTCGGCGTCGCGGACGGGCAGGTAGCGCTGGTGCTTGCGCATCACGGAGGTGAGCACGGCCTCGGGCAGCGACAGATAGCCCGGGTCGAACGCGCCGAGCAGCGGCGTCGGCGCCTCGACGAGGTAGGTGATCTGGTTCAGCAGCGCCGCCTCGCCGGCCAGGTCGATGACGCCCCGGGAGCGCACGAGGTCGGTGGCGCCGTCGGCGATCGCCTCGAGGCGGACCTCGGGGTCGGCGACGATGCCGTTGGCCGCGAGGGTCTCGAGGAAGGTCTCCGCCGAGGCGACCGGGACGACCGGCGACTCCGCGGTGCGCAGCAGGCGGGTGGTGCGGCCGGCGGCGAGGGTGGACACCGCGATCGGCACGACGTCGTCGCCCCAGAGGGCGGTCAGCCAGCGCACCGGGCGGCTGAACGACAGCTGCGGATCGTTCCAGCGCATGTTCTTCGACGCCCGCAGGCCGGCGACGATCTTCGCCAGCATGCCGGCGAGCACCTCGGTCGCCGCGCCTCCGGCCTCCTGCCTGACGACGACCACGTGGCGCGCGCCCTTGACGTCGCGTTCCTCGACGTCGGCGAGGGTCGCGCCCTGGCCCTGCAGGAAGCCCTCGAGCGCCTTGGTGGGCACGCCGTCGGCGTTGTACGCGGCCGCGACCTTCGGGCCCTTGACCACGCGTACGTGGTCCTCCTCCCGGGCCGCGACCGACTCCACCACCGCGATCAGGCGTCGCGGCGTCGCGAGGACCCGGATCTCGCCGTGGTGCAGCCGGGTCGCGGCGAGGCCGTCGGTGATCGTCCGGCGGAGCTCCTCGCGCGCGGCGCGGGCCTCGCTCGGCGGCAGCTCCTCGGTGCCGATCTCGAAGACCAGCGTGCGCGGCTCGTCGCCGGTCCGCCCGGCCGCGGCCGGTTCGGCCGGCTGGGCCGGCTCGATCAGGCCGAGCGGGTGCCCCAGCTCCTCGCGGCGGGCCTGCCACAGCTTGGCGACGTCGCCGGCGAGGCGGCGCATCCGGGCGAACTCGGCGGCGCGGTCGGCGGTGGAGACGGCGCCGCGTGAGTCGAGGACGTTGAAGGCCTGCGAGCATTTGAGTACGTAGGTGTGCGCGGGTACGGGCAGGCCGGCGTCGATGAGTCGCTGTGCCTCGGCGGCGTAGATCTCGAGCAGTTGCCGATTCGCGGCCACGTCGGCGTCGTCGAGGTAGTAGCGCGACATCTCGTATTCGCTCTGGCCGAAGACCTCGCCATAGCTGATGCCGGGCGAATATTCGATTTCCTTGAAATGCTGTTTGTCCTGCAGCGCCATGACGATGCGCTCGATGCCGTAGGTGATCTCGACCGAGGGCGGGTTGAGGTTCAGGCCGCCGGCCTGCTGGAAGTAGGTGAACTGGGTGATCTCGAGGCCGTCGAGCCAGACCTCCCAGCCGAGTCCCCAGGCGCCGAGTGCGGGGGAGGCCCAGTTGTCCTCGACGAAGCGGACGTCGTGCGCGGCGACGTCGATGCCGAGCGCGGTGAGGCTGCCCAGGTAGAGCTCCTGCGGGTTGCCGGGGTCCGGCTTGAGGATGACCTGGAGCTGGGTGTGCGTCTGCAGCCGGTTCGGGTTCTCTCCGTAGCGGGAGTCGTCGGGGCGCACGGACGGCTCGGTGTACACCACCCGCCACGGCTCCGGCCCGAGCACGCGCAGGAAGGTGGCCGGATTGAGGGTGCCGGCGCCGACCTCGGTGTTCATCGGCTGTACGGTCAGGCATCCCTGAGCCGTCCAATACGCCGTCAACCGGGCCAGTGCCTCCTGCATCGTGAGCATGGAGCCGGAGTCTATACGAGCGCTCCGGTTCCGATGCACCGCGCCGAGCCTTTTGCATCGGACGGTTTACACTTCGCGGCCGTCCGGAAATTGATTGTATTGACTGCCTCCAATTGATTTGCGTCCCCGTTCGGCGCGGTGATATCGCACTTCGCCTTGGGTCGAACCCGGCCCGGGACGAGACCGGCCTCCCACGGGTTGTCGGGGCGGTCACCCGGGGCGGTTCTCAACCGTCGATCGCCGGTGCCGATAGGCGGGATGTGCAGAAGAGGACGGCGGGGCGCCTGGTGGGGCGAACGCGCCCTGTCCACCTCGCGTACCTGGTCACGGCGCTCGCCGCCTGCGTGTTGCACCTGGCGAGCCCCACCGCGGTGCGCCTCGCGATCGTGACCGCCGCCAGCGCCCTGGCGGTCGTCGGTATCACCATCGGCATGCGGCTCAACAGGATCCAGCGGCGCAGCACCTGGTACATCCTGCTGCTCGGCACCGTGCTCTTCACGATCTTCAACTACCTGTGGTTCATGGATCTGGGCCTGGGCGTCCCGGTCGGCGCACACGGCCCGGCCGTGCTGCTGCTGCAGGTCGTCGCGTACGTGTGCATTCTCAGCGCGGCCCTGATGGTCGTGTTCCGGCACGGCGCCGGCGACCGCGGCGGCATCCTCGACGCCGCCCTGATCGGCATCGGGCTGATCACCCCCGGGTGGGAGATCCTGCTCCGGCCGCACCTGCAGAGCGTCGGGGCGGCGGCACCCACCCAGGCGGTCTACCTGGTCAAGTTGCTGATGCTGACGGCCAGCATGGGAGCGCTGCTCCGGATCGCCCGCACGGCGGGCACCGCGCGGGTCTCGCTGAACTACTTCGTGATCAGCCTGGTCTCCACCATCGTGAGCGTGGTCACCTCGCTGCTGAGCACGCGCCCGGACAGCGACTACTACTCGCCGCTCGTCGACGTGTGCGCGATCGTCGGCTACCTCGGCCTGGCCGCGGCGGCGCTGCATCCGAGCGCGACGGAGTTCACCCAGCCCAGCGGCTGGCGCCGCGGCGAGCTGGCGCCGGTGAAGCTGCGCCATCTCGGCTTCGTGCTGGCGCTCGTGCCGGTCGTCGGCAGCGTGCCGATGCTGTTCGGCGAGACCCCCGACACGCTGCTGCTGTCGCTGGGCACGCTTGTCGTGACGCCCTTGGTGATCATGCGAATCGGCCTGCTGCTGGCGGAGCGCACGGCGGACCAGGAGGCGCTGCGCTACCAGGCGCACCACGACGAACTGACCGGCCTGATCAACCGGCGCCGGTTCTTCGCCGTGCTCGAGCAGGAGGTCGAACGCTGCCACCACGGTGAGTCCCCGGGCCTGGCCGTCCTCTACTGCGACCTCAACAAATTCAAGATCGTCAACGACGAGTACGGCCACGAGGCGGGCGACCACGTCCTGCGCACGTTCGCGGAGCGGCTGACGGGCGCGCTGCGTGCCGACGACATCGCGGCCCGGATCGGCGGCGACGAGTTCCTGGTGCTCTGCCGGGACGCCGACGCCACCGACGCGGAGGGCCTGCGCCGCCGGGTGGAGGAGCTGGCGACGGAACCGGTGTGGTGGGCCGGCCACGAGCTGCCCCTCGGGGTGGCGGTCGGCATGGCCGCCGGCGCCGGCGCCGACCTGTCAGGAGACGCCCTGGTCAAGGCCGCCGACACCGAGATGTACGTCCGCAAGTCGCCCGAGCCGGCGCCGCCGGTGACCGTGGGGCGGCACCGGGCCCTGGTGTGACCGGTCAGTCCCGGTAGACCGGGGCCGGCGGAGCGGGCGCCCGGCCGAGGCTGGGCAGCCAGCGCTGGTAGCTGCGGGACCAGGTGCCGTCGGACCGGATGCGCTCCAGGACTCCGTTGACGAATCGCACCAGCTCGGGCGACCGGCGGGAGATGCCGACGCCGGCCGGCTCGTCGGAGACCGCGGCGCCGGTGATCTCGGTCGTCGGATCCTGCGCGGCCAGGCCGGCCAGCAGCACGTCGATGGTCGAGACGGCATCTACCTGACCCTGCTGGAGCAGCACCAGGCAGTCCAGGGTGCTGTCCGTGCTGACCGGGATCGGGCGGGACGGCTGTGCGGCGATCGCCCGGATGCTCGTGCTGCCGCGGGTGGCACAGACCTTGCGGCCGCCGAGGTGGGCGAATTCCCGGATCCCGGAGCCGCGGCGCACCAGCAGGCGCTGGTGCGAGGTCAGGTACTCGGTGGAGAACGAGACCTGCTGCCAGCGTTCGCAGGTCATGGTCATCGTCCGGATCACCATGTCCACCTCGCCGCGTTCGATGACCGGGATGCGGTCGGCCGTGGTGATCGACCGGAACTCGATCGCCTTCGGGTCGCCGAACATCGCCCTGGCGATCGCCCGGGCGATGTCGATCTCGAAGCCGACGAGATCACCGGTGGCGGGATCGCGGTAGCTGAACAGGTACGCGTTCTGGTCGATGCCGACCACCAGCCGGCCGCGCTGCGCGATGCGTGCCATCGCCGTGCCCGCCGGCATGCGGCCCGGTCCGGGCAGCGGGCCCGCGGGTCGCAGGCTGGCCCGCGGCACGCAGTCCGGTGCGGGCCCGGCGCTGGGCACGTCGGCCGGGTCCTCGACGTTCAGCGGCCGCGGCACGACCGCGCGCGCGGCGGACGCGGCGACCCGCGGCTCGTCGTCGGCGCCGCCGCACCCGGCGGCCACGGTCAGCAGGAGCAGCGCCGCGCACGCCGCCCGGAGTCCCGCCTGCGAGCTCACCGGTATTCTCCGATCCGCGGCCGGATGCCGGCGATCACCGCGCCAACCAGGCCGAGGGTGATCAGCACGAGTCCCCATCCGAGACCGCCGAGCGCGCCGCCGGCGTGCCCGGCGTGGCGATCCACCCGATCGTTGGTGCCGGCGAGGGCGGCCTCCAACGCGGTGTCGAGCCGGCCGAAGACGGCGGACGGGCTCTGCGGCCCGGTGTCGGTCGCCATCCTCACCGCCTGCTGGTAGTCGCCGCCGTCGTCGAGCCTCCGGACCTGACCGTGCAGGTCGGACCAGCGGCGGGCCTCGGCGCGGGCCGCCTCGATGACCGCGCGGTCGGCCTCGGTCGGCGCCTGCGACGACGCCCGGCCGAGCAGGCCGCCGGTGCCGTCCGGGCCGATCAGTTCGGCGAGGGCGGCGCGGAAGTCCTTCTCGAACCCGGCGCCGCTGCCGCGGGCGATGAGCGTCAACGCCTCGTCCGCGCGGGCCTGCAGGGACGCCCGGCGGGCGTCGGCGAGCAGCGCGACGAGCGCCGAGCCGTCCCGGCGGCCGGCCTCCAGCTGACGGGAGGCGACACCGGTGGCCGTGATCGACCAGGCCGGCGAGGCGACGGCGATGAGGCTCGCGACGACCAGCCCGACGTTGAACACCCGGTTGGTGCGCCGGGCCACCAGCACCTGCGCCGCCAGCAGGGAGGCGAGGGTCACCAGGCCGGCCAGCAGGACGGCCCAGGGGAGTCCGGCGGCACCGCGCTGCGCGTCGAGCAGTCGTCGCTGTGCGGACTCGAGCAGGTCCTGCGCGGCCGGCAGTAGGGTCAGCCGCATCAGGCCGGAGGCCTCCCGGACGTACGCCCCGCCGAGCGGAACGCCGAGGCGGTTGTACGAACGGGCCGTCTCCACGAGGCCGGTGTACACCGGCAACTGGTCGGCGAGCACGGTCAGCCGGGCGGCGTCCTCGTCGCCGGCCGATCGCAGCGCGACCGTCAGCGCCGCGGTCGCGCGGGCGATGTCGTCGAGATAGCGCGTGCGCAACCCGGCCGGCTCGACACCGTTGGCCAGGAAGGCGTTCGTGGCGGTCGCGTCGGCGTCGGACAGCGATCGGTACAGCTCCTGTGCGCCCACGCTGAGCGGCCCGCTGACGTCGGTGATGTCGGAGGTCAGCGCGGACCGGTGCCAGGCGGTGGCGGCGCCGGCGATGCCGCTGCACAGGGCGATCATCACCAGCCCGGCGGCCACCAGCCGGTAGAGATCAGGCGTGGCGATCCGCCCCCCGAACCTGCCTTTGAGCGGGACACGCGGCACCCTCAACCCCCATCGCTCCCAGCCGGATATCGGGAGTCGAGACGACGGTAGGCCATCGATACAACGGCGGTCGCCTCAGCCGCGGTGCCCGGTGGCCGATAGGTGAGTCCGACCGCGCCGCCCGCAGGAAGGGGATCCCCCGATGACCCGCCGTCCGGGAGTTCTCTGCACCGCCGCAGCCCTCGTGCCGCTCGTGCTGGGCGGGTGCGCCGTCTCGTCGACCGCGGGCGCCGAGGAGAACCTGGCTGCCGAGGCGACGCCCGCCGCGCAGAGCTGGATCGTCGTCGCGGGGGGATCCGCGAAGCCGACACCACCCGCCTCACGGGCACCGTCCGCCGCACCCGCGGAGTCGGGCTTCGGAGGGCTGCCGCCGGTCTCGGCGCCCCCCGCGCCGGCGGCCGACGTGCGGCCCGGGGAGCCGCAGTGCGTCAAGGCGCACCCGCAGGGCCGGATCGAGGTCGCGATGGTGAGTCCCGGCCGCACGACCGCGACCGTGACCTGGTACCACCCCGGCGACACGTCCGTCATCGCCTACCGGGTGGCGGGCATCTCGCAGGAGCTCGTGGTCGGGCAGCAGCCGGAGCTCTCGTGGACCGTGGTCGAACCGGGGCGGGGCTGCCGGGAGATGACGGCCACCGTGCGCGGCCTGCAACCGGCCACCTCGTACGTCTTCGCCGTCAACGCGACCCGGATCCGGCACTCCAGCGGCAGCGCCTACAACGTGACCGTCGCCCGCTCGCGCGCCGTGGTCACGGCCGGCTGAGCCGGTACCGGGTCCGCCCGCCGGACAATCACGTCCTTGAATGGATGGAAACGATCCCGTAGCATCCTCGGCACGATTGTTACCGTTAACAATCGTGGGGAGGTTTCCATGTCTCACCTGCCTGTCAGCCGACGCCGGCTGTTGCAAGCCGCCGGTGCCGGTGCCCTGGCCTCCGCGGCCGGCATCGGTCCCTTCGAGGCTGGTCCCGCCGCGGCGGCCGTCGTCCCACCGGTGCGGCCGGACATCGGCGTCTCGGCGTATCCGTTCCCGCTCGGCCAGGTGCGGCTCACCGCCGGCCGATGGCTGGACAACCAGAACCGGACACTGAGCTACCTGCGGTTCGTCGACGTCGACCGGCTGCTCTACAACTTCCGGGCCAACCACCGGCTGTCCACCAACGGTGCCGTCGCGACCGGCGGGTGGGACGCACCGACGTTCCCGTTCCGCACCCATGTGCAGGGCCACCTGCTGACCGCATGGGCGCAGGCGTACGCGGTGCTCGGCGACACCACCTGCCGCGCCAAGGCCGACTACATGGTGGCCGAGTTGGCCAGGTGCCAGGCGAACAACGGCGCCGCCGGATTCGGCACCGGATACCTGTCCGGCTTTCCCGAGTCCGACTTCATCGCCCTCGAGGCCCGGACCCTGACGAACGGGAACGTGCCCTACTACTGCGTGCACAAGACCCTCGCGGGCCTGCTCGACGTGTGGCGGTACACCGGCAGCACCCAGGCCCGGAACGTGCTCCTCGCGCTGGCCGGCTGGGTCGACACGCGTACCGCGCGGCTGAGCTCGAGCCAGCTGCAGGCCATGCTCGGCACCGAGTTCGGCGGCATGAACGAGGTGCTGGCCGACGTCTACCAGCAGACCGGGGACGGGCGCTGGCTCACCGCCGCGCAGCGGTTCGACCACGCCGCGGTGTTCAACCCGCTCGCGGCGAACCAGGACCAGCTCAACGGCCTGCACGCCAACACGCAGGTGCCGAAGTGGGTCGGCGCGGCCCGGGAGTACAAGGCGACCGGCACGACCCGCTACCGGGACATCGCCGTCAACGCCTGGCGGATCGCCACCGGCGCGCACACGTACGTGATCGGCGGCAACAGCCAGGCCGAGCACTTCCGTGCCCCGAACGCGATCGCCGGCTACCTCACCAACGACACCTGCGAGCACTGCAACTCCTACAACATGCTGAAGCTGACCCGGGAGCTGTGGCAGCTCGATCCGAACCGGGCCGACTACTTCGACTTCTACGAGCAGGCCCTGCTCAACCACGTCATCGGGGCGCAGAACCCGGCCGACGGCCACGGCCACGTCACCTATTTCACGCCGCTGAACCCCGGTGGGCGCCGGGGTGTCGGTCCCGCCTGGGGCGGCGGCACCTGGTCCACCGACTACAACAGCTTCTGGTGCTGCCAGGGCACCGGGGTCGAGATCAACACGAAGCTGATGGACTCCATCTACTTCCACAGCGGCACCACGCTGACGGTGAACCTCTTCGTGCCGTCGGTGCTGAGCTGGACCCAGCGCGGCATCACCGTCAACCAGAGCACCACTTACCCGGTCAGCGACACCACCACCCTGACGCTGTCCGGCACCATGAGTGGATCGTGGAGCATCCGGCTGCGGATCCCGTCCTGGACCACCGGCGCGACCATCAGCGTCAACGGCACGGTGCAGGGCGTCACGGCGACGCCCGGCAGCTACGCCACCGTGACCCGGACCTGGGCGGCCGGGGACACGATCACGGTGAGACTGCCGATGCGGGTGGTCATGCGGGCCGCGAACGACAACGCGGACATCCAGGCGATCACCTACGGTCCGGCGGTGCTGTGCGGCAACTACGGCAACACCGCGCTGTCCGGCCTGCCCGCGCTTACCGTCTCGACGATCACCCGGACCGGAACCGGCAGCCTGGCGTTCACCGCGACCGCGAACGGCGCCACGGTGAACCTCGGCCCGTTCCACGACGCACAGGGCTTCAACTACACCGTCTACTGGAGAACGGGCGCCGCCGGCATCAGCTACAAGCTGGTCAATGCCGGCAGCGGCCTGGTACTCGGCATCCAGGACATGTCCACCGCCGACGGCGGCCTGGCCCTGCAGTGGGACGACAGCGGCACCCCCGACCACAACTGGGTGATGGTGACCGACGGCGGCGCGGTCAGGTTCCGCAACGTCAACAGCGGCAAGGTCCTCGGCGTGGAGAACATGTCCACCGCCGACAACGCCCGCGTCCTGCAATGGTCGGACAACGGCACCGCCGACCACCGCTGGACCATGATCGACAATGGCGACGGCACCCACCGGATCCGCAACGTCAACAGCGGCAAGCTGCTCGCCGTCCTCAACGGCTCCGTCGCCCGGGGCGGACAGGCCGTTCAGGACCCCGACAACGGCAGCGCGGACAACCGCTGGCGGCTGGTCCGCGCCACCTGAGCCGGGGGACGGACAGCAAGTGCGAGTACTGGTGGCTGTGAGGCCTCATCATGTTCGGTGTTCATCGAAAGGGACTTGCGGGAAGATTTGCATCGTGATTGGAGACCGATGGCGACCGTGTTGGTTGTCGATGACGATCCGATCAGCCGGGACTTTCTGCGCACGTTGCTGGGCTACCGGGGGCATCAGGCCTGCGAGGCCGCCGACGGCGACGCCGCCCTGATGCTGGCCCGCCGGCGACTGCCGGATGCGGTGATCACCGATGTCATGATGCCGAACCTGGACGGCTACGAGCTGGCCCGGATGCTGCGCAGCCAGCCGACGACCAGCCACATCCCGATAGCCTTCAGCACCGCGCACTACGGCCACGACGAGATCGAGCCCATGGCCCGCGCCTGCGGTGTCCGGGATGTGATCTTCAAGCCGGCGCAACCCGGTATGGTGCTGGCGACGATCGACGCCCTGCTGGGCGCCGGCGGCCTCGCCGGGCAGGTGCAGACGGGTGATCTCGTCGGATCCATCGACGACATCACCGTCGCCACGCCCGCCCGGCAACCCGTGCAGCCGGCCGACGACCTGGCGGAGCAGTGGCGGATCCTGGCCGCCGACGTCGCGGAGCGGCTGGCCGAGACCCACCAGCTCACCCAGTCCGGCACGTGGGACCTCGACCCGGAGGCCGGTCTGATCGTGCTGTCTATCGGCCTGCGCGACCTGCTCCGGCTGCCCTCCGCCCGGGTGCGTCTCGAGCAGCTCCGGCAGCGCGTGCACCCCGAAGATCTCGCCAAACTGCTGACCGTCGCCGGGAACACCTGGCGCACCGGCGTGCCCAACCTCGCCGAGGTACGCGTCGCGGACATGGACGGCGTGGTACACGAGCTGATCGTGTCGTGCCGCACGACCGCGCCGGGGCTGCGGCACACGGACACGCCCCGGGTCGTGTGGGGAGTCGCGCAGGACGTCACCGACGTCCGCCACGCGCAGCGCACCCACCTGCGCGCCCAGGCGGAGTGGCACGCGGAGCGCCGCGCCGTCGACGAGTTCCACCGTGCCGTGCTGCCCCAGGCGCTGCCCCTGGTCACCGGCGCGAGCCTGGGCGCGGTCTACCTCGCCGCCCCCGAACGGCTGGACGTCGGCACCGGCTGGTACGACGCGCAGCAGATCTCCGGCGGCCGGATCCTCCTGTCGGTCGGCGAGGTCGCCGGTCACGACCAGCCGGCCGCCGCCGCCATGGCCCCGATCCTCGCGGCGCTGCGCGCCTACTCCTTCGAGGATCCCGACCCGGCCCGCCTGCTGACCCGGCTCAACCGGCTCCTGACCGGCATGCTGCCGGGCGACACGTTCGTCACCGCCATCGTCGCGATCTACGACCCCGACACCGGCTGCCTGTGCATAGCGAACGCCGGTCACCCCGTACCCCTGGTGGTCATGCCCCGCAGCGGCGGCGTGCCGGCGATCGCCCTGCTGCGACAGCGCGGCCCGGCGCTCGGGCTCTTCCCCGACGCCGAGTTCACCGGGCAGTACCTGACCATGGCGCCGGGCGCGGTGCTGTGCGCCTACACCGACGGGCTGATCGACCGCCACAGCGGCCCGGCGGCAGACGACGCGCAACGGCTCCCGTACGCGGTGGTCCGGGCGCTCGGCGAGCTCGCGGCCGACCAGCCGCATCAGCCGCCGGACGCACAGGACCTGGCGGAGCAGATCGTCAGGCAGGTGCTCGGCGGCGACTCGCCGGACGACGACGCCTGCGTCGCCGTTCTCTGGGTCGGCGGGGACGGCGCCTGAGCGCCGGTCAGCGCCGGCCCACCCCCAGCGAGTCGTCCACGAGGCGGAGCAGGTCCTCGATCTCGTACGGCTTGGTCAGCCACTGTGCGCCCTGCGCCATGAGCCGCAGATGGACCGAGGGATCGGTCTCGCCGCTGACCACGATCACGGGAATGGCGCGGGTGGCCGGGTCGGCGCGCAGCTGGGCGAGTACCTGCTCGCCGCTGATGTCGGGCAGGGTGAGGTCGAGCAGCACCAGATCCGGCACCAGCCGCGCGGCGTGATCCAGGCCGGAGCGGCCGTCCGGTGCCGAGCCGAACACCACCTCGGGGCGGCTGGTGAGGATCCGTTCGACGAGGATGGTGTTGATGGCGCTGTCGTCGATGTAGAGCACGGTCCCGGCCACCGCGGCACTCTCGGCGTTCCCGGTCGGTTCGAATGACACCGGATACCTCAGTTCGTCGCCGTCGAAGTCGTGCGGGCGTCCAGGACGGCGCGGACCGTCCGGGTGATTCCTGTGGCGGTGTAGGGCTTCTCCAGGAAGGCGATGCTCGGGTCGTCCCGGGTGGTGGGCGTGAGCACGCCGCGGGTGTGCGCGGAGGTGAAGATGACGGGCAGGCCCGGCAGCATGGCGGTGATCCGGTCGGCCAGCTGCTGACCGTTCATGCCCGGCATGATGACGTCGGTGACCAGCAGGCTGATGTCCGGGTTACCGCGCATGATCTTGAGTGCGTGGTGACCGTCGACGCCGGCCAGGACCTGGTATCCGGCGGTGCGCAGGATCCGTTCGGTGAGCGTACGGACGGCGGGGTCGTCCTCGATGAAGAGGATCGTCTCGGTGCCCGTCGCCAGCCGCTGCGGCACGGGGTCCGGCGGTAGCCCGACCGCAAGCTCCGCCGCCGTCATCGGCAGGTACACCTCGACCGCGGTGCCCTGCCCCGGTCGCGAGTTCACCTGGATGCATCCGCCGGCCTGCGTCACGATGCCGTACACGGTGGACATGCCCAGGCCGGTGCCCTTGCCCTGTTCCTTCGTGGTGAAGAAGGGTTCGAAGATGCGGGCGGCCACCTCCGCCGACATGCCGCAACCGCCGTCGGCGACGGTGATCAGGACGTACTCGCCGGGCTGGGCGCCCAGCTGGGCGGCGGTCTCGCCGTCGAGGTCGATCCGGTCGGTGTTGATGCTCAGCGTCCCGCCGTCGGGCATCGCGTCGCGGGCGTTGACGGCCAGGTTGACGAGCACCTGCTCCAGCTGACCCGGATCGACGCGCACGTGCAACGACGAGGTCGACGTCGTCACCGCAAGCTCGACGTCCTCGCGGATGAGCCGGTGCAGCATCCCCTCCAGTCCCGTGACGAGACCCACGACGTCGACGACGCGCTCCTCGGCGGTCTGGGTCCGGGAGAACGCCAGCAGCTGGCGCGTCAGCGCGCCGGCCCGGGTCGCCGCCTCACGGATCATGTTGAGGTCGCGGGTGGACGCCTCGTCGGCCCGGGCGATCAGCAGGGCCGCGTACCCGTCGATGACGGTCAGCAGGTTGTTGAAGTCGTGCGCAACCCCGCCGGCGAGCTGACCCACCGCGTCCAGCTTCTGCGCCTGGCGCAGCTGCGCCTCGATGTTCTTCTGCGCGGTCACGTCGGCGACCATCGCGAGGACACCGTCGTCGTCGACGCGCGCCGTCAGGGCGACCTGCGCGCACATCACCTGACCGCCCTCGCGGTGCATCCCGAGCTCGAGCCGCCGGGTTCCGCCCTCCGCGACGCCGGCCAGCTCCCGCTCGGCGACGGGCCGGTCGGCCTCGGTCACCAGGTTCATGATCGTCGTGCCCGACAACTCGTCCTGTGGCCGGCCGAGCATCGCGGCGAACCGGCTGTTGGCGTAGCTGATCCGGCCCTCGCCGTCGAGGAGCAGCACACCCTCGCTCGTGGTCTCCACGATTCCGCGGTAGCGCTCCTCGCTGGCGCGCAGCGTGGCCTCCGCCGCCTGCCGCAGCCGCAGGTCCTCGAACACCGCCGCGCCGCGCACCAGCGCCGGGAACCGGCCGCGCAGCGTCCAGTACCAGACCGCGACCGCGGCGGTAATGACGTCCCAGCCCGCGACGGAGAGACTCGACCCGAAGGCGTGGCGCATGGCCATCCCCGAATGCATTCCCCAGCCCAGGTAGGGAAGCAGCAGGTGCACGGTATGCGAGCCGTGGTGCACCGCGCAGCTGAAGAAGATCGCCGCGGTCGCCAGCCCGAGCGGATTGTTGCGCCATTGCCGTGTCCGCCACAACCCTCGCCCGATAGCGAATGAGATCGCCAGATATGCAACGAGAATTATCGCATTGGCCAATGCGGTCAGCTGCCACCACTCCACGGTTCGCACACCACCCGACCACGCAGACAGGCCGACCACTCCCGGCCGGCCAAACCCACACGATATCCACATGCGAGTGACGCCGACCATCACCTGATCGGGGTACACGCACTTCAATGCGGTTATCGTCAGCCGTCGGCCGGGCGCGACAGTTCGTTGATCAGCGCCAGTAGCTGCCGGGCGCTCTCCTGCACCAGCTCGAGCTGGCGTTCCTGCTCGTCGTTGAGTGGTCCCGGAAGCCGCAGCAGCAGGGTGCCGGTGAAGCCGATGACGGCCTGCAGCGGGGTACGCAGCTCATGGCTGGTGCGGGTGGAGAGCACGCCCTGCGTGCGGTTCGTCGCGGCCGGATCCGGGGCCGGCGCCGGCGGCTGTCGCGGGTCGCGGCCGTCCTCGGCGGCGGCGTGGATGCGGCGGGAGGTGGCGGCCACGCCGACGATCCGGCCCGTGTCGTCGGCGATGGGCGAGACACTCAGCCGGACCGTGACGGTGCTCCCGTCGCGGCGGATCCGCTCGGTCACGTACTGGTCGAGCCGTTCGCCGCGGGCGAGCCTGCGCAGGACGACCGCCTCGCCGGCCCGGGCACCGGGCGGGTAGAGCTGCTCGGCGCCGCGCCCGATGATCTCCTCGGCGCGATATCCGTAAAGCCGCTCGGCGGCCCGATTCCACGTCGTCACCACGCCGTCGAGCGTGACGCCGACAATCGCGTCGTGCGAGGAACGCACGATGTCCGCCAGGCCGGCGTCATCCGAGGCGACCGGCGCGGACGCCTCGGCAAGCCTCGCCTCACCCGCGGGCCACCCGAGGCTGTCGCCGGGCGCGTTCATATTCGAATCCGCAAGAGAAGTCCTAGCGCCAGGGCCGGCCTAATGACCATGTAAAAGGCCTTCCGCCGAGCCACCAAACATTTCGCAGCAAATAGGCTAGCCCGCTGACTTTCGACCGCACAAGCGACCATCGGCCCTAGACATAGTCCCGCTCGCGGGTCACCCCTGGCCGAAGATGGAGCCGACCCACTCGGGGTGGTCGATGAACGGGTTGCGGTTGTGCTGGTAGCTGCCGAAGATCAGCTCGTTCCGGCGCAGCTCGAACGCGTCCGGCGGGTCCTGCAGGTTCCACTGCCGCAGCGCGGAGAGCCGGCCGAGCCTCGGGCCGGTGCCCCCGGCGGCGTCGTCGACCTCGAGGTCGGGGAAGGAGTCACCGCCCTCGTACCGCACCGCCATGTAGAAGATCATTCGTGCGACGTCGCCCCGGACCGCGGCCCGCGGCTCCCACGAGTCGGCGTCGGTACGGTTGCCCGGAGCGTCGGCGACGGCGGTGCCGCCGTTGTCGAAGTCCTTGTTGCCCCGCTCGGAATTGACGTTCACATCCTCGGGACGAAGATGGTGCAGATCGGTGCCGGGGCCGGCGCCGGTGCCGAAGCCGCCGTGCGACTGCGCCCAGACGTGCTCCCGGTTCCAGTCACCGAGGTCGCCGCCGTTGAGATTCTTCGACCGGCTGACCCCGGAGTAGAGCAGGATCACGTTCGCCGAGTTCGAGGGGTCCTGGTCGGTGACCTTCAGCGCGTTCCAGACCAGGTCGTACGACAGGGTGGTGATCCCGCTGGAGATGATGCCGTGCAGCGCGTTCTTCAGGGCGGCGCCGGACTTGCCGGCCGCGGCCGCGTAGTAGCCGGTCGGTGGCGGCGCGGTGGTGCCGGTCGGCGTCGGCGTGGGGTTGCCGCCGCCGGCCGTCATCGCGGACGGGGACTTGAGGCCCGCGTGCGCGAAGTACGCGGTCAGCGTGCCGGTCACGGTGAGCGCGTCGCCGATCAGGCCCGGGTTGCTCCGCAGCCCGAAGCTCGCCCGGTATGCGCTGGTGATCTGCACGTACAACATGTCACCGGTGTCGGTCTCGCCGCTGCTGTCGGCGATCGCCAGCGCCGTGTCCCCGGTGAAGTCGTCGAAGAGCACGGTATCGGCGGCGGTGGGCTGGCCGACGACGTACCCGCGTACCGTGCCGGTGCCGCCGGTCTGGCCGCCGATCGCCTGCGCGACGGTCATGGTCGCGGCCGCCACCGGGCGCATGCCGGGCGCGGTTCCCGCCGCCGCCCTGAACATCGGGACGGCCAGGGCGAGCAGTACCAGGAGCGCCGGCATCGTGAGCGCCGCGGCGCGCCGGTGCGAACTCGGTCCGGACATCTCCGCTCCGTTCACCAGGCACATCGACGACTATCAGCAGTATGGAAGGGGGGAACGCGGAGAGTTCCATACCAGCTTCGTCATATGTCCCAGCGTCACGGCGGCGGCCGCCCCGCCGATACCCGGCGCGCTCAGCTCTGCTGGTAGCTCACCGCGGCGAAGCCGCAGGGCGCGTGCAGGTGCAGGTAATAGGCGCCCTCGCCGAAGTCCAGGTCGGCGCCGCCGACCAGGCCGAGGTAGTCCATCGGCTGCCCGCAGCCGGGGCAGTCGGCGTGCTCGGCGTCCTGGATCCAGTCGGGACGGCCGCCCAGGGTCGAGCCGCCCTCGTCCCAGGCGCTGGCCTGGAACGGCGAGGCCCGACGCGTTCCGACGGCGGGCAGCATCGCCGGCGGATCCTCCGGCCGGGCGGTGTCCGGCAGGTACTCCGGGCGGCCGTTGCCGGCGAACCAGGCGGCGCCGCCGTCGGGCGTGACCCGGCAGTACAGCGTCGTGTAGCAGGCGCAGAGGTGGCAGGTCGCGATCCTCAACCGGCCGGCCCACCCCGTGTGCGCCAGGGCTTCGGCCACCTCGGGGAGGCCGGCGTCGAGGTCGACGACGGTCCACAGCGGGGAGGTGCACCACGGGCAGGCCGGGCCGCCGGCGGGCCCCGGCACCTCATTCATGATCATTCGGTACGCCGTAGGCGCGCACAGCTCGCGGCGGCCGCCGTCCGGGGCGACCGTCCAGCCGGCCTCGTGTGCGTAGGCCAGCGCACCGACGTACAGCCGATCCGCGCCGGGCGGCGGCGACTCCTGCCATCGCCGCAGCGCCCGCTCGGCGTGCGGATCCGAGGCGTGCGCCAGGATCAGGAACAGGTGATTGAGCCGGTCCGCCGCCCGGCCGGCGTCGACGTCCTCGACGATCCGGCGGACCAGGTCGCCGTCGGCGCCGCGGTAGAGGATCGGTGGCCACAGCACGCCCGCGTCGAGGAGCAGGCTCAGCTGTCCGGCGAGGCGCGCCGGCTCGGCGGCGGCGATCGCGGTCAGTTCCTCGAGTGCGTCCTCGTCGCCGGCTACAGCCGCCCGCACCAACCCCTCGATCATGGCGGCATGTTAACCGGCCGGTCTAGTCCGATCACCGCGGGAAACCCGCTGGCGGTGCCGCGTGCCGCTCGATAGCCTCCGGTTTCCGGCTCGGCGAGGAGGTCCCGATGACGTGCATGGTTCACAGCGAGGTGGCCGTTACCGCTACGACCCGCGAGTTCGCCGCGATCTGAGATCGGCCGCCCTCCTGGGCGGCGCCTCACCGGCGAGATGCCGAACTCCTCGCCTCGTAGCGGTCCAGCCGGCCGCGGAACTCTCCGCGCCGCCGGCTCCTGGCGCCGTCATCCGGCGCCGCATCACCGCTTACCGCGCTGACACGAGGAGAAATCGTGGTTTCCGCATCGTCCTTCGAGCCGCTGGCAGCGGCCGAAGGCGGACCGAGTCATGTCATCCGTTCCGGCGAGACGATCAGGCGTCCCGCCCAACCCTTCACCGGCACCGTCCATGCGCTCCTGCGCCACCTCGAGGATGTCGGATTCGCCGGCGCCCCGCGGGTGGTCGGCGACGGCATCGACGTCGCCGGCAACGAGGTGCTCACCTACGTCGACGGCAGCATCGTTCATCCGCATGCGTGGACGGACGAGGGCGTCGCGCAGGTCGGCAGGCTGCTCCGCGATCTGCACACCGCGACGGCCGGCTTCCGTCCACCGCCGGACGCGGTGTGGCAGCACTGGTGGATGCATCGCCAGGGCCTGGATTCGGTGATCGGCCACTGCGACGCCGGACCGTGGCACACCGTTGCCCGGGACGGGGCGCCCGTGGCGTTCATCGACTGGACCCTGGCCGGACCCGTCGACCGTCTGGACGAGGTCGTGGCCACCGGGTGGTGGCACGCGCAGTTGCACGACGACGACGTCGCCGAACGCAACGACCTGCCCGACGCGGCCACCCGCGCCGGGCAGTTGCGGCTGTTCCTCGACGGCTACGAGCTGCCGAGGGCCGACCGGCCGGGGCTGGTCGGCCGAATGATCGAGTTCGCGATCCGGGACTGTGCCGCCGAGGCGGTCCGTGCCGGCATCACCCCGGACTCGGCTGACCCGGCGCCGCTGTGGGCGCTGGCCTGGCGGGCCCGCTCCGCCGCGTGGATGATCCGCCACCGCACCCTGCTCGAACGGGCCGTCACGGCCTAGCAGGGGCGGGGCCGGGGCCGTCGATGCGTCGGCGGCCCCGGCCTCCCTCGACGGACGGCGGCGTCGTCAGTGCGCGCGCTCGGCGGGCTGACGCCGGGCGGCGGTCATTGTCACCGGCCTGCCGCCCGGGTTGTTGTCGTACCCGCCGCCTAGTCTCGGCCGATGACCGTGCACAGCCTGTCGCGCACCGACGCGCGCCGCCTCGCCGTGCGCGCGCAACTGCTGGACGCCGACCGGCCGGGCGGGATGTTCGACGTGGTGCGCGGCTTGACGCTGCTGCAGAACGATCCGGCCGCGCCCGTCGCGCCCAGCGCCGACCTGGTGCTGTGGAGCCGCCTCGGCTCGTCCTATTCGCCGGCGCAGCTGCGCGACGCCATCGACGAGCAGGCCCTCCTGGAGCTGCGCGGCATGATCCACCCGGCGGAGGACCTCGCGCTGCACCGGGCGGAGATGGCCGAGTGGCCCGGGCGCCCCCCGCTGCGCGACTGGCAGGAGGGCGTGCGGGAGTGGGTCGACGTCAACAACGGTTGCCGGGTCGACATCCTCGCCCGGCTGCGCGCCGACGGGCCGCTGACCACCCGCGAGCTGCCGGACACCTGCGTGATCCCGTGGCGTTCGTCCGGCTGGAACAACAATCGCAACATCACGAAGATGATCGATTTCCTGGTCCAGCGGGGCGAGGTCGCGGCCGCCGGCCGGCGCGGCGCCGACCGGTTGTGGGACCTGGCCGAGCGGGTCTACCCGGACGAGACGGTCCCCTACGAGCAGGCGCTGGGCATCCGCGACGAGCGGAGGCTGCGCGCGTTGGGCATCGCCCGCGCACAGGTGCGGGCCGCACCCGGCGGGCCGGATGCCGCGGGCGAGCTCGCGGTGGTCGAGGGCGTGAGAGGCCGATGGCGGATCGACCCGGAGCTGCTGGACCGTGCCTTCGCCGGCCGCACCGCCCTGCTGTCCCCGCTGGACAGGCTGGTCTACGACCGCAAGCGGCTGGCCGAGCTGTTCGAGTTCGACTACCAGCTGGAGATGTTCAAGCCGGCCGCCGAGCGCCGCTGGGGCTACTGGGCCCTGCCGATCCTCTACGGGGACCGCCTCGTCGGCAAGCTCGACGCCACCGCCGACCGCAGGGCCGGCATGCTGCGGGTGGACGCGATACACGAGGACGCCCCGTTCACCAGGGCGATGGCCGCCGCGGTGCGGCACGAGATCGAGGAACTGGCCGACTGGCTCCGCCTCGACCTGATGATCGCCTGAGCGACAGAGGCGTTCAGCGGCCGGGTGTCAGCGCGGGAGCGCCCCGGCGAGGACCGTGCCGACGGTCCGGCGACCGCGCCGGCGTCCGGCGGGCCGGCCTCCCGGTCGGTGAACAGCATCGACCCGGCCCCGATCAGGATCGGCGCGAGGGTGGCCACGTCGGCGTCGGACGCGATCCGGCCCAGGCCGCGCTCGGCATCGAGGTAACCGGCCACCATCCGGGTCGCCTCGGAGACGATCGGCAGCCCGGGGGATCGGACCCGCCGCAATCGAAGGGCAATCCCGGTCGGCACCACGCACCCGTTCACCGTGACGGCGGTGCGCCCCTGATCCCGGCTGCGCAAATGCGTGGCGTGACGCCGGCCGATCGGGAATCATTCCGGCCCGGGGGTGACCTGGATGAAGACTCGACTGCGGCGGTTGCGAATCGGCGCCCGCACCTTCGTGTGGCGCGCGGAGATTCGTCACGTGCAGGCTGAACACGACTGCCATCGGTGCATCCGGGTCCGGGCCTGGGGTGGCGACAAGCGGGGCCGGGTGCTCCAGGCGGACCTGCTGTCGACCACCTGGCCGTCACCATGGACCGCATGCGCGACGGACGGCGCCTACCCCACGGCGGGCGACGTGCGGCCCCTGATCGGCTACGCCCTGGAACACGGGTGGCAGCCCGACCTGCGGGGAGGCGAGTTCATACTCTCCGAGCGCGAGCATTCGGCCCGGTTCTCCCTGCCCGGCTTCCTGCTCACCGATCGACTGTGTACAGCGGACAGCCCGGATCCGACCGCCCAGGTGATCGCCGCCTACGAGGCACGCCCGCGAGACTGACGCATCGGTCCGCCGGCCGGCCGGTCAGCCTTCTGCCCGGAACCAGGAACGAGCCGCGTCGGTGCTGAGCAGGATCGCGTACACCATCGGCCAGGCGAGGTCGCCGGCGGCCGCCGAGATGCCCGAGTCGAACAGCCGGAAACCGGCGAGGGCGACCCCGGCACCGCACAGCACCAGGACCGCCCGCCGCGCCCACCGCCGGCCTCGCTGCACGGCACGCGCGAGCCCGAGGTACAGCAGCCCGATCAGCACGTATGCCGCGGACCGCAGCAGAGAGCCCCGGGCTCCGGAAGTCAGCGCGAACACCAGGGTCAGCGCGCCGCCGACGTAGAGCAGAATCGCCGCGGCGTGGACGGTACCGGGAGCCCCGGCGGGCGGTTCACTGTCCAGATCCGGGCCAGGCATGGCAGGCATTGAACCAGATCGCATGATCGGCCGGGGGACGTGTCGCGCCTACCTGTCGCTGTTGAGTACCGCGACTCAGGACGGGCGGTGGCGGGTCGAGCAGGCTGTGACCAGGAAAGACGCCCCACGCCGACCGGCACCACGCCGGTGGCTCCCTACCCCCGCTCGGAGAGTCCCGTGACCAACCAGCCATCGTCCTCGGCCAAGCCCACCCCCGCCTTCGTCGGCGCCTCCTGGGCGGTGCTGGTCCTCGGAGTGGTGTCCTTCGCCGCCGGGTTGTGGAACGCCACGATGACCAGGAGCGAGAAGGGCTTCTACGCCGCCGTCCTGGTGCTGGGCGTGTTCGCCGCCGTGTCACTGCAGAAGTCGGTGCGCGACCGCGTCGAGGGTCTGCCGGTGTCCGCGTTGTATCTGGGGCTGTCGTGGGCGGTGCTCGCTCTGGGCGTCCTGATGCTGGTGATCGGCCTGTGGAACAGCGGACTGGCACTCAGCGAGAAGGGCTTCTACGGTCTGGCGTTCGCGATGACGCTGTTCGCCGCCGTCGCGGTGCAGAAGAACGTGCGCGACACCCTGCAGTTCCGGGCGCCGTCGCGCCCCGGCGCCCTCCCGGCCGTGCCCGTCACGGACCACCTGAACGGCATCATCACCGGCCACGCGCGGTGACGAGGTCCTCGCCGCTGAACGTGCCGGCCCACCACCCGCCCGCCGTGCGCCTCGATCGTCGACGCGAGCCGGTCGAGCTTTTCCCCGAACTCCTTGTCCGCGCCGGAGAACAGGCCGACGAGTGCCACGTCGGCTCCGACCAGGGAAGAGGCGTGTCGCACGCGGACATCCTCTCATCGCGTCCCGCGACCTGCCGGGACGGTTCGACACCAAGACCGGGTCGAGCCGGCTCACCAAGCACGTGATCGCCGGACAGGCTCGCCACGGCCCGTGCGGCGGTCCCGCGCCTCAGGGCGAACAGGGCGAGCAGCATGTGCTCCGGTCGGACGACGCGGCTGTGCAGGCCGTCGGCGTTGCGCCGGGCCAGCTCGACGGCCCGCCTCGCCCGGTCGTCCAGGTGGGCGAGGGGTGACTGTTCACGGATCACCGCGTCCTCCGGTACTCACGTCGCGTGCATACCGCCAGTGTGCCCGAGCCTGTCGGCCATCTAGGATGCTCGATCGTGAAGAGGAACCCCGGCGGGGTGCGCGTCGCGGTCCAGATCGCGCCGGCGCGGGCGGACTACGCCCAGATCCGGCGGGCGGCCGCCGAGGCGGACGCGCTCGGCGTCGACGTGATCTTCAACTGGGACCATTTCTTCCCGCTCGGCAAGGACCGGAGCGGCAAACACTTCGAGTGCTGGACGGTGCTCGGGGCGTGGGCCGAGTCGACCGGGCGCGCCGAGATCGGCGCGCTGGTCACCTGCGTCGGTTACCGCAACGCCGACCTGCTCGCCGACATGGCCCGCACCGTGGACCACATCAGCGGCGGCCGGCTGGTCCTCGGCCTCGGTGCGGGCTTCCGCGAGGCGGAGGCCACCGAGTACGGGTACCCGTTCGGATCGCCGGCCCAACGGGTCCGGGACCTGGGCGACGCGCTGCGGCGCATCGAGCGCCGCCTCGCCGTGCTGAACCCGCCACCGACCCGGAAGGTGCCGATCCTGGTCGCCGCCGACGGCCCGAACGCCCTGCGGCTGGTCGCCCGGCACGCCGACATCTGGCACACCTTCGCCGAGGGTGAGGCGCTCGGCGACAAGTCCCGGCAGCTCGACACCCACTGCCACGAGCTGGGCCGGGACCCGGCCGAGATCGAACGCTCGTCGTTCGTCTCGGGCGACCCCTGGCGCGTGGGGCCCGAACTACGCAAGCGCGGCATCGGCATGTTCACCGTGATCACCAACGGGCCCGACTACGACCTGGCGGAACTGCGCCGCTGGCTCGCCTGGCGCGACGAAGGCTGACGCGCGGAACCGAGGGTCTCGATCCCTAGGATCATCGACCATGACCCGCACCACGCCGCCGCGGCCGCTGGACATCACGGAACTCTTCCCCGAGCTGCGGGAGCATTCGGCGACGGCGACCCGGCTGCATCCCCGGCCCGGTACCCCGACATCCGCCGGCAGCTCGGTCGGTGGCCCGCTGCTCTGGCCGGCCGACGAGGCCTGGCCGGTGTGCACGGACGGCGACACCCACTACGTCTTCAAGCTCCGGACGCCGGCGACGGTCCGTCGCGGCCGGGAGATCTACGCGGCGGCGCAGGCCCGGGCCGACGCGACCGGCACCCGGTACGCCCTGACCGACGAGGAACGGGCGCGGCTGCCGGACTTCGACTTCTCCGAGCCGCACGCCCTGGTGGACCAGCCGATCCCGCTGGTACCGGTGGCGCAGCTGTACCGGCGCGACGTCCCCGACTTCGCCGGCCCGGACGGCGCCGACCTGCTGCAGGTGCTCTGGTGCCCGCTGGACCACCCCGATGAGGGTTACAACCCGCGGGTACGGCTGTACTGGCGGCGCAGCGCCGACGTCGGCAGGCCCCTGGACGCGCCACCGGAGCCGCCCGTCGTCAGCGACTCCTATCTGCCGGCTCCCTGCGTCCTGCACCCGGAACAGATCCGCGAGTACCAGTACGGCGGGCTACTGCCGGAGGAGCTCGACGCCCGGATCACCGCCTGGGAGGAGCACGAGGAGGGTGTCGACTACCAGTCCGACCTGTCGCTGGCGCCTGGGTGGAAGGTGGGCGGCTTCGCGAACTGGTCCCTGACCGACCCGCATCCCGTGGACTGCGCGGAGTGCGGCACCGCGATGACGCTGCTGTTCACCGCCGACTCCGGCGAGTGGCACGGGTCGGGCGGAAGCTGGCGCCCGGTGCAGGAGCCGGCGGAGGCCTCGCGGAACCCCGCAGATGTCTACATCGGACGAGGCTATGCCCTGTACGTCTTCCGCTGCCCGGCCTCGTTCGATCACCCACCCGCCACGACCATGCAGTGATCCCGTGTACGCCGGCTACCGTCGCCTCGTGTCCACCCCGGGCCTCGCCCCGCCGTTCAGGGACGGTGGCCTGCGGGCGAGCAGGGAGAACGAGTTCGGCAGCCGTCCGTCCCACGATGCGTTGGTTCGCCCGCGTCGCCGGATCCACCACGCGATTCTGCGACGGCCCCGAGCCGGATCGTCTCGGTCGATCCGGGCATTCAGCTGACCGGCAGGATCATGGGCGCCTTCATGTCCTACGTTCTCGTACCCCGGGAGCACGACACGACGCGCCTGCTGCTCAAGGTCGTCATGCGGGCCAACCGCTGTGCCGCACCCATGCTCGCCGTCGGCGACCTGATCATGGCTCGACGCCATCTGCTCAACCTCAAGCGACTCGCCGAGCGCCACCAGCGCTAGGACGGCGGTGCCGCGCGCCTCCCGATCGTGGCCCGTGCGATGCTGCGGCATCATTGGGCCGGGGAGCGGGGGAGAGCGTGGATTCGGATCCGGACCGTCGATGGCTGCGGGAGGCGATTCGGGCATCGCGGTCGTGTCTGCCGAGCCGAACGGCCTACTCCGTCGGCGCGGTCATCGTCGACGAGCACGGCCGGGAGAGGTCGCGGGGGTTCTCCCGCGACCGGGGTCCCGTCGTGCATGCCGAGCAGTCCGCGATCCTGCGACTCGGTGAGAACGGCGGAGATCTGTCCCGGGCCACCATCTACACGTCGATGGAACCCTGCACCACCCGCCGGTCCGCGCCGCGCACCTGCGCGGAGTTGATTATCGCCGCGCGGCTCGGGCGCGTCGTGCTCGCGCTGCACGAGCCGCCGCTGTTCGCGCGTTGTCTCGGCGTCGAGACGCTGCGGAGCGCCGGCATCGAGGTCGTGATGTTTCCGGAGCTCGGCGCGGAGGTGGAGGCGATCAACGCCGCCCTGCTTACCTAATCGGCGTCCGGTGCCGGGTGGAGCGAGCGCCGCGGTTCGTACCAGGCGTCTCCGGCCTTCTCGCCCGCCATGTTCCAGCTCCACGAGATGGTGGGCGTGATGCGCAGATAGTGTCCCGGTCCGACGATGCCGACCCGCTCGAACGGCCCCTCGGCCCGGCCGTAGACCCGGATCGAACGGGCGATGAACGGGTCGAAGGACACCATGTCGTCGACCAGGAGGGCGACCCGCTCGTGTCCGGCCGCGACGTTGCGGAACTTGCGGGTGTCGAGGACCGTCCGGCCGGAACCGCCGACCCAGAAGAAGGTCCCGTCGAACTCGAACGCGAGGGGAACCAGATCGGGCTGCCCGCCCGGGCCGAGGGTCGCAAGCCGCGCGATCGGCTGCGAGCGCAGGTAGGCGATCTCCGCGTCGGTGAAAGACATGATGAACCGTTCCTTCCGGGCCGGGAACTACGACGGGCCGGGAACTACGATCGGCCCATGGCAGACGACACCTTCACCGTCACCCGGTCGATGAGCATTCAGGCGTCGCCCGAACGTGTGTACGAGCAGATCGTCGACTTTCACCGCTGGCGTCCGTGGTCTCCGTGGGAGGACCTCGATCCGGACATGCAGCGTAACTTCTCCGGATCCGAGGCGGGCGCGGGCGCGGTCTACGAGTGGGACGGCAACAGCAAGGCCGGCAAGGGCCGGATGGAGATCGTCGAGGTGAGCGCGCCGTCGGCCGTCGGGATCGACCTGGCCTTCGAGAAGCCGTTCAAGGCCCGCCAGAGCATCCGGTTCACGATCGAACCGGAGGGTGCCGGCTCGCGGGTCACCTGGACGCTTGTCGGCAAAAAGACGTTCATGGTCAGGGCGATGGGCATCATCCGGTCGATGGACAAGATGGTCGGCCCCGACTTCGAGAAGGGGCTGGCCCGCCTGAAGGTCGTCGCGGAGGGCCCCGCCGGGTTGTGACGCCCGCGCCTGAGTATGCGGGCTCTGTCGGGCCCGGGCGCCGCGGTGAAGCCTGTGGGTGATCAGCAGTAGCCCCAGGGAGGCCCCGATTGGAACAGCGCAGTGACCGGTCCGCGATGCCGGCGGAACACGCCGCCGAACCCGTGCCGGCGCAGGCGACGCCCGGGGCGGGCGGCGCCGACCCGAGCGCAGACCGCCTGCACGCCGCCCTCGACCGTCTGGTCGGGCGGGGAGTGCTGGACCGCGCGCAGGCCGCCGCGGTCGTGGTGGAGTTCGCCGGTCTGCCCCGGCCGTCGCAGGCGGGGGGCCTGCGACGGCTCTTCGGCGAGATCGCCGGGTACGTCGGCGCCTCGTTCGTCGTCGGCGCGTGCCTGCTGTTCCTCGGCGAGCAGTGGGACGAGCTCGGCCGGACCGGACGGTTCGCGATCCTCGCCGGCATGGCCGTGCTCCTGTTCGGCGCCGGCCTGGCCGTGCGCTGGAGCGCCGCGCCGCCCGATCGCCGCTGGTGGCGTCCCTCCCCGGGCGACGACCTGCGCCGCCGGCTGGCGAGCACGCTGTTCACCGGCGCCGCCGGCGCCGCGGCGTTCGCGGCGTACGTGAGCCTCGAGTCGACGACGCAGGACTATCAGATCTTCGCGGACGACGCGCCGTTCGCCGCCTCGGTCGCGGGGCTCGTGGTGGTCACCCTCGGTTACCTGCTCGCCCGCACCGCCCTCGGCCAGCTCGGCATGGCCGTCGCGGCCTTCGCGGTGTACACCACCCTGCTGGAACTGCTGGAGGTCGAGCACTTCCCCGCGGTGCTCGGCCTCGGCATGCTGGCGCTGGGCGCGCTCTGGGCGGTCCTGGCGTGGCGGCGGCTGGTCACGGAGCGCCGTTTCGGGCTCGCGATCGCGGTGACCTTCGCGCTGATCGGCGCCCAGACGGTGATCGCCGAGGGCAGCGAGACCGGCAACTTCCTCGGGTACGCCCTGACGGCGCTGGTGGCCGGCGCCTGCTTCGCCGCGTACGCGAAGATCCGGGACTGGGTCGTCCTGGCCGGCGGGGTCATCGGGTCCACCCTGGTGGTGCCGGAGGTGCTCTACGACGTGACCGATGGCTCGCTCGGCCCCAGCGGTGTCATGCTGGCCGCCGGCGTCACCCTGCTGACCGGCAGCCTGGCCGGGCTGCGCATCCGCCGCACTCCTCAGGGCGCCCCGACGGATGCATAGTGGTAAGCGTGAATATCGAGCGGCGCCACTTCCTGATCGGCGCCGCCGCGGCCGGTGCCGCGGCGGTCGTGCTCGGCCCGGTGGAGTTCGCGCACGCCGGCACCGGCGATCAGGTGCGCACCCTGACCGGGCACATCGCCTACGGCGCACCGGACTGGGTGTACATCCCGCTGGTGGTGCCGGCCGGCGTCGACCGGATCACCGTCTCCTACGGCTACGACCGGCCCGAGCCGCCGCCGGGCTATGACGGGAACGCCCTGGACATCGGCCTCTTCGACGAGGGCGGCATCGGGCCGGGCGACGCCGCCGGCTTCCGCGGCTGGTCCGGCGGCTTCCGCAGCGAGTTCACCGTCAGCGCGTCCGACGCGACGCCCGGCTATCTGCCGGGGCCGGTCCGGCCGGGCACCTGGCACGTCATCCTCGGGCCGTACAAGGTGGCGCCGGCGGGCCTGAACTGGACCGTCACCGTGACGCTGACATCTGGCGCATCCGGTACCCCGTTCCGGCCGCGTCCCGCCCCGCACCGGGCGGCCGGTCGCGGCAGGGCTTGGTACCGGGGCGACATGCATCTGCACACCGTCCACTCCGACGGTCGCCGAACCCCCGCGGAGGTGGCGGCCGGCGCCCGCGCGGCGGGGCTGGACTACCTCGTCTCCACCGAGCACAACACGTCAAGCGCCGCGGGCGTGTGGGGCGAGTTCGCCGGGCCGGATCTGCTGATCATCGACGGCGAGGAGATCACCACCCGCAACGGCCACTACACCGCGCTCGGGCTGCCCGCCGGCACCTGGATCGACTGGCGCTACCGGGCCGTCGACGGCGCCCTCGCCCGCTTCGTGCGCGAGATCCACGCCGTCGGCGGCCTCGCCGTCGCCGCACATCCTCTGGCGCCCTGCGTCGGCTGCGGCTGGAAGTTCGGCTTCGCCGGGCTCGACGCCGTCGAGGTCTGGAACGGCCCGTGGACGCTGGACGACGAGGCGGTCGTCGCCTGCTGGGACAACCTGCTCGTCGCGGGCGCCCGTACGGGTGAATGGATCCCGGCCGTCGCCAGCAGCGACGCGCACAGCGAGCCGCAGGTCATCGGCCTGCCGCACACCGTCGCGTTCGCCGACCGGCTGGACCGCCGCTCGATACTCGCCGCGGTGCGGGCCGGACGCGCGTGGATCGCCGAGTCGGCCGCGGTCGACCTTCAGTTCGGCGCCGCCGGCGGCACCCGGCGAGCCGGCATCGGCGAGCGGCTCGCGGTCGGCGACGACACCCCGGTCACCGTCACGCTGGCCGTCACCGGCGCGCCCGGCGGCATCGTGCGGCTGATCACGGACCAGGGCCTGCGGTCGGCCGTCACGCTGCCCGCCGCCGGGCCCGGCACCGTCACCTGGAACACCACGCCCCAGAACTCCCGATACGTCAGGGCCGAGGTGCGCCGTCCACAACCGACCCCGAGCACCGCCGACACCATGGTCGCCCTGACCAACCCGATCTTCCTCGGGCGGCGCGGGTGACGCCGCCGGTCTCATATCTCCATTCGGCAGTACCGGCGGCCGGAGCCCGCAATCGCCGGAGAACCCTGCGTTTCACCGGGATCGGCGGGATATCGCGCACCGTGGCATCGGTGCAGTCGGCGGGTGATCGCGCCGCGTCCCGATCGATGACCGTCAGTGCGGGCGCGGGCGCGCATCGACGCGGCGTTCCGGGGATCCGGGCGGGACTGACGGCTTTCGTCGTCGCCTGCCGGTGGGGACGGGAGGTTCGGGCTCATGCGTTAAGGAAGCGGGCAGCGTGCAGCCCCGTCAATAGCGCGTACAGGGACTTGACGGATCAAGGTCGGCGGCGCCGGACGGGTCGTCAGGAGACGCCCGCGTGCGACCGGTACCGCTGCTCGGTTGCCTCGCCGGCCAGCAGGAGGCCGAGCTCCTGTGCGCACCTCTGCGCGGAGGCCTGAGCCGCGCCGGCGATCTTCCACCGCTCGCCCGCATCGATGGGGCGGGCGGCCACCAGGGCGCGTCGCAGCGCCTGCAATTCGGTCAGATGGGCGTCCAGTACGCCGAGAACCTCGCTGTGCATCCGTATTTCACCTCACCGGGTTGCGGGGGATTTCACCCTTCGGGAGAGCCTAGGTAAGAATTGAGTCAGGAAGATGTCCGAAGGCGCAACAAGGGTTCGTCAGAAGACGGTCGACCAGTCGTTCCTTACGCTGACGACCGTCCAGCCGTGGCGGTCGGCCTCGTCGAGCGCGCGTTCGGCCCCGGCGGTGTACGCGAACTCGCGGTCCTCGTCGTCGTGCAGGAGCAGCAGGCGCAGGAACGGCCTGTCGCGGTGCTGGGTGAAGTGCAGCATGGGTATGTCGCCGTTGGAGTTTCCGGCGGCCAGCAGCGGCCGGCGGCCGACGCGGCTCCAGATCCGCACCGGCTTCTCCGGACCGTCGTCCAGGTAGTCGGCCTCCGCCTTGTGGAGGATCGTCCCGCCGGTCGCGTCGTCGTGGTAGGCCAGCGCCACCGTGCTGCCGATGACCCGCTCGCGGGGAATGCCGTACATGTCCTGGCTGACCGGTCGCATGAAGTCCCGTCCGCCGCCCGAGGCGATGTAGTTGGCGAAGCCGTTGGCGGCGAGATGATCGAGTAGCTCGATCATCGGCGCGTACCCGCACTGCAGGTATCCGCGCCCCAGCGTCGGGTGCTCGACGTTTCGGAGGAACTCGTCGGATCGGGCCTCGAAGTCCTCGACCGAGATGCCGTCGTACGCCGCGAGCACCCCGCCGGCGAGGACTCTGACGTTGCTGTCGTCGCCGGCGTAGTGCTCCTCCAGCAGCTTCCCCAGCCACCCGTGATCACGCTCGTACGCGGCCTTCCAGGGCTGGCGGGCCCGCAGCGCCGGATCGGCCTCGGCCATCGCCACGAACCGCCGCAGGATGAAGTCGAGCTGGATCGGCAGCGGCTTCTCGCACCACAGCGTCCCGTCGTTGTCGAAGACGGCGACGCGCTCCTCGACCGGGACCTCCGCCGCGGCGCGATCGACGAACTCCAGCACCGCGCGCCGGGCGCCGGTGTCCCGCCAGCTGGGTAGCGGGCGGCTGTCATCGGTGGTGGTAGTGGTGGTGGTGGTGGTGGTCACCGACCCAACATCGGCCACCACGCCGGTGACCGCCTCATCCCCGGCAGGTGACCGCGGGAGCACCGGCGTACGCGCCGCCCGGCGCGCTCGAGGAGTATCACCCCTGCGGGATGAGCCGCCGGCCGGTCCGTTCGTCGTTCACTCGCCGAGGCGAAGTTGCGACGCCGACGAAGGAGAGTCGAAGATGCCGACGGATCGGCCCAACATTCTCGTCATCTGGGGTGACGACATCGGGATCTCGAACCTGAGCTGCTACAGCGACGGGTTGATGGGCTACCGCACGCCGAACATCGACCGGATCGCCGAGGAGGGCGCCCGGTTCACCGACTACTACGGCGAGCAGAGCTGCACCGCCGGGCGGGCGGCCTTCATCTGCGGGCAGAACCCGATCCGCACCGGGCTGACCAAGGTGGGTATGCCGGGCGCGCCCGTCGGGCTGCAGGCGGAGGACCCGACCATCGCGACCGCGCTGAAGGCGCACGGCTACGCGACCGGTCAGTTCGGCAAGAACCACCTCGGCGACCGCGACGAGCATCTGCCGACCGTGCACGGCTTCGACGAGTTCTTCGGCAACCTGTACCACCTCAACGCCGAGGAGGAGCCGGAACTCCCCGACTATCCCACGCCGGAGGAGCTGCCCGGCTTCCACGAGAGGTTCGGTCCGCGCGGGGTCATCCACTCCTGGGCGAACAAGGACGGCACGCAGCGCATCGAGGACACCGGCCCGCTGACCAGGAAGCGCATGGAGACCGTCGACGAGGAGTTCTTCGCGGCGGCGGCGGGATTCATCCGCGACAAGGCGGCCGCCGACGAGCCGTTCTTCGTCTGGTTCAACTCCACACACATGCACTTCCGCACCCACGTGAAACCCGAGAGCCGAGGCCAGGCCGGGCGGTGGCAGTCCGAGTACCACGACGCGATGGTCGACCACGACAGGCTCGTCGGTGACCTGCTGAACCTGGTCGACGAGCTCGGCATCGCCGAGAACACCATCGTCGTCTACTCCACCGACAACGGCCCGCACATGAACACCTGGCCGGACGCCGGGATGACGCCGTTCCGGGGTGAGAAGAACTCGAACTGGGAGGGTGCGTACCGGGTGCCCGCGGTCGTCCGTTGGCCGGGCCGGATCGCACCCGGCACCGTGCTCAACGGGATCGTGAGCCACACCGACTGGTTCCCCACGCTGCTCGCCGCCGCCGGCGTGCCGGACATCGTCGACCGATTGAGAACGGGCGCGGAGCTCGGCGGCACCCGGTACAAGGTCCACCTCGACGGCCACGACCAGACCGGCTACCTCACCGGCGAGGCCGACCAGAGCCCACGCCGGCACTACTTCTACGTCTCCGACGACGGCGACCTGACGGCGGTGCGGTTCGACCACTGGAAGCTGGTCTTCCTGGAGCAACGGGCGACGGGGACGCTGCGGGTGTGGGCCGAGCCGTTCACCGAACTACGGGTTCCGAAGATCTTCAACCTGCGCACCGACCCGTACGAGCGGGCCGACGTCACCTCGAACACCTACTACGACTGGGTCCTCGACCACGCCTGGATCGTGGTTCCGATGCAGGCGTACGTGTTCAACATGCTCCAGAGCTTCGCCGAGTTCCCGCGCCGGCAGGAGCCGGCCAGCTTCAACCTCGACAAGGTGCTGGCCAAGCTCCGGGACGGCATCGCCAGCGCGTGACCGGCCGGCCTCGGCGGCGCGGCAGGTATCGAAGACATTCACGTTCCGGACATCGAAGCGTGGCGTGCTGCTAGCCGTACCGGGGGAGCGTGAGGGGCCCCTTCCCTCCACCGAAGCGACGGTCATGATCGCCCTCCCGGTCGTTCTCCTGGCAGCTCTCCTCGGCGTCGTTCTCGCCGCGGCCGACAGCCCGCACGTGCAGGACAAGGCGCGGATCGAGCGGATCAGCGTGCTGCTGCTCGTGGCCGGTGCGATGACCATGGCGGGAGGCGGTGCGTTCGTCGTGCACGGCTGGCTGGCCGGCTGACGGCCCGGCGCGGGCCGGGTCACCCCAGCCGCAGCGACCGCCAGTCGACGAACTTGAAGTTGGTGCTGACCCGGCCCAGGTCCGGGGTGTTCTCGCCGTCGTGCAGCACCAGCAGCCCTCGCGGGTACCCGGGCAGCGGCGTCGACGTCGCCGCCGCGCCGTCGGAGTGCTGCACGCCGTCGGCGAACCGTCCGTCGGTCACGGCGAAGCCGCTCAGCGGCCGGTTGGTGCGCAGGTCGTACACGAAGAACCGGCTGTCGCCCTGGCTGGAGATGAGCAGATAGCCGCCGCCGCGCCCGGTGCGGTAGATGGTGGCGCCCTCGACGTCGGCGCGGATCCGGCCGCCGTAGCCGGGACCGGTGACGGTGCACTCCCCGGTCTCCGGGTCGTAGGTCGCCGGCGCACCGAACTCGGCCACCTTCTCGACGAAGCGCGCCCGGCCGGCGAAACGGCCGCCGCGCAGGTCGATCCGCCAAAGGCCGACGTCCTCCTGGCTCGCGTAGAGCACCCCGGCCTCGCCGTCGACGACCATGCCCTCGACCTGGGGGAGTTCGCCCGGCTCGGCGCACGGCGTCCACGTGCGGCCGTTCGGGAGCCGGAACCGCGAGGGCAGGTCGAGCGTGTCGGTGCCGCGGTAGGTGACGCGACCGGCCCGGCTCCGCAGCTCGAAGACGCCCAGGCGGGTGGCGTGCCGGCGGCTCACCACCGCGTGACCTCCGTAGGTCGCCAGGCCGTAGCCGGTCGCCTGGCCCTCCACCTCGGCCTCGTCGGCGGAGAAGAGCAGCGGCACGTCGGCGGCCGTGACGTCGTCGAGCGGCGCACCGCCACGCGCCGCCGCGGCGGGATCGATCCGGTAGAACCGCAGGCGGTCGCGGCCGCGGTCGGTGACCACGGCCACGTCGGCCCGGCCGCCGCCGAGCGGGAAGCCGGAGACGATGTCCACATTGTTGAACCGGCTGCCGGCACCGCCCGCGATGGACTGCAGCTGCCGGCCGCTCAGGTCGTAGACGCGCAGGCCGCCGTTCTTGGCCGTGCCGATCACCAGGCTGCGCGACCGCAGCCGCGGGTGTATCCAGATGGCGGGGTCGTCGGCGTCCGCCTCGCCGCCGGCCTCGTCGTCGTAGAGCGCGGGCGTCTCGACTGTCGCCGTGACGGGGTGCGGTGCCGTCCCGCCGGGTGCGGCCGCGGCCGGGTGCGGTGCGGCGACGGCGGACATGGCGACGATGGTCATCAATGCAACGGTACGCATGCCCGGGACGTTGCTACATCAACGTTGCGCGCGGGTGGGCCGCCGCCCAACGTCAGGCGAACAGCAATCATGTCGTCCGACGTTCCGCTCTCGGCCACGCCGGGGTGGCCCGGCGGATCGCCGCTGCCGATCATCGTGTGGGCATGCGAATCGCGCTGGTCACGGAGTCGTTCCTGCCGGACGTCAACGGTGTCGCGAACTCGGTGGTGCGCTCCGCGGAGCATCTGCTGCGTCGCGGGCACGAGCCGATGGTGATCGCCCCAAGGGCCGCGTCCCGCGGTCCGGTCGATGTGCCGTACCCGGTGGTGCGGATGCCGTCGCTGCCGATGCCGGGTTACCCGCAGATCCGCCTGGGGCTGCCCACGCCGGCGCTGAGTGCGGCACTGCGCGCCCACGGGGCCGAGGTCGTCCATCTGGCCAGCCCGTTCGTGCTGGGTGCCTGGGGCGCGGCGGCCGCGAAGTCGCTGCGGCTGCCGACGGTGGCGGTGTACCAGACCGACGTCGCCGCCTACGCCCGCGCGTACGGGGTCGGCATGACCGAGGGCGCCGCGTGGCGGTGGATCCGGACCGTGCACAACTCGGCGGGGCGGACCCTGGTGCCCTCGACCGGCTCGGCGCAGGCGCTCGTCGCGCACGGCGTCCGCCGGGTGCACATGTGGCGGCGCGGCGTGGACGACCTCCGGTTTCATCCGCGGCACCGCAGCGCGGGGCTGCGCCGCGCTCTCGCCCCGAACGGCGAGGTCCTTATCGGATTCGTCGGGCGCCTGGCCGTGGAGAAGCAGGTGGACCTGCTGGCGGAGGCGAGCCGGCTGCCGGGCGTCCGGCTGGTCGTGGTGGGCGACGGGCCCGCGGCCGCGGCGCTGCGCCGGGCGCTGCCCCGCGCGGTCTTCGTCGGTGTGCGCCACGGCGCGCAGCTCGCCCGGCTGTACGCCAGCCTGGACGTGTTCGCGCACACCGGCCCGTACGAGACGTTCGGGCAGGCGGTGCAGGAGGCGATGGCCAGCGGCGTGCCCGTGGTGGCGCCCGCCCTCGGCGGACCGCTCGATCAGGTCGCGCACGAGCGGACCGGCCTGCTGGTGCCGCCCTTCGAGGCGGCCGGGTTCACGGCGGCCATCGCGGCGCTGGCCGCGGACGGGGAGATGCGGGCCGCGTTCGGTGCGGCGGGCCGGGTGGCGATCGAGGGCCGCAGCTGGACCGCGGTCGGCGACGAGTTGATCGGGCACTACCGGGCCGCGATGGCCGGCGTGCCCGACGGGAGGACGGCGGTGGGCCGGTGAGGATCGTGCGGATCGCGAACTTCGTCACCGAGAGCTCCGGCGGTCTGCGTACCGCGCTGCACGAGCTGGGCGCCGGGTACGAGGCCGCGGGGCACGAGGCCGTGCTGATCGTGCCCGGCGCCCGTCACACGGACGTGCGCACCGCGCAGGGCCGCGTGATAACCCTGCCGGGGCCGGAGGTGCCCGGCATGGGCGGCTACCGGGTGCTGCTGGACCGGCGCCGGACGGCGGCCGTCCTCCGCGGGCTCGCCCCGGACCGGGTCGAGGTGTCGGACCGCGCCACGCTGCGATGGGTCGGGCGCTGGGCGCGGCGGGCCGGCGTGCCCTCGGTGATGGTGTCGCACGAGAGCCTGGACGGCCTGGTGCGGCTCTTCGGCCCGGCGTCGTCGCGGCGGGTGGTGGACCGCATCAACGCGAGGACTGCCGCCGACCACACCGCGGTGGTCTGTACGACCGGATGGGCCGCCGCCGAGTTCACCCGGATCGGCGCCGGCAACGTGGTCCGCGTACCGCTGGGGGTGGACGTCGACCGGTTCTCGCCGTCCCGGTTCGATGCCGGGATGCGTCGTCGCTGGGCGGCCCCGGACGACCTGCTGTTGCTGCACTGCGGGCGGCTGTCGGCCGAGAAGCGGCCGCGGCGCTCGCTGAACGCCCTGGCGGCGCTGCACCGGGCCGGCGTGCCGGCGGTCCTGGTGGTGGCCGGCGGCGGCCCGCTGCGTCCCGCCCTGCAGGGCGAGGCCGCCGACCGGGGCCTGCCGGTCCGGTTCGTGGGGCATCTCCGCGACCGGGACGAACTCGCCGGGCTGCTGGCCACCGCCGACGTCGCGCTGGCGCCCGGTCCGGTCGAGACGTTCGGCCTGGCCGCCCTCGAGGCGCTGGCCAGCGGCACGCCGGTGGTGGTCAGCCAGGACAGCGCGCTGCCCGAGGTGATCGGCGACGCCGGGATCGCCGTGCCCGGCGAGGGACCCGGGTACGCCCGGGCCATCCTGGACCTGCTGGGCCGCCCGGAGCGGCGGCGGGTGGCCCGCGAACAGGCCTGCCGGTACCCGTGGTCGGCGTCGGTCGCGGGCTTTCTCGCCGCACACGGCGTCGTGCCGGCGCCGTCGCGGCCCGGTCCGCCGCGATGAATCGGCGGGGCTACGTGCCGGCCGCCGCGAGGCGACATTCCACCCGGTGCGCGAGGGCCAGCAGGTGCGGGCCCCGCAGGCGGTGGGCGACGGCGTTCGGCGACCGGGGGCCGTGGCGGCGCAGCATGTCGGAGATCCGCTGTTCCACCGGCATGCGGCGGCCGCCGGGGCCGACGGTCTGATCCGCGTAGGTCAGCGCGTCGGCGAGCGATGACTCCTCGCGGGGGTACGCAAGCATCGCGTCCTGCAGGTTGCGCACCGCGGCCACGTAGCACGCGCCCGAATGGTGCGCCACCAGCGCGCTGATGCGCTGCGGCCAGCCGTTGTCGTCCAGGTAACGGGCGCCGTCGAGCGGGTGGAAGCCGGTGTCGCGGACCGTCTCGGCGTAGCCGATGTCGTGCAGCCAGGCCGCCGCGACGAGCACGTCCGGGTCCTCGCCGAGGGCGGCCGCGAGCTCCTCGGCGCGGCCGGCGACCCCCGCGGTGTGCTGCCACCGCTCGGGCAGGTCGGCGAGCACGATCTGAGCCACCCGTCGTGCGTGATCCACCCGGGTCGCGGAGAGGGTCCCATGCATGGTTCAGAGGGTACGAACCGGTCGGCCCCGGGCACTACGGATGACCTGTACGACATTCAGTGTTCACCGGCAGGACACCGCGGCTTCAGAGGGGCCCGCCGTCGCTGATGACGAGTTCGGGATGGTCGACGAGGAACTCGCCCAGCCGGTCGTCGACCGCGGCCCGGAACAGCGCCCGGGTGAGCTCCGTGGCGCCCTCCCCGCCGCCGGTGGCGGCGGCGAAGGTGCCGCCGTTGGTCCTGATCGGTATCAGGTCGGCGGCGGCCAGCCCCTTCAGGCCGAAGATGAAGTCGTCGACGGGTACGCCGTGCGTGTCCATCCGCAGCGAGGATCCCGCGGCGGCCATGACGCCCGACACCTTCGCCGGGTTCGTCAGGATGCCCGCGCTGGTCGCCTTCCTGGCCATCGCGCGCAGCAGCTGTTGCTGGTGGCGCTGCCGGTCGTAGTCGCCGTTGGTGGAGTGGCGGAGCCGGGAGAACTCCAGCGCCTCCCACGCCGCCATGTTCCGGCAGCCCTTGCGGAACCACAGCGCGTTCCGGGGTGGAGAGGTCGGGTCGGCGCCGACGGCGTACCTGACCCTGCCGTTCGAGTCGACGGTGTAGTGGCTGGACCAGCTGTCCTTGTCCACGCACATGTGCACCCCGCCCATCGCCTCCAGGATGCCCCGGAACCCCTCGAAGTCGATCACGACCACGCCGTCGAAGCCGATGCCGGTCAGCTTCTGTACGGCCCTGGTCGCGAGCTTGGCCCCGCCGGTCCAGCCGCGGCCGTTCATGGACCCGTACGCGTACGCGGAATTGATCTTCTCGGTGCTGCCGCCGAAGCCGATCGACCTGTCCGCCGGGATCTCGGCGATCATGTCCCTCGGTATGGAGATCATGTAGGCCTGATCGTGCGACGCCGTGATGTGCAGGACGAGGATCGTGTCGGACCGGGAGATCTCGCCCTTGGCCTCCCAGCCCTGCCGGGTGTCCAGGCCCAGCAGCAGCAGGTTCATCGCGCCCTCGGGCAGCCTGCCCGCGGGCGCGCCGCCCGCAGCCGTTTCGCCGAGCACGCTGGAGGTGGTCTGGATGTTGCCGGTCAACCGGTCGAGGAAGTACCGGACCGCGACGATCCCGCCCACGCCGACCAGCATCAGCACGGCACCGGCGGCGGTGATCAGCCTCGCACACAGCGGCGCCCGGTGCGGACGGCGCCGCCCTCGGGTGCCGGGAGGGACGTCCTGCTGCCCGCGGAGACCGTCAGGTGCGGATCGGCGGGTGCCGTCGGTGACCGTTCCCGGCATGCATTGACTCCTCAGTGGACATGGAAAGACTGGCCTTCGTGCGGGGAGCCAATCCCACCCCGCTGGCGGTTGCCTGTACCCGCGGTGAACGCCGGGGGAAGGCGCAGTGGCCGGGTCACGCGGTCCGCCGGATCGTCGCGTCCGGCAGCACCGCCCGGGTCGTCATGCTGACCACTTTCGACCTCGACGAGCCGGTCTTCGCCACGCTCCGGGCCGGGGCGAGCGGCTTCCTGCTCAAGGACATCCGCCCGGCCGACCTGGCCGACGCCGTCCGGGTGGTGGCCCGCGGCGAGGCGCTGCTCGCCTCGACGGTCACCCGGCGCCTGCTCGACCGGTTCGCGGCGGGCCTGCCGGCCGGGCCGGGCCCGGACCGGCGGCTCGACCCGCTCACCCCCCGGGAGGCCGAGGTGCTGACCCTGGTCGCCCGGGCGCTGACCAACGCCGAGATCGCCGAGCGGCTCTTCCTCACCCAGGCCACGGTCAAGACCCACATCTCGGCGATCCTGACCAAGCTCGGGCTGCGCGACCGCGTACAGGCGGCGGTCCTCGCCTACGAGACCGGCCTGGTCCGCCCCGGCGCGATCTCCGACCCGGCGTAGGGGACGGCCCCGGCCCGAAAAGTCCTTCGTTTAGTGATCCGCCCGCCTTCCGGCTGATTGTGGATAGTCTCGGGGAGATCAGTCCCGCGCCACTTCGTCACCGGGAGGTCACCTGTGCTGTCGGACAAGGCCCGGCCGATCGTCGAGGCCACGTTGCCGGTCGTCGGGGAACACATCGAGGAGATCGCGAAACGGTTCTACGCACACATGTTCGCCGAACACCCCGACCTCAAGGACGGGGTGTTCAACCGCGGCAACCAG
Source organism: Actinoplanes sp. NPDC049118 (assembly GCF_040648555.1). Taxonomy (NCBI): domain Bacteria; kingdom Bacillati; phylum Actinomycetota; class Actinomycetes; order Micromonosporales; family Micromonosporaceae; genus Actinoplanes; species Actinoplanes sp. NPDC049118. The sequence continues at coordinate 298,310 of NZ_JBEZDY010000011.1, forward strand.
GCCGAGGGCAGCCAGCCCAAGGCGCTGGCGGGCTCGGTGGCGGTGTTCGCCACCGCGCTGGTGAAGAGCCCGCAGCAGCTGCCGGAGCGGCTGCTGACCCGGATCGCGCACAAGCACGCGTCGCTGGGCATCCGCCCGGACCAGTACGGGATCGTGCGGGACAACCTGATGTGGGCCATCGGCGACGTGCTCGGCGACGCGGTCACCGCCGAGGTCGCGGCCGCGTGGGACGAGGTGTACTGGCTGATGGCGTACGCGCTGATCAACCAGGAGCGCGGCCTGTACAGCGCGCGCGGGGTGACCGCGGAGCGGGTGTGGCGGCAGTGGCGCGTCGCCGAGAAGGTCCCGGAGACCGACGACGTCGTCCAGTTCGTCATGCAGCGCGTCGACGACCGGCCGGTGCGGACCTCGCTGCCCGGCCAGTACGTCACCGTGCAGGCGCAGATGCCGGACGGGGTGCGCCAGCCGCGTCAGTTCAGCCTGACCCGGGCCGACGACGGCGAGCACCGCTACTTCGCCGTCAAGCGGGTGCACGGTGGCGGGAAGCCCGACGGCGAGGTGTCGGCGCTGCTGCACGACCGGACCCGGGTCGGTGACGTGCTCACCCTGAGCGTGCCGTACGGCGACGTCGTGCTCGACGACGGTGGCCGGCCGGTGGTGTTCGTCAGCGCCGGGATCGGCGTCGCCCCGATGGCCGGGATGATCTCGCATCTGGTCGCGGCGGGTTCAGGCCTGCGGGTGACGCTGCTGCACGCCGACGCGAATGAGCCGGCGTTCCCGCTGCGCCGCCAGCTGGCCGACGACCTCGCCCGGCTGCCCGGGTCGTCGCTGCGCGTCTGGTACGAGGACGGGTCCGGCAGCGAGCTGCCCGTCGCCGGCGTCCACTCCGGCATGATGGACCTGTCCAGGCTGGAACTGCCGGAGAGCGCGCTCTACTACCTGTGCGGGCCGATCCCGTTCATGCGGGCGGCCCGGAACGCGCTGATCGAGCGGGGCGTACCCGTGCGTGACATCCAGTACGAGGTCTTCGGCCCCGACCTGTGGCAGGCCGACATCGACTGACCCGGCTGGGTAGCCCGTTCGGGGTCGCCTTGATATGAGTGTTTCGATGGCCGACGATGAGACGGTCGGCTATCGGAGGGCGGTCCCGCGTGACGGTTGACGGGCCGCGACCGCGCACCCAGTCGTCGGGCGCCGGCCGGGCGGCCGGGTCGGCGGGTGCGGCGCTGCTGGTGGCCGCCGGCGTGATGGCGGCGCTGGCGAACTTCGTCGCGTGGCCGGTCGCGGCCGGGCTGGGCGCGTTGTCCGGCGCCGCCGGCCTGTACGGCGGGGTGCAGCTGCAGCGGCGCTCGGAGCGCCGGGCGCGGGAGGCGGCGTGGGCGGCGGCGGTCCGGGACCACCCGGCCGGCGCGGCTACCGACGGCGACGGCGACGGCGTGCTGACGCTGCTGCTGCCGGAGCGGCAGACGGTGCCGTACAGCCCGCTGCATCATTCGATGCTGCGGGAGCTGACCCGCTGGGGCGAGGGCCGGGGCCGGGTCGCCGAGCCGGTGGTGTACGTCGAGGGGCCGCCGGGATACGGCAAGACCCGGCTGCTTGTCGAGTTCGCGGCGCGGCCCCCGGTCCGGTGCGGCTGGGTGGCCGACGGCCGGGGTACGGCGGCCGTGGCGGCCGCGGCCGGCCTGGGGGTGCCGGTCGTGCTGCTCGTCGACGACGCGGATACCCGCACGGACGTGTCCGGCCTGCTGACCGCGCTGGCCGAGTCCGGCGCCGCGACGGTCCGGGTGGTGCTGGCGGCCCGGCCGTCGGCGTGGTGGCAGACGCTGCGGGCGGCCCTGCCGAAACAGGCGCTGACCGGCGTGCCGCACCAGGCGCAGCTGGTCGTGCCCGCGATCGTCGGCGACGCCCGCGGCCAGCGGCAGTACTTCGGCCAGGCGCTGCGCCACTTCACCGCGGAGGGGGTGGCGGTGCCGGGTGCGCAGGTGGAGCCGCAGGAGCCGCCGCCGTCGATTCTGTTGATGCACGCGGCCGCGGCGCTGACGGCGGAGTCCCGGGCCGGCGGCGTGGTGCGGTTCGGCGCGGTGGTCGACGACCTGTTCGCGCTGGAGCGCGCCCGCTGGCGCGCCGGCGTCGGATCCGCGGGTCTGTCCGCGGTGCCGGGCGCAGCGCTGCATGCGGCGCTGGTGCTGACGGCGCTGCTCGGTGCCGCCGACGAGCCCGCCGCCGGACGGCTGCTCGCCGGCCTGCCCGCGTTCGGCGGGGCGGCCGCGGCGGAGCTGCGCGGCCGGGTCGCGGACTGGCTGCGGTCGCTGTATCCGCAACGGTTTCCGGACTGGCTGGCGCCGCATCTTCCTGCGGTCCTGATCGAAGCCCACGCCGCGCGGGTGGTGGCCGCGGACTCCGTGCTCGCCGCCGCCTTGGTCGCCGGGGCGGGAGGCGAGCGGGCCGGCCGGCTGGTGAGCGTGTTCGGCCGGGCGATGACACACAGCCCGCACGCTGGGCCGGCGCTGACCGCGCTGATCGGCGCCGAACCCTACGCGATGACCGCGGCGGCGATCACCGCCACCGCTTCGCACGGGTTTCCGGCCGACTCCGTCATCGCCGCGTCCGTGCATACGGCCGGCGCCGGGTTCACCGCCGAACAGCTGCTGGAGCTGCACCGGCAGGTACCGGACGGAGCGAAGATCCACCTGCTGGCGGAGACGACCGTCGCCCTGCTGCGGTCCTACCTGGACCACGAGAGCACCGACCGGCAGCACCCCGAGACCCTGAACACCCGCCACAACCTCGCCAACGTGTTCCGCGGTCAGGGGCGGTACGAGGAGTCCGCGGCCGAGTACCGGTCGATCCTGGCCGCCCGGACCGAGGTGCTGGGCGCCCACCACCCCGACACCCTGAACACCCGGCACGGTCTCGCCGAGGTGCTGGGCCGGCAGGGGCGGTACGGCGACGCCGTCGCCGAGTACCGGGTGGTCCTGGCCGCGCAGACCGACGTTCAGGGCGCGGATCACCCCGACGCCATCCGCACCCGCCACAACCTCGCCGTCATGTTCGACAACCAGGGCCGGTTCGACGAGGCCGCCGCCGAGTACCGGGTGGTCCTGGCCGCGCAGACCGCGATGCTGGGCCCCGATCATCCCGACACCCTCTACACCCGCCACAACGTCACGCTCGTGCTCGAGAGCCAGGGGCGTTACGACGAGGCCATCGCCGAGGGGCGGGCGGTCCTGGCCGCCCGGACCGAGGTGCTGGGCGCCGACCACCCCGAGACCCTGGGCACCCGTCACGGTCTCGCCATGGTGCTCGGCCGCCAGGGACGCTACGACGAGGCCGTCGCCGAGTACCGGGCGGTCCTGGCCGCGCAGACCGAGGTGCTTGGCGCCGATCATCCCGACAGCCTGAGCGCCCGTCACGGCCTCGCGGTCGTCCTCGTCGTGCAGGGGCGCTACGACGAGGCCGTCGCCGAGTACCGGGTGGTCCTGGACGGGTACGCCGAGGTGCTGCCCGCCGACCACCCCCACGTCCTGAGCGCCCGGCAGGGCCTCGCCAACGTGCTCAGCCGCAACGGGCGGTACGACGAGGCCGCCGCGGAGTACCGGGCGGTCCTGGCGGCGGAGACCGAGGTGCTCGGCGCCGAACATCCGCACACCCTGAACACCCGCCACGGCCTCGCCTTCGTCCTCGACCGGCAGGGGCACCACGAGGAGGCCGTCGCCGAGTACCGCGCGGTCCTCGCCGGCCGGACCGGGACGCTGGGCGCCGACCACCCCGACACGGTCAACTCTCGCCGGAGCCTCGCCAACGCCCTGGAACGCCGGCGTTAGGGCCGGCCCGCCGGCCGGGACCGCCTCCACACCGCACGCTGGACGAGCAGGGTGAGCACGCCGGCGATCACGATCGCCGCCACGTTGATGACCAGTTGCAGGGCGGAGCCGATCGCCTCCGCGCGGGCGCCGTACGCCAGCGCGACCGTGGCGTTGGCAGCCGCGGGGATGGTGGTGACCGAGATCAGCACGCCGACCAGCGTGCCCGTCTTGGCCGAGGTCAGCGACAGGATGCCGGCCACGCCGCCGAGGAAACCGATCACCCAGGACAGCGCGTCCGGCCGCCAGATGAAATCGGTGAGCGGCCGCTCGTGCAGCAGCATCGACCGGTCCACGACGTCGAGGGCGGTCAGCAGCCATACCGCCACCACCGTGATGATCATGGCGAAGGGGAAGCCGACCGCGAGGGCCACCGCCGAGCGGCGGACCAGCCGCCACCGGCGCTGCACGACGCCGACGCAGAGGGCGGCGAGCGGTCCGAACTCCGGGCCGACGACCATCGATCCGACGATCAGGATCGGCTGGTCGAGCAGCACCCCGATCGCGGCGATTATCATGGCGATGGTCATGAACGCCAGGAACGACGCCGAGAGCGCGGCCTCCTCGCCGATCTGTTGCTCGAGCTCCTGCCAGACCACCGCGTCGACGCCGAGCCCGGGTACGCGCCGGGCGGCGCGGTCGGCCGACGCCGACAGCGCCGCGTCGACCCGCTCGACGACGATCGCGCCGTCCCGATCCAGCCCGAGGGCGCGCAGCCGGTCCAGCACGGTGCTGGCACCCTCGCGGACGACGTCGAACTCCAGCACGTCACCGCCCGGCGAGCGGGCGGCGCCGGGCAGCACGACCAGGTGCGTGACCGCGTCGTCGCCCGTCAGCTCGTCCAGCAGCCGGGCGGTGCGCCACTCCGGCGTGATGACCCGTACATGCAGCATCCGTTCCCCGTTCAGTAGCCGATGTCGCGGCGCCGCAGCCCGGCGTAGCCGGCGGCCGTGAACGCCGCGGCGACCAGGCCGACGACGAGCAGCGGCGTGAGGCTCAGGTCCTCCAGAGGTACCTGTGGAGTGTGCGCGAACGGCGACGCGCGCTGTACCCAGCCGGGCAGGCCGAACGATTCGGCGAAGAGCGCGACGACGGCGCAGTAGCCGACGGCCACCCACGCCAGCGCCGCGGACACCCGTGGCGCCCACCCGAGGGCCAGCACCACCAGGGCGACGATCAGCCACACCGCGGGCAGGTAGGCGAGCGCGACCGCCGCCAGGCGCGGCACCTGGCCGGCGTCCGCGACGGTCATCCCGTACGCCAGCCCCTCGCCGAGCCCGAAGGTGAGCAGCACCAGGGTGCTGCCGGCCAGGGCGACGCTGAGATGACCCGCCAGCCAGGTACCCCGGCCGGTCGCCGTGGCCAGCACCGGCTCCGCCCGGCCGGAGGTCTCCTCGGCGCGCAGCCGCAGGATGGTCGCCACCCCGTACGCCGCCGCGAGCAGGGACGACAACCCGACGGTCAGCGCCAGGTAGGCGTCGACGACGTCCGCGGTGCCGCCGGGCAGGAACTCGGCGACCTCCGGGTTGTCCCGGAAGTACTGCTCGATGGTGTCGCCGATCGAGCCGTACGCGACGCCGAGCAGCCCGAGCCCGACCGCCCAGCCGACCAGGGAACCGCGTTGCAGGCGCCAGGCCAGCGCGTACGCGTTGCGCAGCGCCGGCGAGGCGGCGGGGCGGCCGGGCCGGGGCGGCACCAGGCCGGCGCCGAAGTCGCGGCGCCCGAGCAGGGTCACCGCGGCCGCGACCAGTACTGCGGACGTGACCGGCGCGAGCAGCAGCGGCCACCACCGGTCGCCGGTGTAGGGGAACGTGCGCTGGCTCCAGCCGATCGGCGAGGCCCAGGACAGCCCGCCGTCGCCGACGTCGCCGGCGGCCCGCAGCACGTAGGCCGCGCCGAGGACGAGCGCGACGGCGCCGTACACCGCGCGAGCGTTGGAGAAGACCTGGGCGGCGAGGGCGGTGAGCGCGGCGAACGTGATGCCGACGGCGGCCACCGCGAGGCCGAGCAGCAGCGAGCCGGCGACCGGAAGACCGGTTCCGGCGGCCGCGGCGAACACCAGCACCGCGACGGCCAGGTTCGCCAGCCCGGCCAGGGCCAGCGCCGCCGCCAGCGGGGCCTGCCGGCCGACCCGGGCCGAACGCAGGAGCTCGGCCCGCCCGGTCTCCTCCTCGGCGCGGGTGTGCCGGCCGACCAGGAACATGCTCATCAGCGCCACCACGATCGCCACGAAGCCGAGGATCTCGAACACGACCTCGCCGCCGATGGAGTCCAGCAGCCGGGTCGGGCCGCTCATCGCGATCACCGCGGTGTTGCCGCCGATGGACCGGCGCAGCCGCTCCAGGTCCTCGGGCGTGTCGTAGAGGTTCTGGCTCTGTGTGGACTGGACCAGCACGAGCAGCGTGGCGCCGAGCAGCCACCACGGCAGCCCGGCCCGTTCCCGGCGGAGCATGAACCGCAGCAGGCCGAGCGCCCCGGTCACGACGCCACCTGCTCGTCGCCGTAGTGGCGCAGGAAGAGCTCCTCCAGCGTCGGCGGAGTGCTGGTCAGGCTGCGTACGCCGAGCGGAGCGAGCCGGCGCACCACGGCGTCGAGCTGTGCGGTGTCGACGTCGAAGCGGGCGTGGTGGTCCTCGACCACGACGTCGTAGACCCCGGGTAGCGCCTCGATGCCGGTCAGCCGCTCGGCGGTCTCCACGCTTATCGACGTACGCGTCAGATGCCGCAGCTCGCCAAGCGTGCCGGACTCGACCGTGCGGCCGAGCCGGATGATGCTCACCCGGTCGCACAGCGCCTCGGCCTCGGCCAGGATGTGGCTGGACAGCAGCACCGTGCGCCCCTGCCGCTTCACCTCCTGGATGCACTGCTGGAACACCGACTCCATCAGCGGGTCCAGGCCCGACGTCGGCTCGTCGAGCAGCAGCAGCTCGGCGTCGGCGGCCAGCGCGGCGATCAGGGCGACCTTCTGCCGGTTGCCCTTGGAGTAGGTGCGTGCCTTCTTGCCGGGGTCCAGGTCGAACCGTTCCAGCAGCTCGTCGCGCCGGCGCCGGTCGAGCCCGCCGCGCATCCGGCCGAGCAGGTCGATGACCTCGCCGCCGGTGATGCCCGGCCACAGCGTGACGTCGCCGGGCACGTAGGCCAGCCGGCGGTGCAGGGCGACCGCGTCGCGGCCCGGGTCGCCGCCCAGCATCCGCACCTCGCCGGCGTCGGGACGCAGCAGGCCGAGCAGCACCCGGATGGTGGTGGTCTTGCCGCTGCCGTTCGGCCCGAGGAAGCCGTGCACCTCACCGGTGGCCACGGTCAGGTCGAGCCCGTCGAGGGCCCGGGTGGCACCGAACGACTTGCTCAGCGCGTTGATCGAGATCGCCGGTGCGGTGGGCGTGGCCATGTCAGCTCCCTTGCGGAGGGACGAGTGGTGACGACGAGATCACTTTTTCCATGGTTCAGACGCTACACTTGCTTCACACATGTGTGAAAGTTCGTATACGAAAAATTGACGTGAGGGGGCCCGCATGTCCCGGGGATCTGGGCGAGACGAAGCCGGGCTGCGCAACTTTGTGGAGGACATGGCCCGGCTGCTCGGCGACTGGGGCTTCCCGCGGATGGCCGGCCGGGTGGTGTTCACCCTGATGGCGGCCGACGAGCGGTCGCTGAGCGCGGGGGAGCTGGCGGAACGCCTGGACGTCAGCCCGGCGGCCATCTCGGGCGCGGTGCGATACCTGACCCAGCTCGGCATGGTGACGCGTGAGCACGTGCCCGGCTCGCGCCGGGACCGCTACCGCCTCGTGGACGACTCCTGGTACGAGGTGACCGTCGCCAAGATGACCCTCCTCAAGACCCTGGCCGACGCCGCCGCACAGGGCGCCGTCGCCGCGGGCGGCCCGGACACCGTCGCGGGTGAGCGGCTGGCGGGCATGAGCAGCTTCTACAACTGGGTGCAGGACAACCTGCCGGGCATGCTGGACCGTTGGGCCGAGGTCAAGGCCGCCAACCTCAAGGATTGAACCGGTAGCCCATCCCCGGCTCGGTGAGCAGGTGTTTCGGGTGGGCCGGATCCTCCTCGAGCTTGCGGCGCAGCCGGGCCATGTACTGCCGCAGGTAGTTCGTCTCGGTCGAGTACCGCGGCCCCCACACGTCGCGCAGCAGGAGGCGCTGGCTGACCAGCATGCCGGGGTTGCGCAGCAGGTGGTCGAGGATCTGCCACTCGGTCGGGGTGAACCTCACGTCGTGCGAGACGGTGCGGGCGGCCAGGTCGACGGAGTACCGGCCGACCGTGACGACGGCGGGACGCTCGGCGGCGGGCTGGGCGCGGCGCAGGGCGGCGCGGATGCGGGCCAGCAACTCGTCCACCCCGAATGGCTTGGTGACGTAGTCGTCGGCGCCCGCGTCGAGGGCGTCGACCTTGTCGCGGCTCTCGGCGCGGCCGGAGAGCACGACGATCGGGACGGCGGTCCAGCCGCGCAGCCCGCCGATGACCTCGACGCCGTCGAGATCGGGCAGGCCGAGGTCGAGCACGACCAGGTCGGGCGGGTTGCCGGTGGCGGCCTTCAGCGCGGTGTTGCCGTCCCCGGCGGTGTCCACGTCGTAGCCGCGGGCGCGCAGGTTGACCCGCAGGGCGCGCAGGATCTGCGGCTCGTCGTCGACGACGAGGATGCGGGTCATTCGGGTACCTCCGTGTGGTGCGCGCCGGCGGGCAGCGCGAGGATCATGGTGAGGCCGCCGCCGGGGGTCTCCTCCGGGGTCAGCGTGCCACCCATGGCCTCGGTGAGCCCGCGCGAGAGGGCGAGGCCGAGGCCCACCCCGGTGTGGTTGTCGCGGTCGCCGAGGCGTTGGAACGGCAGGAAGACGTCGTTCCACCGGTCCTCGGGGATGCCCGGTCCATGGTCGATGACCCGGATCTCGATCATGTTGTGGAGCGCGCTGGCGGTGACGATCGGCGGCTTGCCGGGTGGGCTGTGCCGCAGGGCGTTCGCGACGAGGTTGACCAGGATGCGTTCCAGCAGGCCGGGGTCGGCGTGTACGGCGGGTAGGTCGGGTGGCAGGTGCAGGGGGATGGTCGCGCCGAGGTCGTCGAGGGCCCGCGGGACGACCTCCTCCGCGCCGATGTCTATGGCGTGGACGCCGAGCGCGCCGGCCTGTAGGCGGCTCATGTCGAGCAGGTTCGCGACGAGGCGGTCGAGTTTGTCCAGGGATTCGTCGGCGGTGGCGAGCAGTTCGGCGCGGTCGTCGTCGTCGAGGTGCAGGTCCGTGGCGGCGAGCCCGGCGACGGCGGCCTTGGCGGAGGCGAGGGGGGTGCGCAGGTCGTGGCTGACGGCGGCGAGTAGGGCGGTGCGCATCTTGTCGGCTTCGGCGAGGGGTTTCGCGGCGGCGGCTTCGGCCGTGAGTCGTTCCTGCCGAACAGCGAGGGCCGCCTGCGCGGCGAACGCCTCGACGATGCGCCGGTCGCTGGCCTGTATTTCCCGTCCGCGCAGGACCAGGGTGAAGCGGTCGTCCGCGGTTGCCTCCGCGTCGGCGTCACCGGGTGTGGTGCACGGGTCGCCGCCGACCGACGCCACGACGGTCCAGCCGGGGGTGTCGCGTTCCAGCAGGGCGACCGAGTCCAGGTGGAGGGTTTCGTGGAGTCGTTCGAGCAGGGCGGTCAGTGGCCGGGCGCCGCGCAGGACGCTGCCGGCGACGGTGGCGAGGGTCTGTGCGTCGGCGCTGGCCTGGGCGGCCTGCCGGGTGGTGCGGGCGGCGGTGTCGACGATCCAGCTGACCGCGATGGCGACGACGACGAAGATGATCAGTGCGAGCAGGTTGGTGCCCTCGGCGATGGTGAACCGGCCGGTCGGTGGGGTGAAGAACCAGTTGAGCAGCAGCGACCCGCCGACCGCGGCGAGCAGCGCGGGCCCCAGCCCGCCGATCAGGGCCACGCCGACGACGGCCGCGAGGAACAGCAGGATGTCGTTGGTCAGCGACATATGGGGTATGACGTGCAGCAGCCAGGTCAGCGCCGGGAACCCGACCAGCACGGTCAGGAACCCCGTGATCCGCCGCCGGCGGGACAGCGCTGCCGGCATGTGCCGGGCGACGCGGCCACGACGGACGCGTTCATGGGTCACCAGATGCACGTCGATGCTGCCCGAGCGGGCCGCGGTGGTGACACCGACGCCGGCGGAGAAGAGCTGAGCGAACCGGCCCCGGCTACTCGCGCCGAGCACGATCTGGGTGGCGTTCGCGCCGCGCGCGAACTCCAGCAGCGCTCCGGGGATGTCCCCGCCCATGACCTGGTGGAACGTGCCGCCGAGGCGCTCGACCAGGACCCGCTGCCGGGCCAGCGCGGCCGGGTCGGCGCCGGCCAGGCCGTCGCTGCGCGAGACGTGTACGGCGAGCAGGTCGGCGCCTTTGGTGCGGTCCGCGATCCGGGTGGCGCGCCGGATCAGGGTGTCGCCCTCGGGGCCGCCGGTCAGCGCGACGACCACGCGCTCCCGGGTCTCCCAGGTGGCGTCGATGCGGTGGTCGGCGCGGTACTTGTCGAGCTGGTCGTCGACCTTGTCGGCGAGCCAGAGCAGGGCCAGTTCGCGCAGCGCCGTGAGGTTGCCGGTGCGGAAGTAGTTGCCGAGCGCGGCGTCGATCTTCTCCGGCCGGTAGATGTTGCCGTGCGCCATCCGCCGGCGCAGCGCCTCCGGGGTCATGTCGACCAGCTCGACCTGCTCGGCGGCGCGGACCACGGCGTCCGGCACGGTCTCGCGCTGCTCGACGCCGGTGATCTGCGCGACGACGTCGTTGAGCGACTCGATGTGCTGCACGTTCACCGTCGTCAGTACGGTGGTGCCGGCGCTCAGCAGCTCCTGCACGTCCTGCCAGCGCTTGGCGTTGCGGCTGCCCGGCACGTTCGTGTGCGCGAACTCGTCCACCACGGCCACCTCGGGGCGCCGGGCGAGGACCGCGTCGAGGTCCATCTCGGTGAAGTCTGCGCCGCGGTGGGAGACCTGCCGGCGGGCGACGACCTCGAGGCCGCCGATCATCGCGGCGGTGTGCTCGCGGCCGTGCGTCTCGACGAAACCGACGACGATGTCGGTGCCGCGCCCGGCGCGCCGGTGCGCCTCCTCCAGCATGGTGTACGTCTTGCCGACGCCCGGGGCGGCACCCAGGTAGATGCGTAGCTGACCGCGTGCCACCCGGGTCTCCTCACCGTCGCGCGTCGAGGGCGACATTGAGCTGCAGGACGTTGACGCCCGGCTCGCCGAGGAACCCGAGCGCCCGGCCGTCGGTGTGTTCACGTACCAGTGTGCGCACGGCGTCCGCGCTCAGGCCCTGGATCCGGGCGACTCGCGGCACCTGGAGTTCGGCGTACGCGGGGCTGATGTGCGGGTCGAGGCCGCTGCCCGAGGCCGTGACGGCGTCGGCGGGCACGGCGGGATCGGCCGGGGCGTAGCCGCGGATCGGCGTGATGACCCCGCCCAGGGCCCCGGTAGTCCTCCCCGGGCCTGGCCGGCTCCACCGGTACGCGCTCGTACGACGGGAGGAACGGGGTGCCGGTCTGATTGACCGACACGACCCGCGTGACCGGCCCGGTGAACCCGTCGCGGCGGAACACGGCGAGGACGGCGCCGACGCCGTCGGCGGTGCAGTACGGCCGCCGCCCGTCGACGCCCTCGAGGGTGCCGACGGCGAGGCTGCGGGCGCATACCCGGGTGAGCAGCGACGTCCGGCCGGCGGCGTCGACCACGTCCTCCGGGCCGAGGTTGCTCGCGGCGGTGGCGGTGGGGTCGTAGCCGTCGCAGGCCTCGGACGGGCGGCTCTGGAAGTACCCCGGCACCGGGTTGCCGCCGGCGTCGGTGAAGGCCTGGCCGATCAGCCGGCTGCCGACGACGGTGCCGTTCCGCTGCATCGGTGAACCGTCGGCGCGGGCATCGCCCGGGCCACGCCGACCATGGCCAGGGGGTAGGCGAGCCCGAGGGGTGCGTCGCGCCGCGAACCCGCGGACCAGGGCGACGGCACGGCGATGCCGACCGCGGCGGAGACGAAGTTCTGCACTGCGAGCCCGGCCATCTGCACCAGGTGGCCCATCGTGGACTCGCCCGGGTACGCCTGCCAGTTCGTGTTGGTCACGAAGCTGACCGCGGTGTTCCACGCGAGGTGGTCCGGCACCGCGGGCAGGCTGAGCGACTCCAGGGATGCGGGGGGAGTGTGCACCCCCAGCACAGCCCGCGCGATCACGGCTGTCAGCGGTGTTGACGCGATGAATACGCGGCCACCCGCATTCTTGACGCGCTGTTGACGTCGTACGCGCTAGGCGCCGACGTGGATGCCCGGGCGGCGCCCGGGGTCGGGCTCGTGCTTGCGGATGATCTCGCGTACGACGGGTGCGGTGTCGCCGCGGCCGAGCAGGAAGTACCGGACCATGTGTACGAGCGGGCTGCCCTCGGCCCAGGCGAAGTAGCAGTGCGGGCGTACGCCGGTGGTGTCGCGCAGGGCGAGCAGGATGGCGGCGATGGCGTTGGGGCCGGCGGGTGCCTGCGCGCGCAGGACGCGGTGCGGGCCGACCTGCACCCCGTGAACGGTGAGGGTGTCGCTGAACTCCGACGGGTCGATGACGTCGATCTCCAGGAACAGCACGTCGGCGGTGCCGGGGACGGGGTTGTCTCCGCGTTGTTCGCGTTCCTTGAGCCGGTACTCGGCGGTGTCACCGGCCTGGCGGCGGTTGGCGATGAGGTTGATCTGACCGTCGTGGTCGAGGGTGGCGGTGATGAACCGGCGTGCGGCGTCGTCGAATTCGATGCGGTCGGCGCGCAGCTCCGTCGTGCGGGAGACCCGGGAGATCAGCGAGACGGCGATGATGCCGGCGACGAACATGGCGGAGATGGCGATGCCGTCGGGCTTGTCGACGATGTTCGCGGTCAGTGCGTAGGCGAGGATGCCGGTGAGCAGCGCGAGGCCGGCCGTCGCCAGGCGCTGGCGGCGGCGGATGGCGGAGACGGTGACGGCGAAGGCGCCGGAGACCATCATGGCCAGGATGCCGGTGGCGTAGGCGCCGGCCTGTGCGTCGACGTCGGCCTTGAACGCGATGGTGAGCACGACGCTGATCGCCGTGTACACCAGGACGACGGGGCGCACGGCGCGGCCCCACTCGGGCGCCATGCCGTAGCCGGGCAGGTAGCGCGGCACGATGTTGACCAGGCCGGCCATGGCCGAGGCGCCGGCGAACCACAGGATCAGCACGGTGCTGATGTCGTAGGCGGTGCCGAACGCCTCGCCGAACTGCTCGTGGGCCAGCCACGCGAGGGCCCTGCCGTTCGCGGCACCGCCCTCCGCGAACTCCGCGGGCGGGATCAGGATGGTGGTGACGAGGCTGCTGCTGAGCAGGTAGACGCTCATGATGACCGCGGCGGCGGTGAGTAGCTTGCGGCTGTTGCGGATCCGCGACCGCAGCCGCTGCTCGGCGTCGGCGCCGTCGGCGGCGACCAGCGGCATCATGCTCACCCCGGTCTCGAAACCGGAGAGGCCGAGCACCAGCAACGGGAACGCGAACAGTGCCGGGCCGACCAGGTCGGCGAAGCTGCCGCCCTCGGCGGTCAGCGCGGCCGTCCACGCCGACCACGCCGTCGGCGAGGTGACCACGTCGACCAGGCCCGCGCCGATGATGATCGCGTTGAGCCCGAGGAAGATCGCCACCAGCGGGATGGCGACGCTGACGGCCTCGCTGAAGCCGAGCAGGAACACCCCGCCCAGGACCAGCAGCAGGATGACGGTCAGCGCCACCGCGTGCCCGTGCAGGAACCCGGGCGCGTGCGGGTTCTCCAGCACGTGCAGGCTGGCGTCCGAGGCCGACAGGGTGATCGTGATGATCCACGAGGTGGCGACGAAGCCGAGCAGGACGAGCACGAAGATCTTGCCGCGCCAGAACGGCAGCAGCTCCTCGAGCATCGCCACCGATCCGGCGCCGTGCGGGCTCTCCTTGGCCACCCGCCGGTACATCGGCAGCATGCCGAACAGCGTCAACGCCACGATGATCAGGGTCGCCAGCGGGGAGACGGCACCGGCCGCCGCGATCGCGATGGCCGGCACGTAGGCGAGGCTGGAGAAGTAGTCGACCCCGGTCAGGCACATCACCTTCCACCAGGCGTGCTGCTCGGCGTGCGCCTCGCCGGCGGCCGGACCGACCGGCTGCACCTGGTGCTTGAGCAGCCACCGGGCCAGGCCGCCGGCGGGCTGGGAACGTGCTGCGACGTTCACCACCGCCGGTACGGCCGGCTCCTTGGCGGCCCGCCCCGGGGCGCCGCTCGCACGAAGTCTCTTCACCACGAGGCGACACTACGACACCCCGGCACGGGCCGCTTCAGGGGCTGATCATTACGCCCGGTGCGCGCCTCTCACCCGGTCACCCGGTCGGCGAGGGTCCAGTCGCGGACCTCGGGCATGTCCTCGAGGTGCTCGACGATGTACGCGTCGTGCCGGGCGAGCTGCGCCACGCACCAGGCCTTGAGCTCGGTGGCGCCGCGCGGCAGGCGCTTGGCGTTGTTGATGGCGTCCATGACCAGGTGGTAGCGGGAGACCTGGTTGCGGACGGTCATGTCGAACGGGGTGGTGGTGGTGCCCTCCTCGATGAAGCCGCGCACGTGGAACCGGTCGGCGTCGGGCCGGCCGTGGACCAGTTGGTGGATCGCGCCGAGGTAGCCGTGGAACGAGGCGACCACGTCGACGGTGTCGGTGAACAGCTCGGTGAACTGGGTCTCGCTCATGCCGTGCGGGTGGTCCTTGGGCCGGGGCAGCGTCATCAGGTCGACGAC